>JBJTUH010000054.1:0-14803 GCA_046080605.1 Vampirovibrionales bacterium
AAAAATCCAAAGTCATGAAAAGAAGTAACCTTCTAATACCACACGAAAAGGAAATAAACAGCAAGTGTGACCAAGAACCTACACACCTAGAAGGTGAAAAGGATAGACAACGATGTCATTCAAAGCTTTGCTCATGACACACGTTCTACACGTTACCCATGTAATGTTTCAAACTGGGTCACGTCCACAGAACGCTTTAAGCGGAAAAGATACAACACAATGGCAAGCCCCAGTGCTGCCTCAGCGGCAGAAACCGTGAGAATAAACATGGAAAAAATATGACCATGCAGCCCATCAGCACTAGGATGCACATAGTTATTGATGGCAATAAAACAGATATTCACCGCATTGAGCATCAGCTCAACACACATGAGCATCCGTACTAAGTGGCGATTGGTCAATACACCAAACAGCCCGATAAGAAACAGTACAGTGGCTAAGACAATATAATGGTAAACCGTCATATCCATAAGAAGTTCAGTCCAATCTTGAGGTTACGTTGCTTTTAAGATAAAGGGGCATCGTCAAAAAGCTTTAAAAGAGGCTCAGGCTTACCTTCAGTCGCCTGAGGAGCTTCACAAGTTTCTTGCGAGGGTTCTTCTTTTCTGGAAATCATCAAGGCACCCACCATGGTGGCAGTCAGTAAAATAGAAGCAATCTCAAAAGGAAGCAAATATTTGCTAAACAGCAATACACCCAACGAGGCGGTTGTACCTTCTTTTGCAATGAGTTGGGTAAACTGTTGGACTTGTGCTGATTTCACATCCACCACAGGTAAAAACTGCCCCTGAAGGACGCACACGATCAAGACAAGAAAAAGTCCCGCCAGAATGCTCAAAGGCACAAAACGAGACTTAGGAATATAGGTAGAAAATTGTGACTGACTTGTCCCTGTGAACATCAATGCAAACAGCATCACAATCACGAGTCCTACGGCGTACACAAGCACCTGCGAAATGGCGACAAAATCGGCATTATTAAGGGCAAAAATCCCTGCCACCATCATAAAGGTCAGGAGTAAGCCCAAGGCACTATAAACCACATTGGGATGAAGAACAACAAAGGCAGCACCACCCAATGCAAGGAGGGCAAAAATCCAGTAAAAAAGGGATTCTATCATAGAAGGCTCATCTCAAGATACACACGGTACGATCGAACACTGAGCAAAAACGCAAAACCCGCATTTTTTTGCCTACAGGGAAGCCCCAAACGTTAGCATTAAAATGCGATTGCAATGCACACACAACGGTAAAAAGGCACTAAGCCACAGCATAGTATTCAATGTACAACAAAGTTACGCTTGATACAAACACCCTACCAACAGGAGAAACCGCCAACACAAGATACCCTAGGGATGCCTTGGGGTAGTGAGCTTCATGAAACGCACGTTCGCACGTGTTCCCCTATGGGAAGCGTACAGGAGAGCTGTGGACAAACTCAGCTTGTGTATATCCCTGAAAATACAGTAGGGTGGTAAGGTCTGTATGGTGTATGCCATACTGTGCCTGCTGTGCCACCAAGGGCTTGGCATGATACGCCACCCCCATCCCCGCATGGCAAATCATGGCAAGGTCATTGGCACCATCGCCTACGGCAAGCGTTTGAGAAGATGCCAACCCTAAACGTTGGGTATACTGCTTTAACACCTGCAATTTCGTCTGTTGCCCTACAATTTCTTGTAGTGTAGGGTCACCCGAGACCTCTCCTGTTAGCGTGTGGGTTTCAGGACATACCCCTAACACATTACTGTACTGCGCATCCATCCCTAATGCGTTCACCACAGCACCGGTAAACAAGGTAAACCCACCCGATACTAGCACCAAGGTTGCTTGGGCATGATGCTTCATGGTGGCACACAGGGTTTTAGCCCCTGGCATGTAAGGCAAGCGTGCCAGCGTCGACTCAATCACACTCACGGGGATACCTTTCAGCAGTGCCACTCTTTCCCGAAGTGCAGGCTCAAAAGGGAGTTCGCCACGCATGGCACGCGCCGTAATGTCTGCCACCTTAGGTTTCAGCCCCACGACTTCCGCCAATTCATCAATACATTCGCCTTGCAGTAAGGTACTGTCCATGTCACTGACCAGTAGCTTTTTACGCAACTCGGAAGTGTCCCCTTCTATCAACGCCCAATCTAGCGGCAACTGATGCACGTGCCACGCTTCTTGACAGACCCGTAAGGCATCATGAGGTGCTTGAGGCAAGCCAACACCCTCCACACACAGGGCAATAGGCGTGTTGGTACCCCCCCCTACGCCCATACAAGACACCTTCGGCAAGGCGAGTGCTTCATGCGTCAAGCTAGGCAACACCACGTGTTCTACCCATGAAGACAATGCGGTACAGGATTCAGGCACCACCAAGATGAGACGATATGGTACAGGTGACAACAGCGAAGACATCAAAGACCCCTCTCAAAACACATAAAGCAACAAAGATGTATCACGACTACGACGTATCAGCGCAAGCTTCTCTTTATACAGACTTCGCAAACATCGGCTTCAAGTGTTTATACAAGTACCACAGACCCAACACCAATAGCACCCCTAAAATCACGGCATCAAACTTGTGCCATACGTGCTTAAACGCTTCCAAGTTTTCTCCAAACAGCACGCCCACATACACCAGCCCATAGCTCCACACCCACGACCCTAAAAACGTCAGCCACATGAAACGTCCAAAGCGAACCCGTAAAATCCCTGCGGGTACCGAAATAAACGTCCGCAACACAGGAAGCATTCTACAGATAAAAAATGCCATATCCCCCCAAGTATGACTCCATTTTTTGGCACTTTCAAGGTCATGAGGACTCAACAGAAGCCATTTTCCGTATTTTTTTAAGAAGTCTTCTCCGCCTCTTTCCCCAATGACATAACATGGCCACGAACCCAACACACACCCCACAGCCCCTGCAAAAGCGGCAAGATGAAAGTTCATTTTACCCTGCTGTACTAAAAACCCCGCATAGGGCAGAATCAGCTCACTGGGCAGGGGAATATTGGCAGACTCAATCGCCATCAAAAGTGCCACACCAGCATAGCCTAAGGCATCAATCGTGCTGTGTACCCAGTGCATGACGGTCAATAAAATAAACGCTAGGCTATGAATCAGAGGGGTTAAAAACTCAGGGGTCTGCATCAGGTATTTACTCTATTTCAATCATGTAACCACGAATCGTACAGTCAAAAAGGTCGTTTCACACGCCATGGGGTTTAAGGGTATGGTAACGTGAATGTCCTCAAAACGCTATCTTGAAACAGCCCCCCTCACCACTAGACTACGGAAGATACTTTCTTATCATCGTCAGCAGACGATACCCCGCATGGAACACCCATGCCGTCAGAGGCACTTGGTAGGCTTCATACGCCACAGAAGCAAACATTTTCTGCACCCTCTGTCCTAGTGCCTGTCGCCCCGAGGTAGGCACCAACGCACGATATAACCAACACACCCCTTCGCCTCCCCAGAACGCCCGCCAAGCCCCCTCACCCGCCATGGCAGGCGTATTCAGTAAACGAGTCGCAAGCGTATGGAAGCCCTCAAGTGAGTCAGTCAAGGGCGGAGAAGCAAGCTCAGAGAGCGTTTCTTCTAAAGGGGTACAAAACACCCATACCCCCTCAAGGGGTTGAGGGGCCTGAGAAAAATAGGTGGTCGCATCATACTGACGTGCCAGTGCCACCAGTTGTTCTCCAAGAGGCGTGCGCTGAGACACACCACACACAGTGAAGCCTGCAAAGGTCTGTTGCAACACGCTCAGCTGCCAACGGGTACACACTCGGCAGTCACCGTCATATAGCACCCATACCACGGTAGAGGTCATACAGACACAGCACCCCGACACATTGCAACAAGCTGCATTGCAAACGCTTCTGAGGCATCAGGACCATTCCCTGTTAAGAAATGACCATCCTGTACCACAGGGGCTTCTTGGTAAGAAACTTCCGCCTGTTGGAAACATGCCAAAGAGTCCTCACACGCCCATACCGTTGCTTGCTTGTGTGCCAATACCCCTGCCTTCGCAAGTGCCATAGGACTAATACAAATCGCACTCGTGGGTTTTTGAGCTTGAGCAAACGCACGAAGGATGGCATGCACCTCAGGGTTGGGAATCAGATGGGTCACACTGCCAAAGCCTCCCACAAGCATGAGGGCATCATAGGTTTCGGGGGTCGGAGGGGTTTGTGTAAGGTCGGCATCAATGGTCACCACAGCCCCATAGGCTCCAAGTGCCTCACCGAGCCTTGTACTAAACACCGTCACTTGGCATCCAGCATCCTCAAAGCATTTACGAGGGATGACATATTCTTCATCACGAAAGGTTTCAGGAGCAATCACCATGGCAATACGTGGCGTATGAGTAGACATCATCTGGGTATTTCCTTCCTAAAAGAAACAAAAAAATCACAAAGTAGAGGGGCTTACAAAAGACTCGTAACCCAAGGTAAATCTGAATAAAGCCATTGTTTGTAAACTTTAGCCTCTGGATTCCCACAAAATTTCCCATGAGACCAACGAACTTCAACTTTTAAATCGAGTTCAAATAGTTCCTGTGTCACCAAGTCTTGAAGGAAAAAACGCAAAATAACTTCAGGTTGACCACTATATTTGGGGATTGCTTTTACGTCATGAAGCATATAGTTTGTTTGCCACTCGGAACTAGAAGGTACCAAAACCGCAAAAGGTTTTTTGTGATCACTACCTGCTAAAATATACTTAGAACCATTCAGCTTAAAAAAATAATGATAGAGGACAGACATCAGTTTTTCTTGAGGATGACCCGTCGAAGCATAGGCTAAACGGTGATTAAAATACTGGGCAGACTGTTGACTCACCTGATGACAAAACGTTAAATAGAGACTTGAAAGCTCAGAGATATCATGAGAGGGCTTTTTATGTAACTCAGCAACAGCAACACTAAAAGCTTTTCGCTCCTGTTTAGAAGTTCTTGCATAGAAATCTTGGACACTGGCATGACTTGAAAATCCTTGGGTATATCTTTGACAGGCGTAAAAATAATCCTGATATGCCTCTGCTGCCACGGTACTAAACCAATCAGACCCATGACGTTTTCGACCCAAACCCCCCATAGGTATATCTTCAAATACTGTTAAGGTTGAGCCATTAATAAACACATGAGCATTTTCCTTAACAGAAATTCGCCAGTCCGCCACTTGGATATCTTTCGCTACTGTCATACCAGCTTCTGTAGTATGCTTACCCAACCAATGAACGGACTGATTGAGGAGACCTTGGGTACTAAGAAACGTATGAATGGCTTTAGAGGTTTCCTCTAGTACACCAACACTACTACGCCCTGAAGCTGTTGCAAGACGCTTTTGTTCTTCCGTATAAAATTGAAGCTTATCCTGATGCTGAACGCCATGCACACTCTCTAAAGACTTATCATGCGTTAAGTTCCTAGCGATACATAATTCTGAGAACACGGTTTGATTTCGAGCCATCATTGGAACTTATGCAACCTCTTTAAGCCTTCCGACAACAGGAAGATTTAGCTCACGCCAAATCTCTTGAAGGTGTCTGGCAAGATGATAGGCAAGTAAAGGCGGTACCGCATTACCTATGAGCTTATAGGCTTCTGAGGCACTTAAGCCAGGCTGGACAAAAGCGTATTCATCAGGAAACGTTTGTAACCTTGCACATTCACGGACAGTCAGCCTGCGCTCGGGCAAGTGATACTCAGTGTCAATGCTACCGCCATGGTCTCTTGAAAGTCTTCTAAACTCAATATTACCGTGATGCTCAGAACGGATCGTGGGAGCTATACCTCGCCACTGAATTTCCGTTTGCCCTTGGCAATGCTTGCCATACCATTTTGCTTTTGAGTACGCTTTTTGACTAGGGTCAAGACTAAGGGCAGGCTCCTCTAAGGTTGCCAACGCTTTTTCGCACGTGATAAATGCCTCTGCTTCTGTCGCTAAAGCTTCAGGGTACAGTGACAGCGTACCTTGCTGAAGGTGCTGGAGCTGGATTTGAGAGAGTAAATCTTGACGTATGCCAATAAAAATCACACGCTCTCTGCTTTGTGGTACACCATAATGAGCCGCATGAAGTATTTTAGGCTCCAAAACCAGATACCCTCCGTTAATAGTTCGAAAATCTTGGGTAATGATGTGTTGTGCATCCCCTAGACTCACAAGCCCTTTCACATTTTCAGCAACAAACATCGCAGGGTTCATTAACGCAATCGCTTCTCTCATCCAGTAATACAGCATCCCTCTGGTTTCCTCGGTAGGGAGGTCTTGATGGACATGGTTTAAATGGCTTCTGACAGAATGAAACCCCTTACGTTTCCCGGAAACGCTAAAGTCTTGGCACGGAAACCCTCCCGTAACAACATCTACTTGAGGGAATGTATACAACCCAGCATGGGCTTGTTTTACCAGTGTCACAAGGCTTTCCAATTCAAAAACATTGGGCGTTTTAAAAAAGCTTTCCCATGCGAGTTTGGCACTTGGTTTAATATCACAGGCAAACACCGTTTTAAAGTCCGTCGGTTTAAGCTTCATGGTGTGCTGTGTCTGAGCCTCAATCCAAGAGGCTGGAAGGTTACACCGATAGGGAAGGGTGAAGTTTCCCTCAAACCCTAAATCTAAGCCTCCGCACCCCGAAAACAAGGATGCTACACGTAGTATCATGATAGGAAAGTCCTCTCAGGATGGGTATTCTTTCATCATTAAGGCAGTACAGGAATAGGATTCATTATACCATAAAAAAAAGGACGATTTTACCCTCTACACGCTTACATCATGGCGTGGGTGAGTGCCATGAGGCACTCAGGAGAGGTGGCAAGCAATGCAGGATGGTACCCTGCTTGTCTCAAGTGTGTTCGCTCAGGCGTGGGGGGTCTAAAACCTCTTGAGGCTTCATGCCACGGTGTCGTAGCCGCATCGTGTAGGAGATGGTGCGTTAGACACTCGCCATGCCACACATTGACATGAGACCCATACCCAAACCTTGCGGGATGGGTAGCACCATACAGCATGATACTTGGCTTTTGCAGGGCTTGCATGGCATGGTTGAAGACGCTATCTAACCCAATGAATAGCTTACACTGTGACAATAACGCAAACGCCTCATGGAAATGCGGCGTTGCAATATCCACCACACCTTCTAGGGGCGGATGATACCCCGAGGAACCAATACGCAACACCGCCACATGGGGGTAAGCTGCCTTAAAGTGGTTGACCCACGTTTGCCAATAGGCTAGGGGCCATTCCTTTTTTCGGACACTGGCACGGGTTTGAATGACCACAGCGTGTTGTACCTGAGACAGCTCCCAGCGTGCCGAGGGGTGAGAAGCACGCCCCTCAGCAGAAGGTACTTCCTGCCAGTAGGCGGGGACTTCAAACGGAGGTAAACACATGCTTTGTGCAAGTGTTTCAAGCGGTAAGGTAAGATGCACCTGCTGTGCAAAGTGTTCTAACAAATGCCGATGCGGGGTTAACCACGCCTTGATAGTTCGAGGAAGCCATGGCTGGTGGAGTAAGGTGGCTTGGAGCTGTCCGAGGCTTTCCAACCCTGAAGGATAGCTCAGATAACACACCTTACGCCTACCCGCTTTGGGGGTATTCTCCGCCAAGACACGGTTCACTTTCTGGTGTAACTGATGCACCCGCCATGGGTTGCCTAGCTTCCCATGAGGCACAACATACTGGGCATCCAGTAACGGATGCCCCTGTAACACGGTCATAAACGGTTCTGACACCACAAGCTCTACCCGATGGTACTGCTGTTTCAGGGCGGGAAGCAGTGCAGTAAGCATCAGTAAATCGCCTGCCGCATGGGTACGTACAAGGGTCATGGTATCAGAAGAGGTCACATCAGAAGGGTATGGCATAGGGGCTATGAATTGGCTGTGAATGGGTGAGGTCATACGCAACGTATTGCGTTCATACTAACGTGAACATTCCTACACGTTAACGCTTTACCTTATTACGAATGGCAGCCCCCAACTGGAACAGTAAAAAGCCTTGTACGATTAGCTGAAAGGTTAAGAAGATACTCATTAAAGTGGGATGATGGCTCATTGCGTACCGCCAAGTGTTTTGCACTGAACTCTTCACAAAAAAGTCAGTGGGTAGTGAAACCCCCAAGCTTGTCCACAAATGCTTAATAACATCACCAAAGCCCATCAACCATACTGGCACTTTAGCATGTAAAATCAAGTACAAGGATGTAAAAAAGACTAAAGGCACTATGACAAGTGCTAGGATAACCCACCAAACTCTTGTAAAACAGTCAGCCAACAATATAAAAGGTAACATATCAGTAAAGCAGCAAGTGCTAGAATATCCCAGCCTCCTAGTTTCCCATCCAAAAGAGAATAAAAAAGCATAAAATACGATGAAGATGCTAAGAGCCATAGCAAAGGTTTTTTGACCGACAAACCAAAATGTGAGGTCTGGCAGTAAAGTTGTAAGATAGGGTTTTTTGTATCTTTAAGCCTAAACCACGTTTCCCAGAAATAAAACGCATGGGCTAACTGGGTTTGTCCTTT
This sequence comes from Vampirovibrionales bacterium, assembly GCA_046080605.1. GTDB lineage: Bacteria > Cyanobacteriota > Vampirovibrionia > Vampirovibrionales > JAJTHC01 > JBJTUH01. The sequence goes on from JBJTUH010000054.1 coordinate 8,519, forward strand.
TTGCTGTGCCTCCGCTTTCAGCCAGCTGTACACCACACTTCCCTTCGCAAACCCCTCAGAAGTGTTGTACTGTCTATGAATTGAAAAGGGCAATGCTTCATAGGTTTCCCTGAAAAAGAAACTTAGAAATGAAAGAAGCCAAGTCATAGGCTTACACACTAGCTCTCCTAAAAAAATGGTTTCCTTGAGGAAGATACACTTATTAAAGGTAAACCCTGTCAGTTCATTACCACCTTCAATAGAAATATGCCTCATATCCCATTGTTCTAAATGCACCGTCTCTCGGGGGAAAATAGAGTTTTTAAAGTAAAGCGTGGGAACGTTTGCCGTATAGATAAAATATACTAACATTAGTATTTGAATAGTTCGTACATGAGAGTGATTTGCCGTGTAGATAAAATATCTTAAAAGACCCATTAGTATTTTAATAGTTGATGCATGAGAGTGATTTGCCGTACAGATAAAATACAACCCCTCTCCCGTTGTAGCTTTAATGTTATCAAATACAGAAACAGGTGTAGCATGGTAATAAAATACCCCTCTTTTTAAGAAAGCAGTCCTTTGTAAATACATAGCATTGTTAGGTACCGTGGTTTTACAAGGAAATAAATCTTCAAGGGGATCATGTTTCAACCTCTCAAGCAACCAAGCTATTTCAGTTTCAGACAGTATATTATCCACCACTCTTCCGCTATGGAGATAAAACTCAGTATCACCATGAAAGATAACATCATGCATGAGCAATCCAAAACTTCCAAAGGTATTATTCTTAAACTCTTTCTTCCGCTCGAAAGCCGTGTTAATAAACGCAATCCCATCATTAAAACAAGAGTCTGAAATTAAAACATCTTCTTTAAAAGTAACATCCTTAAATACTAAAATGCCATCTGTAGAAAAGAATCGAATAAGTACTTTTTTATGAAAGGTTATTTTCTCAAATCTAACTGGTATATTCAATCTATCAAAATTTAGAAAACTTGACAAAGACCATTCGACATCACAACTTCCAGTAAAGGTAATCTGTAGAATTTTTTTGAAGTGCCTAGACCAACTCTTGAGTACTGCTAAAGCCAAGCCAACCGATACATTTTCAAAACTAAAGCTCATTATAAAGCTGACAGTTTGACGTAAGAGCAACACACCCCTCTGTACAAACTGATAATTACTACAGCAAATATTAAGGGACAAGTCTCGCCCTTCCTGATACTGACATTCTAAAAAGCCTAAAAGTTGATCGAATGCATTAAAAAACGGTTGGTAGAGTTCAGAGGTATCGTTAGTTGCTTCTGGAATAGTTAAAAATAAACCCCCTCTTCCGTTGTTAAACTGATTTAAAACCTCCTCTAACTCACTAAACCCCTGAATCGCTTGTTCAATCTGCTCAATGCTTTGATAGTCCGTCATGCGACACCTCTTTTTGTCATATTTCGTGCATGTCCCTACGCCTAGGGTATCCAAACGCTAGCCACTCACGTAGTATAATACACATACGCCTTATGTATCGCTCCGTCTCTCATTGTGTTCCCTCATTGTGCAGGCATTGCCCTGACTCTCCTTGAGAAAGCCCCCACCCGCCATGGCAGTGATAAACCCCTCTTCCACTGTAGCCCCCGCCGAAACGCCCGAGCTTGAGCTAGCACTTGAACCCTCCGAAACCACAAACTATCTGGACCATCCTAAACACGTGCCGTTGCCTGCACCGCATGGTAAGCCCAAAGAACCTGCCATGGTACGGTATCAGGCATGGACCCCCGAAGCCCTTCAAGCCCGAGTGGAAGCCCTACTGTTTATGACCAATCGTCCCCTAGGGATTGAAGAACTGGTGGAAGCCCTCCACGCCCCCCTTGATGCGTTGGAGCTTGCCCTAAGCACCCTAAAAGCGTGTTATCAAAGCCGTGGCGAAGCCTCGGGGCTTGAGGTGGTACACCTCTCAGAAGGCTGGATTCTGCAAGTGCGTCCTGTGCATCAAGATTTAATTGAAGACTTCATCCCCGTGTCGTTGTCTCAAGGTGCCATGCGCACCCTGTCCGTGTTGGCATTGAAAGCACCTATCTTACTCAGTGAGTTGGTACAACTCCGAGGCTCGGGCGTATATGACCACTTGCCCGAACTCCTCAGTAAGCAACTCATTCAAAAGCAAAAGAAAGGGCGTAGCTCTTTGTTAATGCTCACCAAACGCTTTCATGAACTATTCCAACTCCAAGGGGATAAAAAACGGCTTGATGTGCTGTTAAAACGCCATCAGCTTGAAAAAAGCATTGAACACGCCATGGCACCTTCCTCGGTACCCGCCATGGCTTCCTCATAACGGGCAGAGAGGTTGATCGTTATGGCGTTTTCCTTGCCTATATCTGCTACTGCGTCTGTACCAACGCCACCCCCTAGGCAGTACACCCCTAGCCCTATTCCCCTAGAAGCCTTGGAGCATCGTCGACTGCGCTTGGAGGACATCCCCGCCATGATGCCTATCGAGTCTGTGGTATTTGGTAAAAATCACTGGCAAGCCCAAGGCTTTGAACAAGAGTTCCATAACCTGGTAGGACGCTATCATGTGTTACGCCCCAAGCACTCACACCCTTATTGGCAGGAAGCCGCCTCCGCCACGTTGCCCCCCGTGCCAGAGGTGTTAGGCTACAGCGGCACATGGTTACTAGGCGATGAAGCCCACATCACGACCCTCGCCGTGCATCCTGAGTGGCAGGGTAAAAAGCTTGGTGCCATTTTACTAGCCCATGTGATTGCTCTGTGCTATGACAACAGCGTGCATGAAGCCTCGCTTGAAATGCGTGCCTCAAACCACAACGCTGAAGCCCTATATACCTCGTTTGGATTTCAACGGGCAGGGTTACGCCCCAAATACTATCAGGACAACCAAGAAGATGCCCTGATTCTTACCACCTATCCCGCTTTACCCAGTGAGTGCTACCGCAACACGTACTGGCACGGCATCCAAGCCTGTTATCTTCTGTAGGGGATACCTCTTGGCGTTTATGATCGGGGCGGTACAAGACCATCCCCTACAAGAGGCATGTGTGTAGGGAGTACCCTTGTGGTATCCCGTTTGGCGTTTATTGGCGGGGCGGTACAAGACCGTCCCCTACAAGAGGCATGTGTGTAGAGGCTAACCCTTACGGCACGTCAGGTATTTAGAGGTTTTAAGAAATGTTTTAGAGATAAAACAGGTAACATGGGGTATAATCAAGAGAATCCTCCTAAAGGGCGACCTTGATGACTCCCCCTTTCTTGTGTATCGTGACCTCTCTCTCATTCATCCCCCTATTCCAACGCACGGATGCCTTTTCTCATGACCGACTTCCCTTCTCGTGTTCCACTTCAGCCCCTTCGTCCTACGCAAGCCATCGTCAGTGAAACGGAGTTTCCCGTTCACTTTCTGCCTCATCACGGCAAACGATACCGCCTTGCCAATGGGCATCAAGTGCTGGTGGTACCCAAAGCAGGCACGGGATTCCATGTGGCAACATGGGTACGTACGGGGTCTATCCACGAAGATGACACCAACACAGGCGTTTCCCACTTCCTTGAACACCTCATGTTTAAGGGAACCCCTCGGTTTGAAGCAGGTGTGTTTGACCGTGCGATGGAGTCGTTAGGTGCCTTAATTAACGCTGCCACATGGAAAGACTTTACCTATTACTATGTCACCGCCCCCATCGGAGACACTGACACGGCAAGCACTGCCACGGCGGGTAACGTTCACCGAGTGCTTGACCTTCACGCTGATATGATGCTGTGTGCCTCATTACCTGATGAAGAAATTGGACCCGCCTATGACCCTGCCGATACGGCAAACCCTCCTGCTAGCAAGCGTGAGCGTTCCGTCGTCATTGAAGAAATTGGGATGCGGGAAGATATGCCATGGAGCAAGCTCTACACCCTATTGAATGAGTCGATGTACCCCGAGGGACACCCCTATCAACGGGAAGTGATTGGCACCCGTCAAGTGGTGGGACTGATTCCCCGTGCCTCCATTGAACAGTACTACCGCACATGGTACGATGCCGCCTCCATGATGACCCTTCTGGTAGGACCCTTCACCCACGAAGAGGGACTCCAACTTGTGGGACAATACTTCAACTTTGAGGCTCGCCCTGAAAGTAGCGTGGCACCTATCGCACGGATTCACCCTGAAACTTTGGTTGCCCCCTTGCCTGTCAAATCGCCTGAAACACGTGTGGTAGACCATGCCGAAGTGTCAACCCGTTTCGGGATGCTAGGCTACCACGGCCCCAAGCCAGAAGACCTCAAAGCCTCTGTATCTCTTGACATTGTGGCACAGGTTCTCAGCGAAGGACGTAGCGCAAGAATGACCCAAGAACTCATTGAAAAAGCCGAAACCCCTAACTTTAATACCATTTCAGCGTATCAATACAGTTTCCGTTTAGGCAATGTGTTTTTAGTCAGTACCAACTTCCTTTCTGAAGAAGTCGATACCAGCATGGCACTCCTTCAAAGCTATATGGATGCCCTCCATCATGAACGCCCCATCACCGAGGAAGAGTTTACCTTGGCACTCAAACGCCTCAAAACCTCTTGGGCTTCTCATGCTGAAACCGCTGCCGATATTGCGGATGCACTGGGGTCTGCCCTCGTGATGAATGACTCTTTGGAAAGCTATGAGCGTTACCCTGAAGTGCTTGCCACCCTGACGCTTACCGATGTTCAAGAGACGATTCATCGGTATTTACAGCCCGCACACGCCTATCAGGCATGTTTACTGCCCAAGGCTTCCGCAACGCCCACCCCCGAGGCTTTAAGTTTGGCGGGCTAAAGCTTGTTGAGGCTTTTTTGCGTTCTGTCGCATTCTTATGTTCGTGCGTCGTTTCAGAAAGTATCCCTACCCTTATGATGAGTTCTCTTACCCTTTCTCCCTTATTTCATGGCACTGACAAACACCGTCTTGAATGTGGTGCTACCCTGTGGCATGTTCCTTTAGCCCAAACCCCTCGCATTGCGTTACTGCTTGCACTTCCTGGAGGCAATACCCTTGACCCTCTTCCTGGCAGTGCCGATATGATTGATAACTTACTGATACAAGGCACTGAAACCAAAGATGCCGAAGCCATCGCGCTTGCCATTGATAGCCTTAGCCTTGAGCTATCCATTAGCACTCGCCGAGATGCCACATGGATTCATGCCACGTTTTTACCCGAAGACACCCAAGCCTCTTTGAGCCTGATTGCCGAACTGTTCTTGTTTTCCACTCTTGAGGATTTGGCTCGAGAACGTGAAAAGGTACGGGGTGAAATCCAAATGAGTTTAGACACGCCACAAGCAGTTGCAGCGGATCTCATGAGCAAAACCCTTTTTGCCGATACCCCCTATGGCTTTAGCGAAAGCGTGTTGCTTGAGTCATTAGACAGCTTGACCCTGACAGGACTACAAAAACACTACCGTAGCGTGTACCGTCCTGACAGACTGGTGGGGTGCGTGGCAGGAGATATTGACCTTGCAAGCTTTACCCAGCAGTTTGAAGAAGCCTTTGGGGCGGAAGATACCTTCCGTATTGCCGCAGGCACCTCTACCGCAACAGGGATTCGTTTGAATCAGATGCACCTTAAAGAACCTCAAGTGGTGCGTGCCACCTTTAACGAGGCGGCACAAGTGCATGTGTACCAGTCATGGCTCATGCCCGAGGCAACCCATCCTGATACCGTCGCACTTTCAGTGCTGAACACTATTTTAGGGGGTGCAGGGTTAAGCTCACGTTTATTTGTGGAACTCCGAGACAAGCAAGGACTCGCCTACAGTGTACGGAGTCGACTCACCAGCCAGAAATACCGAGGCTCCTTTAGCCTGTATATCGGGACAGACCCCAGTAAGCTCTCAAAGGCACTGCATGGGTTTAAAGCACAGCTTGAGCGTTTAATTCACGAACCCGTCAGCCCTCAAGAACTTGCCGAAGCACAGCGTAACATGATGGGACGGCGACACATCGGACTCGAAACCGCCTCTCAGCAAGCCAGTGCGGTGCTAAGTAACGTACTCCTTGGACGAGATATGACCTACCTACAACAGTACGATGCTCGGATTCAAGCCGTCACAGCCCATGACCTGCAACGTGTGGCACAGAAGTACCTTACTCAGCCCTCGGTGCTTTCCTTGGCAGGCCCTGAAGCCGTCATTCAAGACGTGTCGGTGTTACCCATCGTTTAGAGACCACGCATATTCCTCTTGTAGGGGACGGTCTTGTGCCGTCCCCTACAACAAAACGTATACGTACCAAACCTACACACGCCAAACGGGATACCACAAGGGTATCCCCTA
>JBJTUH010000055.1:0-2752 GCA_046080605.1 Vampirovibrionales bacterium
AGTCTGAGACGTATACAGCAGAGCAGGTTTGGAGTGATTTACGTCATTGGATGGGTAGATTTAAGCGTCGAGGTAAGGTCGTATCTCGTTCTCTCTCGGATATGGCACAAGCCATTGCATTCCATTTTCACAGGGTAAATATAAGGCTACTTAATTAATACTCTCCCTCCTGCTGTGATTAAACCCAAAGACCAAGCTGACATCCGCCTCATTCACTCGTCCATAGGAACATTACTCGTGATGCCAAAGTTTGAGGGTACAGAGGCGCACCCTATCCATAACCCTTTTCATCACGGCACGCTGACCAAAGCCTTAAAAGATTTACACGCCCTAGACCAAGTCAACCTGTTTCATGGTGACCCTAACCTCAAAAACATATGTCTCACACGAACCCAAACACAATGGATTGATTTTGGAGATACCCAACCCTCCAGTCCGTGGAAAAGTCCTCATGGTTTTCCAAGCCCTCCTTTTTTCATTCATCCCTTACTTGGGATGTCAAACCTTGCCATGTTTCAAGCAAAAACCTTACCGTTCTACTGGCTAGCTTCTGTCAATGATACGCCACCTCCGCTCAATCAGCTCAAAACATTTGCAAACACACCATGCGTTAAAAAAACGCTCCATACCTTTTTACGTTCCCGAGCCACCCTGCAGCACGAAGCCTTAAAGCATGGTCCTAAGCTTCCTGTACAGTCCGAGGCTATGCACGCCGCACAAACCTACACTCGTATCTATGGCATGGTATGGTATCGCCCTAAACTAAAAAAAGCGTTTTACACCCTTGAGTTTTTAAAGACCTTAACCACAGGCACCTATTTAAAAGCACGTATTGCAAAAACCATTGAACGAAATCCTGAAAACTCTCACCAACTGGAAACAAAAGCTCGTGAATACGCCAAAACATACCATCAGGCAACGCAAGCACTCAGTGGTTTGGGATTACCCCAAACCCCAGTAGTCAAGGCATGGACAAAGCTTGAACAAACCCAAAGCACGTTTTTAGTGAACGCTCGTATACAATAACACGCCAAAGCATTTTTACTCTTGTTCCATTGAGGCAATGTATCATGATAAGGTCTACAACCATCAAGCCCCTCATAGAAGCCAAAACACAGAGGGCTTTTTGTAGTAGAATAAATAATATTTTAAAGATGCTTCTTCTCACCCGCCATGGCAGTCTATCACCTCCCTTCTTTGTCTCAACCTCAAACGTTTTTGGTTTTTTATGCACCCCACACCCCCTCCTCACCACGCATCTCTGTCAGCATTTTTATCAAAACCTTTTCTTCATAGACTTTACACCAAAATATGGGTTGATGCGTCACCCAGTGCGGCCATGTTGCTCCTTATTCATGGGGTGCTTTTAGCAAGTATGCCCACGTGGCTCCCTCCGCTCAAACCCATTTTAATGATGGTCACGATTCACCCTGTTATGCCCTATTGTATGGGAGCCTTTACATTTATCAGTACACTGATTGGGACGCAGAGTTTCATTGATTTTTCCCATAGACAAGCTGTAGGGCAAGCGATTCGAGAAGATGGACCAGCCTCACATCACCTTAAAGCAGGAACGCCTACAGGAGGAGGCATTGTGTTTGTGGGTGTCTCACTGCTGACCCTCGCACTTGCCATGTTATGGCAAACCCAAGGTATCAGTAAAGTGACGTGGTTAGCCTTAGGTGCCGTAAGTTTACTGGCAGGGTTGGGCTTGGTGGATGATTATCAAAAAATAGCCAAAAAGCACAACAAAGGCGTGAGTGGTTATACAAAGCTTACGGTTCAAGCCATTGCAGGCATCTTAATTGCCTCTTTGTCTTGGAAATACGGGGAAGCTCGACACATTTTTTTAAATATGCCTTGGTTTGCCCCTATGTTTGAAAGCCAAACAGGGTTGTTGGCATTAAAGTCTTTATGGTGGACAAGTTCAACCCTCGTGATGATGGGTGCGAGCAATGCGGTAAACTTAACTGACGGTCTCGATGGTCTGGCAGGTTCAACAAGTAAACTCACCTTCATGGGACTCATCACCGCCTTGGTACTATGCCATAGCAATAATCCCCGTGTGCTTGATTGGGTGGATGTATTATGGGTGTTTGCTTGGAGCCTACTAGGATTTTTATGTTTCAACCGCAACAAAGCCAATATTTTCATGGGAGATACAGGCAGCCTGTTTTTAGGCGGGTTAATGGCAGGTGTCGTATTAATGATGGGGGAACCATGGTGGCTCCTCGGATTAGGACTTCTGTTTGTCTTGGAAACGCTGTCTGTCATTCTTCAGGTAGGTAGCTTTAAACTTACAGGAAAGCGCCTTTTTAAAATGGCACCTTGGCATCATCATCTTGAATTATCAGGATGGAAAGAGCAGAACATTGTGGCAGTTTTTTGGCTATTACAGCTACTCGCCATTGCACTCACCCTATGGGGCATGACATGGATGAATAGCATCTATTCGTCATCCTCTTGAGCCAAGGAGCTTGTTTACGATGTCTAACACCACCTTTCCACTTCTACCTACGGCACATCACCATACCCTTTGGGGGGTATTGGGTGCTTCTAAAACAGGACTTTCTGCAACGCAGTGGCTTTTAAAAACGCAGCCCTACGCCAAGGTATGGGTCTCACAGAGTAGTCCTTGGACTACACAACAACGAGAGGCACTCGACACCCTTGCACAAGCCTATCCCGACCGTTTACGTTACGAGGCACCTGAGCATACCCAAGCATTTTGTCAGAGTATTCAAGCGTATGT
>JBJTUH010000056.1:0-17594 GCA_046080605.1 Vampirovibrionales bacterium
CCGTGTGCCTTAGAAGAAACTGAAGAGGAGGAGGAAGGCGTGGGAGCCGTTGAATCAGTCGTTAAAGACGAAGCGAACATCATGGCGTAGCGGGGTATCCTAACATGCGTATCCAAAAGAAATAAGAAAAAAGACACCCATAGGGTCTTCTAAGTATAGCAATCATGTAGGTTTCATTCTCTCATAAACATGCAAAGAGGGTCTACCCGTTTCGTCCGCCTATCTCAAACTTCAGGCGGAAAAGCATAAAACTACCACCCTATGACGAAACTTACTCAGAGAGACTCTCAGAAGACCATACACCATGAAAACCTCGCAACATCTGAGACTGTTTACGACGAGAGGTTTCTCGTTGCTTCTGACGAAGTTTTACCCGCGTATCCTCTCCTTTTCCAAGCGTTTTCACACCTTCAAACCCTTTTTTATCCTGCTGTCGTTTTTCCCAGTGGTCACACTGGCGACTTTCTCGAAGCATATCATGCCAAAGTAAAAGGCGTTCTTTTTCACAGGGCATCATCCCTAGTGATGGTAATGGCTCATCGCTACCAAAAGCCTGTTGCATCCCCGAAGTCTCTCGTTTTTTATGTGCCACAAAATGGCGACGCTTCGGACGATACGACAAGCCCGTCTCAATAGGAGCTAGGGGCAGCACCTCAGGAGTGACAGACTGAGGTATCTCTGCGGTACCCTCACCCAAAGCACACCCTTCTTCACCCTCATGGAGACAATCAGGGAATTGGCATCCTTGCCGTTTAGGATGCAACTCTGGGAAGCCAGTTTCCAATAATAGTTGAGGGTCTAGCCCTTCAAAACTTAGTTGACTAAAACCAGGAGTATCCATCCACCATCCCCCTACACCTTTTAAGGGGAGCAAACTGGTGGTACGGGTGGTATGTCTGCCTCGGGCAATTTTATCTGACACATCTGAAGTTTTAAGCATCAAGGTAGGGTCAAGCATATTCAGCAAGGTGGTTTTGCCTACACCACTTTCACCCACTAAAGCACATACTTTTCCTGAAAACAATGCACGCAATTCTGGCTGAAGTGTGTCAATCTCATGAGAGGGCATGGCTGTGTAAGGGTCAAGCCACACAATACGTAGGGCAGGAAATGCTTCTTGGAGATACTTTAACGTATCTTGAATCCTAGATTGCAACGCTAGCGGGAGTGCATAAAACAAGTCTTGTTTACTCAATAACAGTACCACTTCTACTTGCACGACACCCTCTGATACCGAGGCTTCAGCAGTGGATATTTGCCCATGGTCACTGAAAGCTACAGTACTAGAGTGCTTAAGACGCACATGAATATCTGCCAACTGTCGAGTCAATTGACGTAAAGAAAACGCAGGAGCCTCAAAAGAAACCACAAGGGCAATGACATCCATATTACTCACGTGAGGACGCAACAGATGGGTACGCCGTGTTAAGCGTTCCTGAATCCAACCCTCATACTGCCCCTCGGGGTGTCCCCATGTGACCCCTTCCAGTCGAACCCAATCTCCGATGGTAGGCGTAAGCCCTGCCTTTTTAAGATTAGCCCGCTGCTTACATACCACAGGGTACACTTGCCCTTGGAAAACAGTCCATACATAAAAATAATCCGACACACGATGATACACCCAACCTACACTTTCTTGTAAAAGCAAGGATTCAGGGAACTGCTCAGCACACCACCCCAAAGTGCTTTGATGATGTTGCCATGCCAGACTTAAAGCCTCAGGACTGGGTAACCATAACACCAGTGGGTACCCCTTCCAAACAGGAGAAAGCCCATTCGCCAGAGAACTTACAGAGCAAGAAGTATCAGGAAGTAAACTCATAAAAAAACCCTATCGCTTCTGACACAGGAAGTTCAAATGAAAAGCCTCAACGCCGAGCGTAATGAGTCAGAGCGTTTTATGAACGCAAGAGAAAGTAAAGTGAAGAATATCAGTAAGATACACTCCACTGTATCATAAACGCTTTTGTAACGCAGACTCTGTAGCCATAAGGATACCTCGTTACAACGGCTCTTGGGCTTCCCACTCAATCCGCTCACGAGACGTATCCGTGGAAGCAGGAGGGGCAGGTCTACCAGGAGAAGGTTTAAGCTGAATCGTCGTCCGACCTGTCGGTGAAACTGAGGGTGGTGGTGGCGGAGCTACAGGCACAGAAGGGGTGGTGACCACGCCCTCTTGCGCCGTATCAGAAGGACGGTCAGAGGGGGGAAGGGCATTTTCACTATACCCAGGCTGAGGCTGTCCCTCTTCACTAGGCGTGGGTTGCGTTGCACCATCAGGTGCAGGCACGCTTGGCAAGGGAACCTCTTCCCCTGCTGTCTGTCCAGTACCTTGAGCCTCTTCATCTAGTCTGTCTCGTCCACTGGAATAAAAGACCTCATTAGCAAGCTTTTCCGTAAACGGGAACGTCCGAACATGCTCATGGGTGGCAATATAGTCGGTCATAATGCCTCGCCACATAGTGGCAGGTAAGCTCCCTCCAGAAATTTTACCCATAGGCGTATTACTGTCATTCCCTACCCAAACGGCAGTTAAAGTTTCAGGCGTAAAGCCAACAAACCAAGCATCTCTAAACTCATCACTGGTACCTGTTTTCCCTGCTACTTGGGTCACAGACAAGTTCACAGAACGTCCTGTGCCTACCGTCACAACCCCTCGCATTAAGCCTACCATGAGTTCCGCTGCACGCCGAGACAGGACAGACTGAGGTGCGGGCTGATGACGATAAATCACACGCTTATTTTGGTCTTGAATACTGGCAATCCCATACAATGGAATACGCATCCCAAAATTAGGAAACACACTGGCAGCTTCTGCCAGCTCTAACATCGTCACACCACTACCGCCAAGGGTTAAAGACAAATCTTCAACCAATGAGCTTTTAATCCCCATCGCATGAGCCAATCCTGCTACCCTAGAAGGACCCACCATTTCAAGCAATTTTACGGCAATAATATTATTGGACTGTACAAAAGCTTTTGCGACAGACATTGCCCCGTGATAGCGTTTATCAAAGTTCTGAGGCTTCCAGGTACCATACTGAATGGGTTCATCCACCATACGAGTATTGGGCTTTACTTTGTCAAGATATTCAAAAGCACCCGCATAGGTAAACATCTTAAACACCGACCCAGGAGAACGCAAGCTCTGCGTGACACGGTCAAATTGGCTTGCTGTAAAGTCTTTTCCTCCTGCATAGGCTAAAATGGCACCTGTTTGGACATCCACCGACACAGAAGCAGCCTGTTGGTCTTTACCTGTACGTCCCCACGCACGAGAGCTTTGAACAAGCACACGATTTGTTTGAGCCTGTAACTGAGGCTGAATGGTAGTTTGAATCACCATGCCACTCTGCCAGAAAGTTTGGTCATCCATATTATATAAAGCCTGTACCCTGTCTTGTACCCATTGGGTAAAATAGGGTGCAAGATTTCGGGCAGCCTGACGACGAGGGGCTAAAAACAATCCTTGAGCAGAAGCAGACGATTGTACATAAGGGGAAATTTGCTGAAGGGTAGCAGCTTGAACCTCTACCAAGTTTTTTAGTACTTCGCTCCGTCTTAAATACGCCTGACGAGGGTTTTCAAACGGGTTGAGCCGAGAAGGTGCTTGGGGTAGTCCTGCAAGCAACGCCGACTCTGGCAATGTCAACTGACTGGGTGCTTTGTGAAAATAGGCTTCTGAGGCAGCCCCTATCCCATAAGCACCTTCACCAAAATAAATAGAGTTTAAATAAAGCTCTAAAATACGCTCTTTGGGAAGTTCCATTTCAAGCTTGAGGGCTAAGATAATTTCACGGAACTTCCTTGTAAAACTCCGCTCGTTGCTCAGAAACAGGTTACGTACCAGCTGTTGCGTAATGGTACTAGCACCTTCCGATAAACGCTTTGAGGTCAGGTTAATAAAGATCGCTCGCACAATACCGACAGGGTCAACCCCGTGGTGTTCATAAAATCGACGGTCTTCGGTGGCAACAATCGCCTGTACCACGGCAGGTGAAATATCTGAGAGCTTCACAGGTTTGTAGCTGAAGTTCTCATGGGCGGTCAACAAAGACCCATCCGCCGCTAAAATACGTGTAGTTTGTAACTGTCTGGGTAAAATTTCCCCTTGACTGTTCAGATACGCAGCAAGACTTGGGGTATCGTTAAAGATTTTCCATAGCAGGCAAGCTAGAATAATAGCAAGCCCGAGGGCTAAGTTAATGAGAAATCGAATTAAACGCATAAGTTCCAAAGCTTAAAGTCTAGGGTGCCACACATCAAACAAAATCATTTCTTATGAAGGGGGAGTCTCTATTTAGTGTACTGAATATATGCGTCTTTGACGAGACAAGAAAACATAAAGACTTTACCATGTATTGCGTTCACGTCACTGAACCGATTTTTCTACTGTGTTTTCAGGTAGACAAGGAACTCTTGGTTTCCTTCAGCCCCCGTAATCGGGCAAGGATGTACCCCCTCAACATACCAGCCATGGCGGGTTAAAACAGGCGTAAGGTCTTCCAGTACACACGTTTGAATGTAGGTTTGCAAAGTGGGGTCATGGACTACCCCTTGAAAGGCTTTACGTTGCTGTGCAGTAATGCGGTCTCCGAGTTCCAGCACTTCAAACTGCGGCTTCAAAAGCACCAAAGCATGTTGGGGGTACCCTAAACGCTCAGAGGTCAAAAAGGCAAGCACACTTGGTACAATTTTTTTGAGTGAAATAAATGAAACATCCATCACCCATCCATGATACCCATCCGTATCACGTTGTGCCATCGCATACATAAGATGTGCTTTGGGCTGTCCTGTAAGGTGTTGAGGGTCGTGTAAATACCGTGCGTTACATTTCTCAATCACAGTCACTTGAGGGTGTTGCCTCAGCTTCTCATCCAGCTGTGCAATGCCCACATCTAAGGCAACCACATGCCCTGCACCATGTTGTAATAAACAATCGGTAAACCCTCCTGTAGAAGCACCCACATCAAGCCAAGTACGCCCTTGTGCCACAGCGTCTTGTAATAACTTCCAATGTGTGAAGGCCCCCTCAAGCTTTAAGCCTCCACGGCTCACATATCGACACCGAGCGGCTCGGTTTTTCAAGGTTAAAGGCTGGGTTTGTACTTGCAGTACTGTCAAATGATGACTGGCTTTGTCTAAGCGTTGCGTTCCCCAGTACACTTCACCCGCCATGATATAGGCTTGAGCCTTCGTACGAGTGTCAGCAAGCCCTAAGGTCACAAGCCACTGGTCAAGCCGTTGTTTCCGAGGGAACGACAGAGAAGAGCTACCTACCTCAGGCACTGTAGCATTATCAGGAGAAGGGGAAGAGGGGGAAATCAAGGAGAGCATCATGACGTGCTATTATACACATGATACCTGAGAAATGATAGAGACTCTTTGAAACAAGCCTCCCAACTGGTATACTTTTAGTACAACTTCTTGATTTAAACTTTATTTTTTTACAGTATCTCTATTCACCAAAGTGTCCCACGACCCTGTGCCGATTGATACCCTCCTTGAACACCCCCCTCTACAAGCCCTTCCTGGCGGTTCTCTGTCAGAGACATGGCTTGACCAACTTATTCATTTATTTCTAGGGTATGTGGAAATAGGGTCATTGGTACTTGTCTTCTTGTGGGTCTATTGGCGTTTCATTCGAGGCAATCAAGCCGAGCCACTCCTACGAGGGTTACTCCTGATACTCTTAGGGGTCATGGGGATTTGGCTCTTGGCACGAGCCTTTCATTTTACCTTATGGGAAAGTTTAATCAGTTTAGGCACACAGCTCTTTTTAGTCGCATTGATGATGATTTTTCAGCCCGAATTACGGCGACTATTACTGTATATTGGGAAAACATCGTGGCTTCAAAAAGTTCTCCAAAGTATAGGATTAGGGCTTGACACCGAACGCACTGATACACTCAATAGCGAAGAACTTACTCGATTTCTACAACGTATGGGGGAAACCGTAAGGTATTTAAGTAAGCGCCAGATGGGTGCTTTAATGGTGATTGAACCTCCTGACCCTAACCGACATGAACTTGCCTATCAAGAAGAGTTTTTAGAACAGGGCGTGTTACTGAATGCTAGGCTTTCCTCAGAGCTTCTCATTACGTTATTTCACCCCAATACGCCTCTTCACGACGGAGCTTGCTTGATTCGTGTCAGAGGCTCAAAAGTGGTAGTCGCAGGTGCCTTACTCCCTCTCACAGAAGACCCCCATCTTAGCTGGCAATATGGTACACGTCACCGTGCAGCCATTGGGTTGAGCGAAACCTCTCCTTGTGCGTGCGTGGTGGTGAGTGAAGAAACTGGGATGGTAAGCTTTGTTCACGAAGGTAACATTCAACGCACCAAAACCATTGATGAACTGAAACAACATCTTAAGCACTATTTATCCCCAAATCGCTTATAAATGTCCTCTATTGCCAGTGTTCTACTCATCACATGACTGAATGTAAAGACCTCGTGAAAACAGAAATAAGGTTTTGAACCTAAAGGAACGCTTTGTTATACTATGGGAAAGCATGATTTAAATCCCATGCTCTGTATCCCCTCTCAATAAACATCCATAACCTGAGTGATGATACAAAATACGGTGCCTGTGGTTTAATGCTTTCGTACATGTTCGGGGTAATGTGTTAGAGATGCCTATTTGATAAAAGAGGCGATAATAGTAGGGGTAATATACTCATATGATGTTTTCAACTGTAAGTCCGTCTTCCTCCTCCTCGGATGCGTCTACCCAAGAGGAGAAAACTCGTGTTGAAGTCCTCACCTCAGGGTCCGAAGCACCTGCTACACTGACACAAACCACCCAATACATCCAACAACAAAGCGAACAACTCCAACGCTCTATTCAAACCCTAGAAGGTACCCTCTCCGAGATGGCTTCTCCATCCAATAGCTCTACGACCTCCTCGGTACTCCCCTCTCAAAACGAACAAAAACCTTGGTCTGCTTTACGACTTTTCATGCTTGTAGTGGGCATGGTCGGGATTCAATTTGCTTGGAGTATCCAAATTTCACATACCTCAACGATTACAGAACCCTTGGGGGCTGACCCCCTTATGCAAAGCCTTATTTGGTGGGCGGGTCCTATCACTGGGCTTTTAGTCCAACCTACCGTTGGAGCTATTTCAGATAAGTTATGGCTGAAAGGCTTAGGACGACGCACACCTTTCATGGTCATAGGAACCTTGGTACTCGCTTGGGCATTATTTCAATTGCCCTTTAGCCAAACGCTGTTACAAGCAACGGTCATGATTTGCTTAATGGATACCTTTGTCAACACGTCTCAGGGCCCCTATAGAGCCTTAATCCCAGATATTGTCCCTGAACCACAAAGTGCGTTAGGAAACAGTTGGTATAATCTTGCCGTTGGCTTAGGTTCGGTCCTTGCCTTTGGCTTTCCTGCCCTTGCACGAATCTTAGGGTTTGAGCTTTCCGTTGAACAGCAATGCCATATTGCCTCTGTCGTGCTACTAGTGATGATGGGACTCTCTATTTTTGTAACCCGAGAATATCCATCATGGCACCAGAAAAACCCTGGCTATGCTTCACCACAGGTCATGGCAACAGTATTACACTCGCAACCACAAAGCAGTAACCCTGTCACAGCATTTATGCAAGCGCCTAAAGCGATTCACGATATTGCCCTGATGACTGTTTTCATGTGGATGGGACTGTTCAGCCTGTTTATTTATCTCACGCCCTATGTACAGCATCATATTTTAGAAGTGCCTGACCTTGCCAACCCCGCTTTAAAAGCACTGTTGGCAGAAGCAGCAACATACCAAAAAGCCTCACCCTCCGTTTTGGCAACCCTCCCTGAAACACTTCAAACCGCAGTACTTTGGCTGAAAGACCAAGCTCGAGGTGCCGAAATTGCCCAACTAGGTATGATGAGCTTTAACTTGGTGAGTATGCTACTGGCTCTACCTATTGGAAAGCTTGCCGATACCCATGGTGCAAAACCTGTGCTTACAACTGCCTTAGGATGTATGGCACTTGCCTTTGTGGCAACCCCGTTTATTCATACACCTGAACTTGTCTGGGGCGTTACAGCATTATGCGGTGTGGCATGGGGAGCTATTTTATCGTTGCCTTTCTCTATGATGGCACCCTATCTCCCTAAAGGACAAGAAGGGAAAATATTAGGGGTATATAATATTTTCATTTGTGTCCCACAGCTCATTATTTCACTGATTGTCGGCAATGCCGTCAAATGGATGCCTTACACCTTACCCAGTGGCTACAGTACCTATAACTATTCTATGGTATTTGTCTTTGGGATTTTACCTTTACTGATTGCCATGGTGATTGCCCAAAAAGTCCAAGAAAAAAAGCCTGATGCCAATGTCAACGCACTGACATTTCATGCAGGAGGACATTAACCTCAATAGACCCCTCAAAGAAATGTCATAGGTCATGCTAGCTCAGGTTCACGCCATGTCCAAAACCCCATGTCCTGTCATTTTAGGGATTGACCCTGGTATTGGGCGTTTAGGCTTTGGCTTAGTCACACGAGACCATAAAAAAGCACCTTGGAAAGCCATCTCTTGGGGCTTAATTGAAACAAAGGCACAACACAATAAAAGTGCCAAAAAGTCCCAAGTATCAGCCCCCCTTAGCACACTGTCTCGTACAGAAGCCCTGCAAGAAGCTAGCCCAGGACAGTGGAGCCAAGATACTCAAAGACTCCTAGAGATTGGGAACGATATGGCTTCGCTGATTGAGCAAACCCATCCAACGGTGGTCATGATGGAACGCTTATTCTTTTTTAGAAACGTCTCAACAGCGCTTCCTGTGGCACAAGCTCGAGGCGTTGTGCTTTATGAACTTGCAAAAGCCCATATTCCTGTGCGAGAGATGACTCCCATGCAAATCAAGCAACACCTTACAGGAAGTGGGAGTGCCGATAAAAAAGAGATTCAACGTTGCATTCAACACGCCCTTAAGCTTTCATGTATCCCTCAACCCGATGATGCCGCCGATGCCCTTGCCATGGCATATGTACTGGCGATGCAGTGGGACATGCTAGGGTTAAGCGGTTAGAAGCGGTATCAAGATAGCTTTCTCAAACGTTTCCTATCCTTTAGGTATGGGAAGTTTTTGTCATAGAACGCATCACAAAGACGGGAACTATGGTACACTACACTCAAACTAACCCTTAGCTTTAGTGATAGCTACCTCGCCCAGTCCTTCACTGTTACACCTGCCAGTTTATCCTGATAGTCATGAGTTTCATTCCTATGCCTCAAGATAAGTCATCCTCTGCATTTTCTCCTGACATTGCAACACTCCAAGAACGTTTAGGATGTTGTATCTCACGTTTGCCTGAACATCTTGAAGAAACTGTCACCCTCAAAGGTTGGCTTGCGAACAGTCGCTCTAGCGGTAAACTTGTTTTTTTACAGCTCCGAGATGGAACAGCAACCGTTCAATGTGTGGTATTTAAAGGCGATGTGGATGAAACATTATTCGCCCAATGCAAGGCATTGACGCAGGAAAGTTGTATTGAGATTCAAGGCCTGGTACGAGCCGATACACGCTCAACCCTAGGGGTAGAAGTTGGAGTGACACACCTCAAGGTCATCCATCAGCCTGTGGCACAGTTCCCCATCACACCCAAAGAACACGGGGTGGCGTTTCTCATGGATCATCGCCATTTGTGGTTACGCTCCAGTCGACAACACGCCATTTTACGCATCCGAGCCACGGTCTTTGAAGCCATTCAACAGTACCTGAATGCCTTACATTTTACCCGATTAGATGCCCCTATTTTTACCCCCAATGCCTGTGAGGGAACTTCCAATTTATTTGAGACTGAGTATTTTGAAGACCGAAAAGCCTATTTAACCCAAAGCGGACAACTTTATATGGAAGCAGGTGCCGCAGCCTTTGGTAGAGTGTACTGCTTAGGACCTACTTTCCGAGCTGAAAAGTCTAAAACTCGACGACACTTAACCGAGTTCTGGATGTTAGAACCCGAAGTTGCCTTCCTTGACCTTGAAGGAGACATGCAACTTGCGGAAGGATTAGTACGCCATATTGGGTTAACGGTTCTTGAAAAACATGCGAAAGCACTTGAATTACTCGAACGGGATACCAGCGTCTTAGAAGCACTCCGTGACCCCTTCCCTAGGTTGAGTTATGATGATGCCATTGCACTGCTGCATCACCATGGAAAAACAGACGTGCAGTGGGGAGATGATTTAGGTAGCGACGAGGAAACCCTTATTTCCCAGCAATTTAAGCAGCCTGTCATTATTCACCGATACCCCAAAAGTATTAAACCCTTTTACATGAAGCTTGACCCCGAAAACCCAGAACGTGTCCTCAATATGGATATGATTGCCTCAGATGGTTATGGTGAAATGATAGGAGGTAGCCAACGGGAAGATGACCTTGCAAGGTTAGAAGCGGAAATTAAAGCCCATCAACTCCCTGCAGAAGCCTTTGAATGGTACAACGACCTACGACGCTATGGCTCGTTTCCACATGCGGGATTTGGCTTGGGCATTGAACGAACCGTCGCATGGCTCTGTGGGATTCATCATGTACGGGAAACCATTCCATTCCCTCGATTAATGGACAGACTCACGCCTTAACCCCAAAACCAGAGGGCGAATGAAGCCATGACCTTCATAGGTAACACAGAACCGTTTCTCAGAGAAGCGTTTACACAATGGCAACAGGCGTGTCATGAAGGATTGTTTTTTGAAGCACATGAAACCCTTGAAGACCCTTTATGGCAAGGGTTGCCAAGTAGTTGCCCTGAAAAGCGAGGGGTACAAGCCCTCATTCAATGGGCGGTGTCCATGGCACATCTGAAACGGGAAAATCGTCATGGGGCATGGAAACTATGGGAACGCGCCACTCAAAACCGCACGCACTATGAGCAACAGCTTCAAAACAATACCGAAGCTACACCAGCTTTCATGGTACTAAGAGCCTACCTTACCACAAGCTACACACGCCTAGCACCCCATGAATGCTCTTGGCAACAGACACCCTCATATACCCTCTGGGAAGCCTATCAAAGCACACTGCTTCCTGACTGGCTCCAAGGAGTACGTACAACCCAAGATACACTCAGGCTATGCCAAGAAGGCTTTAAGCCCTAAGCTCGTTAGCGTGATACAAACACACTAAGCACGAATCCGCTGAAAGAGGTCATACAATTTATTGGCATCTGTAAAAAAGCTTGCAAGGGCAGGGTCAGGCTGTCCCGATAAAGCCTCCTCTGAAGGGTGCGTTAAGATGTCTTTGATAAGCTCAAACTTCTGAATAAGTCCTTCCACATAGGGTAAAAGATGGTCTCGGTTTGCGAGAAAAATATCCTGCCACATGGCGTGTGAACTTCCCGTTAAACGGAGCTGGTCATCAATCCCACCTCCTGTATAACGTAGTAACCTAGCAGGCTGATGCTCTTGGAGTAAACTCCCTAGTGCCGTTGCATATAACTGGGGTAAATGGCTCACGAGTGCCATAGTTTGGTCATGCAATTCAACAGGCATGGTAAGGACCTTCACCCCTAACGACGTTAAAAAGTGAGAGAATGTCCTGAAACTCGGATGCGTCTCGGGTACATCCTCTGTCGGGCAAAGTACCCAACGTTTATTCACAAACAGTAGCTCGGTGGCAGCATCTAACCCTGATTTTTCACGTCCTGCAAGCGGATGCCCAGGAATGAAAATAGGATGACTTTCACTCAGACCTTCACAAGCAGAAAGCGTCTGGAGCTGTTGCAACATAGGACGTTTACAACTACCTAGATCCGTTAATATCAAGTGTCCTCCCCATTGAGGATGCTTCATCAATGCCTGTAAGTTTGCTTCATTCACTTTTAAGTGCGATGCCAACACCACCAGATGGGAAGTCCCTTCCAACGAAAGACTTTCAACATCCAGTGCAACCTGATGAATTAAATGCTCCTGTAATGCCTTTTGTAAGGTACTGGGGTTAGGATCCATACCTTGAATATGGCATTCAGGGTACCTTGCCCTCACGCCCATCACAAATGAACCACCCATCAGCCCTAGTCCTAGCACCGTGATTTTATCATAGGGGCAGGGTGATGAGGGGGACTCGGAAAGTTGACCTTGGGCAAGGTTCTTCAATTGCTCTAAAAACGGATGCCCTGGTGTCTGGGGTACACGATGCGTTGGAACCGATTCAAACGATGTGGCATGAGGAACGTGAATAAGAGGTTCTTCGGGGCAAGCGTGCATGATACATGAAACTTTCTATACTCAATGGCAATGGCATACGCAAGAGATGGATGACAAAAAGGTGATAGTGCTATTTTAGCATAGCCCTCTACACAAGATACTATCACATGCGAACCGAAGAACACCTCGTTAGACACTCGTTGGTTTTTACCCCATCGCTGATATGCCTCACACGGATGACTTGGCACTGTCCGTAAAAAATGATACGCTATAAAAGGTTTTCTCATCGCCTTGTTGCGTCAAGAGATTGAATATCCCGTGTCTCTTATGAATGATATTATGACTTTCACGTACCCCACATCCGCCTTTGTGATAACCCATCACAACACTTCTCGACGAACAAAGCCTCTTGGTTAAGCAAGAGGTGCCACTCGGTATAAATAAAGCTTCTGTG
Organism: Vampirovibrionales bacterium; assembly: GCA_046080605.1. Lineage (GTDB taxonomy): Bacteria > Cyanobacteriota > Vampirovibrionia > Vampirovibrionales > JAJTHC01 > JBJTUH01. Next base: position 12,619 of record JBJTUH010000056.1, read on the forward strand.
CATTGCTGATACTTTACCTTCAGCCGTAGAAACTTTCATCTATTTCAACGTTTCAGATACGCCAGTATGCCGTATCTTTAGGCTCATGAGCTTAAGCTTGGGTTGAGTTTATTCAAGCTTTCATAGCGTTTCCCTATCCCTTGAGGATACTAAGGACGCTTACGAGGCGAGAAACACTTCAGCGGTTTCCGTCTGCTTTGATACTTGTTTTACTGTCTTATTGATAAGGATTTTATGTGTCATGGTCATGGCGTTTCACACAAGTAGTCAAGGGAACACACACGGAGCGTTTTCTCATACGTCTCATGCCACAGGAAAACGACTCTCTAACTCTCCTCGCTTTGGCAACGCACTTTCACAGACGCTTTCCAAAAGTACCCCCTTTTTTCAATGGTGCGAAAAAACGCCTATTGGGGCATTAGTCCTTCAAGATGTCACCTGCTTTAATATCCCTACCATGGCACTGGCTCGGAGTAAAAATGAGCTTTTAGATGGGATTCCTAACATGATAGGACTCACGTCTATTACCGCAGGCTCTTCATTGCTGGCTCCTCCCCTACTTAGAAAGCTCACGGCAAAACTGACTCATATGCCTGTCGCACAGCTCACAGCACCTCTCACTGAAGCACGTCTTGCAAGCATGCCTGTGGCAGAAAAGCTGGGGAGGCTCTCAGCGTCGTTCGGGTTTTTATTTCCCTTTGGGGCAGGCTTTATGGCAGTCCCTTTTTTCAGGAATGTCCTGACTCTTCAACGGGCAGGTACCAGTGACTTTGAACATATCATTGGCTTAAAACGTTCATCAGACACAAACCCTAATACCAAACCACCCACGGGCAAACCCATAAAAACCGAAGCCTTCTACCAAGCAAGAAAACGTTACCTACAAGGAGGCTTAGGGATTCTAGGGGCAGGCATAGGATTAGGGGCGGTGAGTTTGTTAGGATTTGCTCACCTTGCCAAAGCGGTTGAACAGAAAAAACTTACCATTGCCCCTCAGGGTACATGGGATAAGCTGATTCATCAGCTTACTCATACGTTTGCCTTAAGGGGTGCAACGTCTAATGCGGTCAGTGGATTATGGTCCGTTCTCATTTTCTGGCTTGCCACCCCCTATCTCGGCTGGCATTTAGCAGCAAGAAGTAAAAATGAAAAAATTGAAAATGCCGTGAAGGCGACAAACTCTATTTTATGGTTTTCCATGTTTACACCCATGTTTATTAAAGGGCAATTTGCCAAAGCCTTTGAAGCGTTAGGACACCCCACAGGTGTTCATCAGGTTAAAAACCCTATTTTAAAGGGACTCAAGGCAGAGCTTCCCTCCTATCATGCCGTATCACAGCTACGTCATGAAGCACAAAAAGCGGCATATACCAAACTCTTAAATCAGTACCATACCGTCAGTTGGCTCTTACCCGTGGTTGCCCTTTCTACCACACCACAACTGCTCAATATTTTCTTTACCAAGCGTCGATTCGAAAAAGCCACCTCTCAGACAACACCGACAGTCTCCCAAGGCATTCCTACCCCTTCCCCAGAAGTCCTTTCAACGCTTAGCCCTCATCTAAAAAGCCCCTTAGTTCCTGCTTCTTTTTCAGGAACCCCTTTCCCTAAGGGGGTGACCCTCTCTACCCAAGTGAGCCACACAGAGCCTTAACCAAGCAAGGCTCCTCACAAAAAAACACGCCTTTAAGGAACCGCTCTCTTTATGATACCGTGATACTGTTGGCTTTTTTCAAAACGCACCCACCCCCCCTGTAAGTAAGGTACGTTTTCGTCTGTCGTGCTTGTTCACATGCAATCAAGGTGGCTTCCCTCATATGATGATGGCTATTTTACCCTCTCCTCCTCCTTACCCCACGTTAAGCCCCCTTTTTCAATGGGAAGCAGGAGCCATTCAACCCTCTACTTGGGCAGGTATTCGGCTTATTGGGCTTGATGTTGACGGTGTGATGACACAGGGCGAAATTATTTATAGTGCCTTAGGAGGGGAAACCTCACGCACCTTTCATGTGAAAGACGGTCAGGGTATTGCGTGGGTGTTAAAAGCAGGTATTGAAGTTGCCATTGTTACGGCAGGAGATAACCCTTGTACCACGCAACGAGCAGACACGCTACAAATTAAACATCTGTTTCAAGGGGTTAAAGACAAGTGGGGCTGTTTTAATACCTTACGAGAGTCATTAGGCATTCCTTGGGAAGCTTGTGCCTATATGGGAGACGATAAGCCCGATATTCCTGTCATTCGTGCCTGTGTTGAAGCAGGAGGCATTGGAGCCTGTCCCGTGGATGCCGTCCCTGAAGTACAACAGGCGGTCAATTGGCGGTCTCAATTCGGAGGGGGTAAAGGAGCCATCCGTGAGATGACTGCTCTCATCTTAGCCCATAAAACGCAAAGCTAAGGCTATCAAACCTGATTCAGCGTATACCAATAAAACACTGAGAAAGTTGAAGTATCCTTCTCCATTAGAGGGTAGGGGCGGATTGCATCCGCCCGTTCAACTCATCAAACCATAGAAGCGTGGGGTATCAGACGTAAACATCCATACATCACCACATCCGTGAAGTGGGCAGGGGTTGTCTCTGTGGCAGGCATCCGAAATGCCTCTTTTCGTCGTCCTTCCTCATGGAAGCCTAATTTCAATGCCAGCTTTTGCATCGCTATATGGGGGGCTGGTGTGCCACATCCCACCCGATGCAAGCCCAGTTTGTCAAAGCCATGCCCTAATAAGGTATGGCTTGCTTCATGGGCATACCCTTTTCCTTGATGCTCGGTACTTCCTATGATAATGGCAAACTCGCCACTACGATGAATCCAGTCAAGATGTGTCAGCGCAATATTCCCAATATGGGTATCGGTCTCTTGAAGGACAATGGCAAGTACCAAGCCTTCTTGTGCCTGCATCATGGCATGGGTCTGTTGAACATACTGCTGTGCTTGTTCGGAAGTGTAGGGGAACCTGCCATGGCGGGTAAGCCCTGTGGCAGGGTGCCAAGCTTGAAACCAATGATGATAGGGTGCATCAGGGAGAGCATCCTGTAAACACAGAGGACGCAACACAAGCCGAGGGGTTTTGAGAAACGGTGAAGAAACACCTAACACAAGGGCTGAAGGAACCATCAAGCAAACCACCTTTACACAGACGAGGGGACAGGGCAGTTTTCCCATAAATCAGGGGGTTCAGGTGCGGTTTCAGGGTCAAAAGGAACGTGTGAAATGGCTTCTTCAATGAAGCCTCCCCCGTAAAGCTCTCTATCGTCAGGGCAGTAAAACGCTGCAATTTGTCCTTTTGTGACGGCCTGCACAGGCTTTTCAAACGTCACTCTAAAACGAGTGCTACCTTCCACCAACGGTGCCACCCACGCTTTTTGAGGTGGGGTATTATATCGGAACTTGACCATACTGGCGAAGCCCCCTTCAGTGTGTAGGGTTGGAGGGACTTGAAGCCAATTAATGTCAAACGCCTCTAAGGAAGAAGCCTCCAAATGATGGGCATCTCCAATATAAACCGTGTTGGTACTGGCTTCTGTTTTCACCACATACACAGGACGACCCGCCGCCACTTTCACCCCTTTACGTTGCCCCACAGTAAAAAAGTAATAGCCCTCATGGTGTCCAACAACTTTTCCTGTATCAATGTCTACAATAGAGCCTGGTGTCGTGCCTAAAGTTTGGGTGAGATAGTTCGCCTGTCCGTCCAATACAAAGCATACGTCCATACTTTCCTTACTGTAGGCGGTAGGAATCCCCACTTCTTTTGCTAAAGCCACCACATCAGGTTTAATCCAATTCCCTAAGGGAAAAATGGCACGAGCAATGTCTGGCTGTAATACTCTTGAGAGCATATAGGTCTGGTCTTTACGGGGGTCTCTGGCACGTAGTACATGCGTACCTCTTTCAGACTTTTGCAAACGGACGTAATGCCCTGTTGCCACATAGTCTACGCCAAGCTGTTCCGTGGCATACTTTAATAACAGTTCCCACTTCACATAGCGGTTACATTCCACGCAAGGATTTGGCGTAAGTCCCTTCAGGTAAGACTTCTGATAATAGTCCATGACATAGTGCGAAAACTCTGCACGCAAATCAACGGTATCAAAGTCACACCCTAAATCTTCACACACACGCCCCGCATTCACCAAGGCATCATTACAACAGGCGCCAGGTCCATTCAGTGTCCATGCCGTAAGCCCCACAACGTCATGCCCCGCCTTGGCTAACAACCATGCCACCACGCTACTATCTACCCCCCCACTCATTGCCACCGCAATACGGCTTGGTTTTTCAGGGAGCCAGTTAGGTAAAAGAGCTGAAGCAGTATAAGAAAGTGCGTTTGTAAGAGCCATGGCGGGTCAAGGAGGAGTGTCGTTAAGTGTCGGAAGGAACATCACACGATGAAAGAGGCTATGCAGAAAAGGCACGAGTTAAAATAGTATGCTGTAATGTGACCATGTGTTGAAAGGCTTCAGGCGTTTCATGATGAATATCATGTACATGCAGTAAACCATGAACACACAGCATCCAAAACACCCACGACGCTTTGGAAAGCCCTTGAGGGGGTGACTGCAAAAACGGGTAATCATACGCCTTTTTTTCTTCGTCACACAACGTGTCAGGGGGTTGGGGTGCCACCGCCCAAGGGACACACACCGCCACGCTTCCTATCAAAAGGGGTTCAGGAGGTTCTTCTGAAGTGCCAGTACCATACAAAGGAGCCACACTTGTAAGGGTTTGCACACTATGCACCATCGTTTGAAGGGTCGTTCCTTGCCACATAGGAAAAGACAGCACATCGGTAGGTGCTGAAACTTGACGCTGGCTTGTATTTAAACGTTCAATGCCTTCATAGTCCGTCAACATCCACTCAATGGAAAAGGGCATTTCTTGAGGGGCTGTGATGATGGCATCACACGTTGCACTATAACATCCCAAGGTAGAAGGATGATACATCACCTCACAAAAGGCATGATGCACTTTC
>JBJTUH010000057.1:0-2664 GCA_046080605.1 Vampirovibrionales bacterium
GTTTACTGGTTGTTTCTAATACCCACTTTGAAACCATGACGTTACCTAAAGGGGAAGCACCAGCACTACAAGTAGGGGATTACGTCCGTTTAGGGGGGTCTGTGTCTCCTTCCGTGGTGTCTCAAGTATCAGGGCGTGTCAGTCAGTGGGATGCTGAGGCAAATGCCTTGATTATCCACAAAGGTCGTCCTTACCTGATTAGTCCAGGCACCATGCTTCCCGTAGAAGACCAAACGGTCACGCAGCAGGGTGACCACATTGCAACCCTTATTTATGAGCGTCAGAAAACAGGGGATATTGTTCAGGGTCTTCCTAAAGTTGAAGAACTTTTAGAAGGTCGTCGTCCTAAAGAGCGTGCCTTTATTGCCAGTTATGAGGCAACCGCTGAGGTACAGCGTGATGAGGACGGTGTGAGACTCTTCCTGATAAGTGATGAGCGTGGACGTGAGGAAGTGCAAGTGCCTTTAGGGGCGAATGTATTGGTGGAAACAGGTGAGCGTGTCTTTGTAGGACAGCGTCTCACGGATGGTTCCTCTGACCCTCATGACATTCTCGAAGTCTTGGGCATTGAAGCCGTACGAACCTTCCTGGTGGATGAAGTCCAGCGTGTCTATCGTTCTCAAGGGGTTGATATTGCTGATAAGCACATTGAAATTATTGTGCGTCAGATGACGCGCAAAATTGTGGTGGATGATGGTGGAGACACCATGCTGCTTCCTGGTGAAATGATTGACCATAAGCTTTTTGATGAAGCAGTACGTCAAGCAGAAGCAGCCAATCAGCAATTACCTACCAGCCATCCTGTGCTACTAGGGATTACAAAGGCCAGCTTGAATACCGAGAGCTTTATCTCTGCAGCAAGTTTCCAAGAAACTACTCGGGTGCTTACGGAAGCTGCGGTTGAAGGTAAGAAAGATATTCTTCGTGGCTTGAAAGAAAACGTCATTATCGGTCGATTGATTCCTGCGGGTACAGGCTTCCCTTCCTTTAAGACGGATCGTGATGAGGCACATGAAGATGACCATTATGGTTCTCGTAGTGGTGCTCGTAAGCCTTCTGCCATTCTTGAGGAAATTGAAAGCATGTTCGGGGCCCCTCAAATTACTGAGGAAACCATGGCTGCCTTCGAAGGTGAAGATGCTCAAGAGGCTTTAGGGGGTCTGTCGGTCATGACTCGTGAAGAGTTAAGCCGAGATGCTGATAGCTTTGGGGAAATCTTTGCCCAAGAAGCTGATACTCAAGAAGATGATGATTTGATTGGGTAAGCTCTCTTGAGGCTTGTAAAGCCAATGTGTTGCGTCATTTTTTCCAAGAGGGTAATCCCAACTTAGGGATTCCCTCTTGGTGTTTGAAGGAATGAGTGTGCAAAGAATGGTCATGCGGATAACGGCTACACCCTATTGGGAGCAAAGCATGTATGAGGTCTTGTTGGGATGCTATCTTTTGATAGGGGTGCCTGTAGGGTGTGTTTTGTTACCCCTCTATGCTTGGCGACGTGCCGCCAGAGAAGCTACCCCACACGATAAACAAGCTTTTTATCAAGCCTATCAACAGCGCTTACGAGCGTCATGTGTGCAACTCCCTCAAGGTGCTACCACGCTATGGTTTCATGCGGTCTCAGTGGGTGAAGTGATTGCATTGTATCCGTTTGTGTTAGAGTATTTAGCCCGTCATACGACGCATCAAGCGGTCATTACCGTGAGTACATGGCGTGCTTTACAGTGGGTAGGCAAACAAACATGTCCTCCTGAAAGCCAGGGACGATTACACGTTGAAATGGCACCTTTTGATATACCATGGCTGGTGGCGGGACGCTTGAGACAGTATCGCCCAACCAAGCTTATTTTGATGGAGGGTGAGCGTTGGCCGTGTTTAACGTGGATGGCACATAAGGCAGGGGTGGAGGTGTATCAACTCAATGCACGGATTTCTCCAAGAAGTGCCGTAACCTTAAAGCGTTTGCCTCGTATGGTACGGCAATGGCTCTGTGTGGCAGGGTTTAAGAAGGTGCTAAGCCAGTCTACTCAAGACACAGAACGTCTCAAGGCACTGGTAGGTACGCATTGGCATGCACGTATTCTCACCGTGGGGCAACTCAAGTATGCCTATCCTGTGTCTCCTAAGCCTGAGCTACAAAGCCTGTTTCAGCAATGGCTTCATCCGTATGAGCATTGCTGGGTGGTAGGTAGTTTGCATCCGCAAGAGATTCCCACGGCACTTTTGGCATGGCAGGCAATACGACAGGAAGCCCCTGATGCCAAGGCGATTTGGGTGCCTAGGCATCCTGAGAAACTTGCCAGCTTTACCCAAGCATTGACGCAAGCAGGTATTCCGTGGCAACAACGGAGCCAGTGTACCCCTGAGATGCTTTCTGTGGTGCCTGAGGGAGGGGTCTTGTTAGTCGATACGATTGGAGAGCTTCATACAGCGTATGCCCTTGCAACGGTGGCTTGGGTAGGAGGGAGTTTTCATGAGACACTTCAAGGACATAATCCCCTAGAACCTCTTAGCTTAGGCGTTCCTACCGCCTGTGGACCATATACGGCAACCTTTGAGGCAGTGGTTGAGACACTCAAGGCTTCTCAAGCATTGGAGGTTTTACCCTGTGTCCCAGAGTGTTTGACGCAACCTAATGCTGACACACACGCACCACGAGAGGCATTG
>JBJTUH010000058.1:0-3057 GCA_046080605.1 Vampirovibrionales bacterium
GGCATCAACTTCGTGAAAAAGAAAAAGGGTGGCAAATTGGTATGGCTATTAATGCCGTGGGAGCAGTCATCACAGGCGTGGTACTGGTGGTACTCGCCGTTGAAAAGTTCACAGAAGGTGCTTGGCTGGTGTTTGTTGCCATGCCCTTGCTGATTTATATGTTCAAATGTATTAAAAACCATTATAAATCCGTTGGCAGGCAATTAGCGTTACCCGAGGCAACCCACTGTCCTGTGAAAATAGAACATACCGTCTTGGTGTTAGTTGCTTCACTCAACCGTGGTACCATCGCAGCGTTGGAATATGCAAAGTCTATCAGTGACCGTGTCGAAGCGATTCACGTTGAATTAAAGCCGGAAGCAACGCAACGATTAAGACATATTTGGGATGATTGGGGGTGTGGCTTGCCTTTAACCATTCTGAACTCGCCTTACCGCACCTTGGTTAACCCACTGATGGACTATATTGATGAGCTAGAAACTCGTTATGACCATGACCTTGTAACGATTGTCATTCCTGAGTTTGTTACTAAAAAAATGTGGCATAATATTCTCCATAACCAAACAGCTTTTTATCTGAAAGCCATTCTTTCTCGTAAAAAAGGTAAGGTTGTCACCACCGTTCGGTATCACTTGGACGAATAAGCGACTTTCCTTGGCATACTATTCATCTATTCACATCGCACCCTTCTTCATACACTTGAAGAAGGGTGTTTTCCATGGTCCACTCAAGACACTCAAGAAAGTAGCCGATACTATGACGTAGTGAGGTTTGATAAAGTGTAAAGACCACACTTTGAAACGTGTCATCAGACTCACAGAAGTCTATCACACATGAAAGTTCACACCTAACACACATCTATGACTGTCAATGAATGATTAAAGAGGGTACTACGTATAATGATGCTGTCCATGCGTTCTTGTAAAATGTGCAAAAAAAACTTTTATCAAAGTTTGAACGCAGAAGCAGCCCCCGCCGTAGAGGATGGTATGTGTCCTAGTTGTGTGGACAAAAAAAGCACCTACTACTTTGTCATTTTTGATTACATCCGAGACCACCCTAACTGTACGGTCGATGAAATTCAACTTGCCACAGGCATTGAATACACGCTGATTCAGCATTTAGTAAGTACAGGCACGTTCAAACAAGGTTTAAAAGTGTGCAAACAGTGCAAACGTCCCGCTGAAGCCATGAATAAGGCGAACATGTGCCAAGAGTGTGCCACCAATTTAAGCCGTAGTATGCAAAGCAGACTGGATGTCAAAACACGAGAAAGTATTCAGAAAGTGCTGCAACAGCCTTCGCCTGTTGCACGTAGTAGCTCAGGGTATGGCTTAGGACGTTAGTTCAAAGCATTTTGCAACCCACCCAATACCCGACACACTGTGACGCACTGTACCAATGTAACAAATAGTCACAGTTTTGTGGTTTTCGTGCTTCGTCTCCTGCCAAGGGTTTATCCTAGAATGTCCTCGCACTATCATTAGGAAAATGATGGTTAAATGGCATACTTGTTTTACTCTGATGTTGTTGGTTGTAGCTTTTTTATATGATTTTCTCTTCTGTGGGTCTATCCTCACCCACGTTATTTCCCATCCAAGCACCTTCAGCTAACATACAAGGGATGGTACCCCCCACTTTTTTGGCAACACAGCATGAGGGTTACGAAGATACCCATACCCTCGGTCAAGGTACTTATGGTGCCAATGTGCCTACTTCATTACACCCGTCGAAGCGTCTTCCTCGTCCCAGCGAGGCGATTCAATGGGTTATGGGAGGTGCCATTCTAAGAGGAGGTATCGTGCCTGTTTTAAAGACACTCAAGCTGGTACCCAAGCCTGTGGCACACGCATTCAAACATAACCTTACACAGGATGAACTTCAAGTCTATTCGTATTTTTCCGCCAAAGCCTCCAGCTTATTCCGTATCGGGATGATGTCGCCAGAACGTATCCCCTTACTGTTGGGTTACGCAGGCTTCAGTGCCTTAGGCTTTGTTGCGGGTAATGTACTAGACGGTTTAAAAGAGGCGTGGGTACGTTGGGAAGAAAGCTGTATCCGTGCCGAGCTTTTATCTCAGCTGCAAAAAACCATTAAACAGGGCATTACCAAAAACTATAAACAAGAAGATATGCTACACACCCAAGCCCATCAGCGTATTGTGGAGCTTTTACAACAGGCAGGAGTCGGAGAGGTCTCAAGGTACTTACCAGCCGTCCCACCTTCAGAACAAGGACTCACCCACACGCTCTCAAGAGAATCTCTACTACGCACCCAGCAACATGCCAGTATTGAGCCCACCGCTCAAGGACGAAATCTATGGCAGTCTCATACCCTCTTGGAGTCCCCACACACCGAGGGAAGTCGCTTTGGAGAAGAGCCTTCTTTGGCACTGCATCCCTCTTCTTTACGCACCGCTACCACTAACGAAAAGCTACCTGAAATCCTCTTTAAGTCTGAAACGGGTACGCCACTGGAAACGCCTCGCACCTCCAACAGCCCTATCCCCACGCTATCATCTTCTGAGGTAAGCCTCTCAACGCATTGGAACGCCAGAATGGGAAAAGCCCTAGAATATATGAATGGTGGCTTAGGCATACGCCTCGGTCTAGGCAGTTTAGGCTTTGCTCTAGGTCATGTCGTTCATAACATCCTACAGGCACTTCTACCAATAAGTTCACTGAAGCCCCTTACAGCAAGTCCTTCAAGCCCACCCATCGCCACATTACCTGTCACTGAAGCCACACAGTACAGTCATGGCGTGGCATTGCCTAAAAGCTCTGCTACCTCAACACTGAAAGGCATTAAAAATATTGAAACGGTGAGCTTATACGACGGTGAAGCATTTTTCCTATTGTTTTTAAATGAGCTGAAACAAAATAGGTGGTTAGTGGGAAGCTTCTTTGCATTGGGAGCCATGACAAAACTGCTACAAGCAGCACTCACGGGACTTCGTGAAATTGAAGTGACTCGACTCAACGCCAAAACAGAAGATCACTATCAGGCTTATAACTGGCAAACCCTGAATCCTCAATTCAGACTCATAGCAGAACAAGC
>JBJTUH010000059.1:0-13622 GCA_046080605.1 Vampirovibrionales bacterium
CCACACTGTTTACATTTATAGCGTTGTTTCCCCTGATGTTTACCAGATTTAATACTTGAGCCCTGACATTTTGGGCAGTTCATACAAGTCATACAATAGAGCCTTTCTTGGATAAATAAGCTCTATTCTATATTAAACATTATTAAATAACACTCTCAAATCAGTTTGAGAGGAGACATTTAACTATTTATATGCTATAATCCTTGTTTGTTTAAGTTTAAATGAATAAGGAAAACACCATGAACGCTTGCCCTAAATGTGGAAGTCAAGAAAAAGCAAAAGCGGGCTTTGTTAAAGGCGTACAACGCTGGCAATGCAAAAACTGTCCTTGTAAATACACCAGAAGTACCCCTAAAGGCTTAGGACATAAACGATGGGCATTCGCTGAAGAGCTTTATGCAAGTGGTGTCTCAATGCGTCGTATTGGTCAGCTTGTTGGCGTATCTACTGTGGCAGTCTTAAAACATATGAGAAAGGTCAACACCTCTCAAGCTCGTTTAGAGCCACAGGCAGTGACTGTCCTAGAGCTGGATGAGCTATGTACATTCCTTACTAAAAAAAATGCAAAATCTGGGTATGGCTGGCTGTTTGTAGAGAAACAAGACGCATCTTGGATTGGGAAGTGGGTTGTCGAGGAATTAAAACACTGAAACGTTTATGGGAGCGATTGAAGCAATTTAGGGTTCAAGTATACTGTTCAGACCATTGGAAAGCGTATGGAAGTGTGTTGCCTTCGGAGAAACTAGTACAAAGTAAAGCGGAGACGTATACAGCAGAGCAGGTTTGGAGTGATTTACGTCATTGGATGGGAAGATTTAAGCGTAGAGGCAAGGTCGTATCTCGCTCTTTTTCGGATATGGTACAAGCGATTCCGTTCCATTTCCATAGGGTAAATACAAGGCTACTTAGTTAATACTCTCTTTGAGAGAAATAAAACGTCGTATCGTTCATAGAAAGATACTGCCTAGTAGGTTTAGCGCCTTTGGGCATACCAAAAAATCCTAGGCTTTCATCAAGACCTTGCCGTAAATGCGTCCAAATACCATTTTGAGGATCAAATAAAACCTCTTGACCCGAGTGGGTCTGAGGACGGTCTAGTTGAAACGTAGGTTTTATATTCACAACAATCACACTATGTTCATGGGTCTGACTGAAAAAAGAAGGTTTCTGAGGCACTTCCAACGTCAGCCGCTTAAATGGAACTTTCCGCTTTTTAAGCTCACCTATCGCAAGTTGACAAGACTCTCCACAGTTAAGACGACCTTGACCGAAATAGGTAATATCTGTGTTACGGCCTTGTTCCAAGATGGCTTGTTCACGCTGTGCAATCGTTTCAATACGTTTATGCCGATGCCAGATCATCCCTTTCTGTGTAGGGGTTAAATGCGGTGCCTTTCGGCAGGTTATATTAAACGCAAGATTATTGCGTGTTTCTAGTCGGGTAGGGCTGGATGTTACAGGCCAGTTGCGTCGGATAGTACGAAATACATCTTCACAGGTTACTTTGGCATCAGCGTAAGTAAGAGGAGCAGTCACCGAAGACAGTAGTGCCTTCATACGATTAGAAACAGGAAAAGATATCATAACTTGACTCATTAGGCAGTAAAAGCAACACGAAACATCCTCATCAATACTCATAAAGAAAGATGCAAATCCTACCCAAATAAAAAAAGCTTGTCATCAGAGATTGCCCGAGCGTAGGCATCCCTTTCCCACAAACCCCATCCACTAAATAGAGGATGTTTCCTTTAAAAAGAGGAGCGCCCCACGGAAACGCTTGGCTTTATGGTATGATGAAGCCAAATAAAAACAAACCTGAAAGATAGTGCTTACTTGCACCAATATCTGGAGGGTGGGTGTGTAGTGAAACTTTTCAATTAAGTTTTTAGGATACGGTACGCCATGATGATGGTCATGTCTTTTATTTCAAAACTGTTTGGTGACCCTAATGCTCGTAAAGTCAAGCAGTTTTTCCCGATAGTGGATGAAATCAATGACCTTGAACCTCATTTTGAAGCGTTAAGCGATGAAGCACTATGCGCTAAAACGGAGGAGTTCAAGGCCTTACTACAAGAACGCCCTAAGAGTGATGACCCCACGGAAGATCGTCAATTAGAACAAGAAGCCCTAGACGCTCTACTCCCCGAAGCCTTTGCCACGGTGCGTGAAGCAAGCAAACGTGTGTTAGGGATGCGACACTATGATGTCCAGCTCATTGGTGGGATGGTACTCCATAAAGGCGATATTGCTGAAATGCGTACAGGAGAGGGAAAAACTCTCGTTGCAACACTGCCAGCCTATCTGAATGCACTGACAGGAAAAGGCGTGCATGTGGTCACAGTGAACGACTATTTGGCAAAGCGGGATGCTGAATGGATGGGCAAACTGTATCGTTTTCTAGGACTAAGTGTAGGAATGGTGCTTTCGGGCGAAAGCATGATGAGCCTAGACAATACACATAAAAAAATAGCCTATGGGTGCGATATTACCTATGGGACGAATAACGAGTTTGGGTTCGACTACTTACGAGATAATATGGCAACCAACTTAGAAAACTTATGCCAACGTAAACCCTACTATGCCATTATTGATGAGGTGGATAGTATTTTAATTGATGAAGCTCGTACCCCCTTAATTATCAGTGGGAAAGTAGAGCAATCACCCGAAACCTATCAAACCTTTGCAAAAATTGCCCCCTTAATGCAAAAAGAAACCGACTATACTGTCGATGAAAAGGCAAAGAATATTGTTCTCACAGAAGAAGGGGTAGAAAAAGCTGAAAAAATGCTCGGACAAGAGGACTTGTTTGATGCAAAAACCAACTTTGCCCATTTACTGATTCAAGCACTCCGAGCCAAAGAGCTGTACCGTAAAGATATTGACTATGTCATTACACCCAAACAAGACATTGCCATTGTAGATGAGTTTACAGGGCGAATTATGGAAGGCAGACGTTGGAGCGACGGGTTGCATCAATCCATTGAAGCCAAAGAACGGGTTGCCATTCAGGACGAAACGCAAACGTTGGCAAGTATCACCTTCCAAAACTTGTTCAGACTTTATGAAAAGCTCAGCGGCATGACAGGAACAGCCATGACCGAAGAAGCAGAGTTTTCTAAAATCTATAATCTTTCTGTCACAAGCATTCCAACGCACTTGGTCAATCGACGGAAAGATTTACCAGACCTCATTTATAAAAATGAACGTATTAAGTTCTTCAAAGTCGTCGAAGATATCGTTGAAAAACACGAAACCCAGCGTCCAGTACTGGTGGGGACAACCTCTATTGAAAAATCAGAGTATTTATCTCAATTACTTCATGACCCCGAGCCATTGCAAGAACATTGGAATGAAAAAGTCAAACGCTTTTCCGAACTCATGCTACCTTTGATAGACCAAGTAGAAGCCCCTCATCAAACAACGCTTCACGCCTTATTAACAAGTCCTCTCAAGGTAGATGCGTCCAGCGTTGAGGAAAGCCTCACATGGTTACAAGCTTCTAAGCTTCGTGAACTTTATGACCTCACCACCAATGTGTGGGCAACCGCCCGTGCATTACAGGCCATTCATCGTGGACTTCCGCATACCGTGCTAAACGCAAAGTTTCATGAACAGGAAGCCTCTATTGTGGCACAAGCAGGACGACAAGGTGCCATTACCATTGCCACCAACATGGCAGGAAGAGGGACAGATATTCTGCTTGGAGGAAACGCCGAGTTTCTTGTACGAGAAGCCTTCCAGCAAGAGGGTCAGTATTGGAAAGATGTGCCAGAAGCAACCTATCAAGAGGCACTGAAACAGAGGAAAGCCATCACCGATGCCGAAAAAAAAGTGGTCACAGAAGCAGGCGGACTTCATATTATTGGTACCGAACGGCATGAGTCTCGTCGGATTGACAATCAGCTACGAGGAAGAGCCGCTCGTCAAGGCGACCCTGGAAGTACCCAGTTTTTCCTTTCTTTAGAAGACGGGTTTTTACGAATTTTCCAAGGCGGCATGATTTCTAACCTAATGGACATGCTCAACGTAGAAGAAACCCTTCCTATTTCTCACAGTATGGTGACAAAGTCGATTGAAGGAGCACAACGTAAGGTTGAAGCGTACCATTTTGAAATTCGTAAGAATGTCTTGAGGTACGACGATATTTTAACCACACAACGTCAGTTGTTGTACAATCAACGCCGAGAGGTCTTAGAGTCTCAAGACTTGCGGGCGTATGTGCGTACCATGGGACAAGACACCGTCGTACGGATGGTACGACAAGTCATGCCTGATGAACGAAACCTGAAAGCGCGGTTGTCTGACCCTGAACAACTTCAACTACTTCTGAATACCCTTGGGGATGTCTTCCCCTATCAAGCCCATGAAGCACCTGAATACGCACGTCCTGAAGCATTACTTGACCTGACAGGAGAACAAGTGGTAGAACGCTTACAAGACTATGTTCTCACACTTCTTGATGGGTTAGAGTCCAGCTTAGTTGAGATTGCCCAACAGCTTGAAACTAACCACGGTATTGACCTTGCTGCCAATCATTTAGGATGGTCGCCTGAGTACGAAGGCGACACCCCTCCCGCAATGACTGAAACACAGCGGCAAGAAGCACTCCTCACACCGTTACGTCAGTTAGAGCGTTCCGTGCTACTACAACTCATTGACCAGCATTGGATAGAGTACCTTCAAAAACTGGATGCACTCCGAGATGGCATTGGTTTACGTGCCTACGGACAAAAAGACCCCCTGCTTGAATACAAGCGAGAAGCGTATGAAATGTTCCAGCAATTGAGTTATGACATTCAACATGCGTTTTTGTCTCAGTTACTCAACGGACAACTTCAAATTAACATTCAAGTCCCTGAAGAGCAATTTATGCAAGGCTTCGGAGAGACACTGGCAAACGCAACACCTATGACAGAAGAAGCACTTCAAGCCCAGTACCAAATGATGTCACCTGAAGCGCTACCTGACGAGCTTCAAGAAGCGCTTGCCTCTCTAGGTGCAGGGCAAGCCTCTCATGAGGAGGAAGAGTCCAACCCCTCATCATAGGTCATGCACCGAGGGATGCTTTCCAAGTCTGCCGTTGTAGTATTATATGTCATGGAGTATAAGGGTACGGTGCTTACGTTACAAAAGTCTCTAGAAAATTTAAACAAAGGTTCAATCTCTTATAAAACATTTCTACTTGCTATATTAGCTAGTAGTTTTATCGTGTGGGGTCTAGTATTTTTAAATGTTATGATATTGGGTATGTTGCCTCAGTCTGTAGTAGCTCCTTATAGTATTACCTTGTTTATAGTATTTCCTTTTTTAGCTGGCATTTTGTCGGTAGCTTTTTATACACTCAAGTACCCTACTACCAAGGAGTTTTCTGTTGTTATCGGAAGTTCCACGATTTTTTTAATAGGGTTAGAGCTACTGTTGTTTAAGTTTGAAGGTTTGATTTGTTTGCTAATGGCTGCGCCTCTTGGTTTTGCCATGGCTGGTCTCGGTGCCATGTGTGCATACTGGTTTTTTAAAAAAAGCGACAAAAATGATTCAAAATCAAATTACAAGTTTTTTAGTATTGTTTTCATGCTACCGTTATCAGCGTTTTTCGAAAAACATGATCATCCATTACCCCTGCATCACGTGACAACTTCTATTGAAGTTTATGCTCAAGCATCAGAAGTCTGGGAGAAAGTGATTGCATTTCCTGAGTTAAAAGAGCCGACAGCTTGGTGGTTTAAAGCAGGTATTGCACATCCTAAAGGGGCGGTAATTAAAGGTAAAGGTGTTGGAGCCATTCGTTACTGTCGATTCACAACAGGATCTTTTGTTGAACCTATCACACATTGGAAGCCTCCGTACCATTTAGGATTTGATGTCCTAAAGCAACCTCCTTCAATGAAAGAACTTTCACCTTGGGGAGATATTCACCCACCTCATTTAAATAACTATTTTCAATCAAGGCGAGGTCAGTTTGTTTTAACGCCCCTTGCGAATGGCAAAACAAGAATTGAAGGTACAACTTGGTACACAATTAATGTTTGGCCTCAATCCTACTGGACTATGTGGTCAGATTTTTTGGTACATGCTATTCATTATGAAGTGTTAAATCATATCAAATCGCAAGTAGAACGTAGTAAAGAGTGCAGAGACACCTAGAAAATGGCGTATAAATGAAGCGTTCATCGAGCTACTCGTTTGAGAAAGATGCATGCCGTCTTCCATCAACACGCTAAGCGTTCCGAGGAGCATTTTGGTCAGAAGGAGGCTCCAACTCATCGGGCGGAAGGGCCTCAACCGTAGGAGGAACACTATCGTGCAACTGCCTAAAGGTTTCGGGGGCATTAGGTAGAAAAAGGTTAGGCACTTTGCCTTCCAAGTCTTGAAACCATTCCCCTAAAGCATACAGGAGTGCTTCTTCATCTTGGGTTTGATGATACTGCGTAAAAATACTCTCTAATTGCTTGTGCGTGGTTTCATCAGCAATAAAAATAGGCGTAGATGCCTGCTGTGGAAGCTCTCCTTGAAGCCCCTGTGCCTGAGACAAGGTATGCCACGCAAGCCCTTGAGAGTCAATATAAATCACACACTCGGTTGATATGGGGTCGGTCAACGGGTTAGCTTGAGGGGGGTCTTGCGTGACAGAAGCGTGTGAGGAGGGCGGCTCATTGCCATGATGAGGCACCTGAGACTGAGCAACAGAAGGCTCTTGAGAGTTCTCTATCAAGGTAGGAGGCACAGTGGGAGGATATTGCCAAGACGCATGGGTATGAGGCTTAGGCATACCTGTTACTTTAGAAGCACTGGGTGGCTCCTTGGCAGAAGAACGCTCGGGTAATAATAACATGGTTCCGAATAAGTTTTGAGGGGTATCTTGCCCAGAAGCAGGAGACGTTTCAGACGTATAAGAAGCGGTAGAAGAAGACGCATCAGGGTGCCGAAACACTTGCTGCCATAAAGACTGAAGTTCATCTTCTTGAAGCTCTTTAAAAATATGGTTTAGTTGCTTCACAATGATTAACTGTTCCGCAGCTTTGGTATCTTCATTCACATGATGATAAGCTCGTGCCAAGTTAAAACGTGCCAAAAGGTAATCTGTTTTAAGCTGAATCGCCATATCCAAGCAATGAATGGCCCGTGGCATATGAGCCACCCCGTCTA
The DNA here is from genome assembly GCA_046080605.1 of Vampirovibrionales bacterium. Lineage (GTDB taxonomy): Bacteria > Cyanobacteriota > Vampirovibrionia > Vampirovibrionales > JAJTHC01 > JBJTUH01. The sequence continues at coordinate 7,147 of JBJTUH010000059.1, forward strand.
GCATAATCACCCCTAAGTTATTCCATGCCACTTCGTACAAAGGATTCATGGCAAGAGCTTCTTCATAGGCACGTACCGCCTCAGGGATGCGTCCCTCATGCCAGTATAAGTACCCCAAGTTAGCACACATGCTCGCATCTTTCGGCATGACTTGTTTCGCAGTTTCACACACCGTTTGAGAGAGCTTGTACTCATTGGTATCAAATGCGAGAGAACCTAACTGAGTATAAGGCTCTTTCGCTCTTGGGTTCAACTGAATAGCAATATGATACCAAGCCTTAGCAGCTTCAACACGCCCAGGCAACAAGCAAGCAAGTTGCGCAAGAGACACTGCCACAAGTGCTTGCCACTCAGGGTCATATCCCAAACGAAAAGCCACTTGATACATTTCATAGGCTTTAGAATATTGTTTTAAATCCACACAAAAATTACCAATTTGACAATACACTTCAGGGTCTTTAGGATAAAGGGTTGCAAGTTTTTCATAAATCATGAGACACTTTTGAGGCAAAAGTAACCGCTCATAATACTCACCCAAAGCTTGCCAAGCCTTTTGGTCATGGGGGTCAAGCAGCACAGCACTTTGCCACTGCAAAATAGCAGCATCTGTCTTTCCAAGCTTGGCATACTGCGTGCCTAAATAGGTTTTCAACCAAGTGACATTAGGATACTCTTTCTGCCAAGTCTGTAAAAGCTCAATTCGTTTCGGAATAGTCTGATACATTTGCACCATCTGAAACCACAGCTGATAATAGCCAAGGCTCACAAAAGAGAGTTCATGCAGTAGCTTCTTCACACTACTCAAGACCGCTTGGCACTCCGCCATCATCCACTGTGCCATATGATAAAGCTGAGGGGTCTGAGGGTCTTGGGGTAGTTGTAAAAACGGACTCATCCCTTTTAAACGCTGCCCTACCTTAAGGCGTGCATACTCTCGTTGCAGTTGCACCACTCTATAGCGTATCCAAGTATAAGCTTGGGGAAGCAACACCCCATGTTTTCTTTTACCGTCAAGAACTTTTCTCAAGAAGAAAAGTTTACTTTGTACAATAGAGAGTTTACCCTCTCTAAATGCCATTTCAGCCAGTACATAGTTACAAAAAGGAAGTTCAGGAGACTGCTCGGTTAAAGTGTACGCTAAGTTTTGAGCAGCCTGAGGCATACCTGCCAGCCAGTAAGCAAGACATTTACGCTCAAGGAGCATCGTATCTTGAGGCCAGAACTCAAGCAAGGCATCAATAAAGCCCAATAGTTCCTCCGACTGAATGAGCAGGGCAGTTCCCATTTTCGGATGAAACCATGCACTCAGTAGGGTGTCTAATGCCTCAAGATACGATTCTTTATGCTTAAGCGTATGCTCTTGCTGCTCACGGAGTGTCATCAAGGTTTGCAGTGCGTATTCTAGGACTTCTTTTTGGCGTGCTACCGAAGTGGCACGAGGTGAAACTTGTGAGCGTCCCGCATGCGTGGACGTGAGGGTCTCTTTTGTCTCAGCAGGCTCAAGCGTAAAGCACTTCACAAGCCGACGCTTTGTGGAGGCACAGATCTGCCCAACCCCTTGCTTGGTTTGCATAAGCCATTGCTTCACATGAAAATAGAGGTGATTCCCTACGGACATTAGGTTTTATTCCTTAACACCCTTGTATCTTTAAAAAACAGTTTATGTCTCTATGACCATCAATCATCAGGAGAAAATAGCATACGCACATAAAGTCAGTACCTGAATAGTCAGTACTTCACACACTGAACCCTACTGATACCAGTGCCTCGCACCATCCGTCCATCACTTAGGTATACAAATAGGGATAGTCTACACGACAACACCCCATACCCTCATCACGTCCCATGAAGCGGTACTTAAGAGTATTCTCGACCAAAGCATAAGAAACTTGATGAACTATTCTGTACTTACCATCCCTCTTGCTTACACCTATATCTTTTATGCTACATTGAGGAACACCTCCCCCTCATCGCGTGTTTTACGCTTTCTACAAACTCCCTAAAAGGCTCATCGGCATGCGTCAACTTACAGAGACACTTACAAGCGTTTTAGCAAAAGCCTCTCCTTTTGAAAAACAAGTATGGGAAGCCTTACTGACCATACCCAAAGGAGAAACCCGTACGTACCAACAAATCGCCGAAAGCATTGGTAAACCTAAAGCGTATCGAGCCGTCGCCAATGCCATTGGACGCAACCCATACTACCCTGACATTCCGTGTCATCGAGTCATACGGAAAGATGGTACCCTAGGAGGCTACAGCGGAGAAGGAGGTCTAGCTCGTAAACAGGAACTCCTACACCAAGAAGGCGTGACACTAAAAACACGCTCACGTAAAAGCGTCACCCACTAAGGGAGGCTTCTCTCTTGATTAAGCAGGGGTCTGTGTAAAGCGTCATCTCTCTCAATGTAACACATGATTAAACAGGAGTGCTTCTAAAAACAAGCACTCCGTGCTATACTCAGGGCATCCAAAATAAAGACAACAGCTCTTTTGCAGAAGGTCTGCTGTGATTTTGGAGTACCTTCATGACCAACCATTACGTGTACCCTTCACTGGCAAAGCATCGTCAGAGATGGTTATTGTGCTGGATGAATCACTGAGAAAAATGTTATTGTATACCTTGATTCAATAGCTGGGTTTATTATCATACGCTATCCACCCTATTTGTCAATGGTTTTTCTATCATTTTTGCAGCCTCTCGCAGTTTCATAACCGTGTGGTTTGGCTCAAGTAAGGTAGCATAAAGCGTTTTATGTGTCTCGTGTGACTGTTGTTGTGTTCATTGACTGGGTTAGGTTTCTACGATCATGATGTTTTCCACGTGTCAAACAGTGCAGGTTGCTGATGTCAATAAAGCAACGAACCGTTCTGTCGCTGATATTTTAGCGATTGCAAAAGAACAAAATGTTAAACACCTTCGTTTACAGTTTGTGGATATCCATGGGATTCCCAAACACATGTCTGTGCATGTCAACCAATTAGAAAAAGCCTTAAACCACGAGATTTTGCTTGATGGTTCCTCTATTGCAGGGTTTCGCTCTATTGAGACCTCTGACATGGCGTTTTACACAGACCATAGCACCTTCCGTGTAATGCCTTGGACCGAGGGCGGACGGAAAGTTGCCAGTATTTTTTGTGACATCCGTAACCCTGACCTTACGCCTTTTGAAGGATGTCCTCGGGGTAACCTCGGACGTGTGGTAGCGGAAGCCGAAAAAGAGGGCTTTGTCCTTAATGTAGGACCTGAAGTAGAGTTTTTCCTGTTTAAACGTGATGCAAACCATAACATTACACTTGAAACCCAAGACCAAGGTGGCTACTATGACCTTGCGCCTGATGATGAGGGCGAGTTAGTGCGTGGTGAAATTGTAGAAATGCTTGACCAGCTTGGCTTAAGCATGGAAGCCGACCATCATGAAGTTGCACGTGGACAACACGAAATTGACTTCCGTTTCGGACGTGCAGTCACGGCAGCCGATAACGTGATTTTATTAAAAACGGTGATTCGTCGTGTTGCCGCAGCCCATGGTCTGCATGCAAGCTTTATGCCTAAACCTGTTTTTGGCATCAATGGTTCAGGGATGCACTGCAATATGTCCATTGCAACCCCTGAGGGTGGTAACCGCTTCTTTGACCCTTCCGATGAAATTCAACTTTCTCACGAAGCACGCTGGTTCATTGGTGGCTTGCTCAAGCATGTACGTGGGTTTACTGCCATTAGTAACCCTCTTGTCAACAGCTACAAGCGTTTGGTACCAGGGTATGAAGCTCCTGTATACTTGGCTTGGTCTCCTAGCAACCGTTCGGCACTCATTCGTGTTCCTGCAACACGTGGGAAAGGTACTCGGGTTGAGTTACGTTCTCCTGACCCTTCAAGCAACCCCTACCTGACTTTTGCAGCACTGTTTACCGCAGGGCTTGACGGTATCCGTCACCAAATGGAGGCTCCTGAAAGCACTGAGTCCAACATCTATCGTCTCAACGAAGAAGAGCGTCGGGCATTGGGCATTCAAGCACTCCCTGGTACTTTGCAAGAAGCACTTGAAGCCTACCAAGGTAGTGAGATTTCTCAACGTGCCTTAGGGTCTCATATTTACAATGAGTTCCTTAAAGCAAAACTACGTGAGTGGGATGATTATCGCACCTATGTTTCTGGGTGGGAAATCGATCGTTACCTCGCCAAATACTAACAGACCTTCAGGCATGCGCCTAAAGCGTCTATCAAGTTAGGATGAAGAACCTCCTTTTTTATGATAAAAAAAGGAGGTTCTCTTTTTATTCGCAGTCCCAAGAAAGCTTGCTCTTCCCCATGGTGGTACCCTCTTCAGCTGATGCACCTCATCCACAAATGCTTACTTCATTGGCACCTGAAGCACAAGCCTTATTCCATGGCACTTCTCAAAGCTCAGAGCCTTTAGTGAAGCCCGCTTATGGCTCATTTCACTGGCAACCCTCAGGTAAGACGCAACAAAAACCTTTGGCAATTATTCCTGCCAGAGGAGGTAGTAAAAGGATTCCTCGCAAAAATATTAAACCCTTTTGTGATAAGCCAATACTAGCCTATACCATTGAAGCCGCACGACAGTCAGGATGTTTCCAAGAAGTCATGGTTTCTACAGACGATACCGACATTGCAGACCTTGCACAGCACTATGGTGCCACAGTCCCTTTTCTACGAGACTGTGAAACCTCTCATGACATGGCAATGTTGGCGGATGTCCTTACAGAGGTACTTTATACCTACGATACCCAACAAGGTATGTTTTTCCCTCAAGTGGCATGTTTACTTCCCACTTCAGGACCTTTTTTAACCTCGCAAAGGCTGCAAGAAGGGTATACCTTACTTAATACGCCTATCCCGAACCCTCTCAAAGCATGTGATGGCAATGAAGCACGCTCTTGGATACCCGAGAGCGTCGTCCCCATGGTACCTTTTGGCTATCCCGTCTGGCGAGGTGTGGTGCAACCCGATGCAGCGTCTCCTTGGTTTACCATGGCATGGCCTCAGTTTTATAACACGCGCTCTCAAGACCTGCCAACACTATGGCACGATGCCGCTCAATTTTACTGGTTTTATACCGAGGCATTGTTACAGCATCGTCAGCTTTTTATGCCTCGTAGCATCGGACTCTATCTCAAAGAGTGGGAAGCCCAAGACATTGACACACCTGATGATTGGATACGTGCAGAGCTAAAGTATCGTGCGTTACATCCTACGCCATAAACTACCCCCAGTGAATAATGCCATAGTCTATGTGCTGAACCAATGGGTTCCCTTCCGAGTCTCGTTTAAGTTTTCCGTTCTCCATTTCAACAAACATATTTCCTTGATTTCTATCACCCAAAATAAACCCTAGATGATTTTTAAGAAATTCATTTTGTTTTCTAGCGTGAGCATAAATTGCGTCTTGGTCAGTTTTTCCAAGCTTTTTATACACCTCGCTTAAAGGTGTCCCTTTAGCTCTATCGCTGACCAAATAAACTTTTTCAGGTTCTTGAGCAGGTGTAAAATGCCCTCGATACAAAGTAAGCATTTGCCTTACTTGCTCAGCTGCCGTGGGATTTTTTGTCTCAAGCTCATCGAAACGTTGTTTAATGATTTGTGCATTATTTAACTCTGGGGGTGCAAAGCTCCCCATAACTTTTACAGCAAATCTTGGAGTAAGTTTAACACCTTGATTGAACTCACCGCCCTTGTACTCATACCCTGAACGTAACGCTGTAAACTTTTTAGGTAACTGAGTATTAGGTTGCACCTTCGCCTGGGCTAAGCTTTCCTTCGAGAGAAGGGCCTCCGTAAAATCAGCCTCGTCCAATATACTATCCTTAAAATTAGTTGAAAACCTTTTTCCTTTTTCAGTAACATCATTCAAATTGGCACTGCGGAAAGAAGCTCCTTTAAGATTAGCGTTTTCAAAATTCGCCCCTCTTAAATTGGCATGTTCAAAGCGACTACCTTCAAGGTTGGCATGTTCAAAAATAGTTGAGGGCTCGTGAAGGTCTAAGTTTTTAAACTGAACCTTAGGAGCTATAATTTTCACCTCACGCCCCTGAACCTTTGAAAGGTCTTTTTGCATACTTTTGATATACTGTGCCTTTTGGACAATCGCATTTGCATGTTCAGGGGTACTGTATGGACTAATTTTTATCGTCCCTATACCTCGCCCTTTTCCTTTTAAAAAGCGATGATACTGATAGTCCATTTTTGCAAGTGTGAGCGTTTTTCTTACACCGCTATAGACTTGCTTTAATTTAGACGAAACTGCCTGAATCATGAACACACTATCTCTCAAAACAATCAGATCAAAGTGAATCACAAAATGTTATAGGCTAAGAAGCTCTCTGTCTCTTCAGAAAATCGCCCCACCTTTTAGTGTCAATAAAACCTTATCATCCCCCAAATTGCCTCAAGGTATTAACTGTCTTTTTAAGACTTTTCCGCTTCAAAGCTCAGAACAGAGCTTAACACATGA
>JBJTUH010000060.1:0-3837 GCA_046080605.1 Vampirovibrionales bacterium
CAGTAGGATACGTCATTATTTGGCACGATTTAGGCGAAAAACGTTTTGTTATTCAAAATCGTTAGAAATGGTAAAAGCGACGCTAACAATCTTCTTTACCCCTCATTGGCAACAGTATCTATACTAAATCACCAACGCCAATGATTTAACTTTAACATCTCAGGTTGAATGGTTTAACAATGCTGATGGAACGGAAAAGTATAAAATTTTATACGCCTTTGGGTTTATTGCTCAATGTGAAAATAAAGTATGGCTAAGAAATTGGTTACAATATGCGGTACTTGAAGATGCAAATATTCGCTCTAACATACATGATTTTGTCATGAAACAGTATTCAAACGAGGGTTTTTTAATCTCTAATGTCAGGGACCCCTTATTACACTTACTTAAGAATGTATGCTGAGTTCATGGAGCTTCTTGCAAATAACTCTTCTGAGACCTTACCGCAGGTAGTCGAAGAGGGACATGCTATTGAGCTTACTCACGGCGGTGAGTGAAGCCTGATAGGTTGACTCCTGCTGCCGCATACGGCTCAGGACCTCTGCCACGTCAATATTCACAATGCTGGCGTATTCTTCCGTCAGGCTGTCTTTTCTAGCCTCAATGCGCTCTTGCACTTGGTTGAGTCGGGCAAGGTTTCCTGCTGCCTTCCCCTGTTGTAGGTTCAAGGTGTCAATGTTACTTTGCAGTTGGTCAAGCCGAGACTGAACCCCTGTCACGTTATTGTTTGCAAGGTCTTGTTTTAACGACATGAGCGTACGCAATAACCCCGCCCCCCCGTTCACCACACCCGCCCCATCCACCGTGACGGAACCTATCAGGTCATCGCCATTGATGTTGACCTGCACCGTGGTGTTTTCTGCCACACTGATAACCCTTGCAGACGCTGAAGAAGGCGACCCTGCAAAGGCAATGGCATCGCCCGTACGGGTAAAGGGAATGGTGTCGGTACGGAAGCCACTTAAAATATGCTTCCCTGCTAAGTTGGTGTTTCCTACTTGAACGGTTTGGTTAATCAGTTGGTCAATTTCCTGCGACATCGTTAGGCGGTTCGTGGCGTTAAGGGTCAGGTTGCTCCCTTGGGTGGCAAGCTCTAAAGCACGTTGGGCTACGTCATGCACACTACTGATAAGGTCATCTAACGACTTAAGCTCTGACTGTCCTTGCTGTACGTTGGCTAAGAAGCGTTCATCAAAGCGGAGAGTGTTTGTGAGGTCTCCTACACGAGTCATCCCCACGGGGTCATCACTGGGACGGTTCACTTTTTTATTGGTGGAAAGTTGCTCCTGAGATTGGCTTAACCCTGCCAGTTGGTCTTGTAAATGACGAATGCTATTCATGGCAATCATCGTAGAGTTGACACGTCCTATCATGTGGGAGGGTCTCCTTACCTTAAACGGACTCTAAAGGAAAATGCCTAACGTACCATGTTAATGATGGTTTCATACAGTTTGTCGTAGGTGGTTAATACCCGTGAAGCGGCTTCAAAAGCACGTTGAAAGCGGAGCATGTCGGCTCCCTCTTCATCTAAATTAACCCCTGAAATCTCTTGCCGTCGGTTTTCTAGGGCGGCTAAAGCTTGTTCGGTATTCGCCGCACGGTCTTTATGGGCTTTGGTGTCTACCCCAATGCTTGCGACCACACTGTTATAGTAGCCATCCATACGGTTATTATTGAGGGTGGCTTGTGGGGTGTTCCATAAGTCTGTCATCCGCTTAATGTTACGAGCATCCCCTGTGCCTGCAAAGGCACCTGTCCCATCAGCTGCGGCAAGTAATCGAGGGTCATTCACTAAATTGGCATTCATGCTGTAGCGTAGGGTAGCGGGTCCTGTCCCTGCGGTTAAGTTAAACAGGGGGTTCGCAGTGGCTAAGGTGCCGTTAAGGTCTCGTCCTGTCGTCTGGATGGTATTTAGCTGTGTGGCAATGGTGCTAAAAAGGCTGTCAAGCTTGGTGATAATATCGGGAAGGGTCACGTTCCCCGTGGTAGAAGGTTCACCGATGGTTAAGTAGCCCTTGAGCTTTCCGCTGGTGATGGTGTCATTGAGTGTTGTTGTGGCATTGGTGGTTAAATTAACCGCCTGAAGTAGGGCAGGGCGGTTATCAGGCGTGGGGGTAGGACCTGGGTTTGCAACGGTTTGCAGGCGATAGTTTTGTTTTGCGCCCGCTTGAATGAAGGTGAGTCCGCCAATGGTTAGGTCATACTGAGACTCATTCGTAAAATTGACTTGCATATCTACAATTTCAGACAGGTTTTTCAGTAGGAGGTCTCTGCGGTCAAGTAAGTCGTTCGGTTGTCCGCCAGTGTCTACCACGCTTCTAATCTGAGTGCCGATGTCTGCTAACGAGTCTAAAATACTATTTGCCTGTGTGGTGGTGGTGTTAAGTTGGCTACTGCTGACACTGCCCGCCACTGAGGGGTCTCCGACGAGGGTACGGCGCTGGTTTTGAATGTAGGCAATTTTCTCTTGAAACAGTGTCATGGTGTCGGTAGCTTGCGCAAGAAATGCCGAGCGTGCAGGAAGGCTCTCGGGGTTCAGTCCTAGCTCGTGCATGGCATCAAAAAGCTGTTGCATGCTGGCGTTAATACCATTTTCAGAAGGCTCTTTTAAATACCCTTCTAGGGTTTTAAGGGCATCTGCCATAATGGTTTCTTTGCCAAAGGTGCTATTCCCTGAACGGTAGTCATCATCTAATGAGGCTTCACGAATCCGTTTCACCGATTCAACAACAGACCCCTGTCCCAACTGGTTTAAACTGCCAAACCCTGACCAAGGCTGTTCCGATTGAATGTTGGTATGTTGGCGTGAATAGCCCTCGGTATTCATGTTTGCCACGTTATTGGAAATCACATTCAATGCCACTTGAGAGGTACTCATGGCACGTTGCATATTAAAGAAGCCAAGAAACGTGGGGCTAGCAGTCATCATGACGAGGGGTGCTTTCTCACTCAAACATCAAAACTTGGTACAGCTTTGATAACGGATTCTTCCATGAACTAAAAACGCGCTTCTAAAAGGTATCGACCAAATGAGCGACCACTACACTCAAACGATGAGTTTTTGAGGGTTGTCTCTAAACTGTTACAAACTTGTATCAATACGCTTTCCTGCAGGAGGGGTGGGTATCTCTTGGGGGTAGTGCTTTTGTGTACCACGCTTTAGCAGTTCACTGGATGGATGACTTCCCGCCATGGCAGAGCTACTATGTGGAGCTGTATGCCATGGGGTGGGGGTGGGGGCATGGTGCGAGGCATAGCCTTGCGGGTAGGCTGGTATTTCCCAGTCAGGGGTGGCTTCTTTTGTCAGCGCCTCAATGGCTTGTTGTGTCCAGCGCAACGACACTTTGGCTAAATACTGTTGTTGTTCAGTGTACTGGTGCATTTTACGTAAGAGGGCTTGTAGTATGGGGAGTTCCTCTTCTATTAGGTGTTGTGCGAGTGCTGTATTGTTTTCTAACCTACCCTGATGATGGAGCCAAGCACTTAACCCCGAGGTTAAGGTACCCTCTCCTTCAGGGTTTGAGAGGTGAGGATTGGCTTTAAGAGTTTTCTCTAGGGGTTTGAGCCACGTTTTTTGAAGGGTCAGATAGTGCTGTGAGAGTTCTTTGCCAAGGCTTTCCAGTGCTTCTAGCTTTTCATGAGTAAGGGCTTGGTGATGGGCGGCTAAACAATCGCATACCGCTTCTAAGGCATGTTTTAGTCCTAAACAATGCTGTGTCATAGCGTTGAGCGACTGTATCGGGGGGGTACCTTGTGCGTGAGGCACCGAGATAGGCGTAAAAGTCATGGGGGAAACCTTCTTATGAGGGAAAGATGCTATCAGACATGGCATCTATC
>JBJTUH010000061.1:0-9366 GCA_046080605.1 Vampirovibrionales bacterium
GATTGCTTATTGCTTGAAAAAACACACCCGACACCATAACACCACAATGTTGATGATGTACACTCGGCTTAAAAAAGCGTACGATGGTTCATATAAGGTTGTAATACCTTAGGAATACTCACAGTGCCGTCAGGGTTTTGATAATTTTCTAAAATGGCTGCAAAGGTTCTTCCAATCGCTAGGCCTGAACCATTCAAGGTATGCAAAAACTCAGGTTTAGCTTCAGGCGTGGGACGATATTTCAAGCTGGCACGCCGTGCTTGAAAATCAAAAAAGTTACTACAGCTTGAGATTTCTCGGTAAGTATTTTGTCCAAGCATCCAGACCTCTAAGTCAATACATCGTCCTGCACTAAAACCCATATCGCCTGCACACAACAAAAGACGACGGTAGGGCAACTCAAGCCGCTCAAGCACCGTTTCCGCATGACGTACAAGCGTTTCATGGACTTCTTCAGAGGTTTCAGGGCGTACAAAATGAACAAGCTCTACTTTATCAAACTGATGTTGTCGAAGGAGTCCACGAGTGTCTCGACCCGCAGACCCTGCTTCAGAACGAAAACAAGGTGTATAAGCACAATACTGAATAGGGAGTAGCTCTGAAGATAAAATCTCGTTGGCATGAAGATTAGTCACAGGAACCTCTGCGGTAGGAATCAGGTACAGCTCATGCTCTCCTGTGAGTTTAAACAAATCTTCTTCAAACTTAGGCAATTGCCCTGTTCCTGTCATCGTCTCACGGTTCACTAAATACGGAGGCCATATCTCATGGTAACCGTGTTCTTCTGTGTGAAGATCAATCATGAAGCTCATCAAGGCACGCACAAGCTTTGCCCCTTGTCCTGTAAACACAGAAAAGCGAGATTTTGCAAGTTTAACACCACGCTCAAAATCGACAAGCCCTAAAGCAGGTGCAATATCCCAATGGGCTTGTGGTTCAGTAAGCTGGTTGGCACGTGCATGTTTTAGGTCACAGCCCCAACGTTTAAGCTCTTGATTGTCCTGTTCGTCTTTACCCTCAGGCACACTGGTATGGGGTAAATTAGGCAAAGTCATTAAAATAGCAGTTTGGTCTAATTCAAGCTGTTTCAGGGTGTTTTCAATGGTTTCCAAACGAGTACTAATGGCTTTAGACTGGGCAAGAATTGCTTCTGCATCCTCTACTCGGTTTTCTTTTCTGGCAAGCCCCATGGTTTTATTGAGCTGATTCCGTTCGGCACGTGCCGACTCAACCTCTGCAAGAAACTCTCGACGTTGAATATCAATATGCAGTACCTCATCCACCCGAGCCATCAAAGCAGGGTCACGTTTCGCAAGGCTTGTTTTAACGGTATCAGGGTCTTGGCGAAGAAGGCGTATATCAAGCATAAAGAAACATTCTAAAGCACAGAACGATAAAACAATAAAAAGTAAAACAGAAAGAAAACAACAACTCAGTATAGCATAACTATAGCACAAGGCTTCAAAGGATGTAGCTAGCGTGTTGACAGCCGTAAGGGAACGTACACTTAAGCGATAGGTGACTGGTAGCTCATCAACGCTTCGGCAATCGCCTGCCATACCCAAGGCTGGCTATGTTGCTCTCGGGTATGCGTTAGGTGGATATACGGTAAAGGAATACCCGCTGCCTTTGAAACGGCTTGAGCCACTTTATGCTTTTCTGATTGATTGAGCTGGTCAGACTTATTCAGCACAATACGAGGGATACGAGGGAGCTGTAATAACCATTCTAACATTTGTTGGTCATTTTCTTTTAAGCCATGGCGTGCATCTAGGATTTGAACCACCAAGGCAATGGCCTCCCGATGGGCTAGGTAGTTTGTAAGCTCTTTTTGCCATGCAGCTTGCATAGTTTTAGACACCTTGGCATAGCCATACCCAGGTAAGTCGACTAGGCGAAAGCGTACGGTTTGCCCTTGCTCACCCATACGAAAAGCACAATCGTAAAACTGAATTAGGCGTGTTTTACCTGGCGTATTACTGGTGTGTGCCAGTTTTTTTTGCCCCATCAACGCATTAATCAACGAGCTTTTCCCAACATTGGAACGCCCCACCATGACGACCTCTAGTAAAGGGGTACCGTTTTCATCGACTGCTTCAGGGCAAAGTGCCAATGTCGGAGAGGCGGTTAAAAACTTGCCATACAAGGGGGTAATACTTCTTTTAGGTGCCTTGTCTTTAGAAGGTGCAGAGGGTTGAGCTGACATAACAGAATGCCTTTCCAATACCAAGGGGAAAACAGTGGTGTCTCAAGGGAGTCATAAACTTAGGGTATTTCTTTTACCATCATCGCACACACATAGACTGTCGTATGGTAAAGTAACAGGATACAATGGCTCACCCTCTTCCGTATGTTTTAATCGTTTCAATGAAGGTACCTCTCTCAATGGCTGTTACACCCTTGATGTTCGATAAACCCACCCAAGTAAAAGCCTCTCGTATCAGCTTCTTAGAGAAGTTCAGCGTGTGTCTTTTAAGCGTTAGTTTATGTGTCATGATAGGGCTACACCCCCCTGCCATGGCAAAAAAGAAACTAGGACAAGAGCCTGTCTCTCGGGATGTGCGAGTGACATCACTGGATGATAGCCGTGAGCCAAAAGACCATGGTTCCTCTGAGGACAAAGACCCCGCAACACTACTGTTGCAATTAAAAACACAAAACACCCTAGAGACCTCTGACGAAGACACACACACCGAGGTAACCACCACAGAAGACCTTGGCTTAGGACTATGGCTGGTACGCTTCCCTTTAACCCTTTACAGTAAGCCTACTAAAACAGCAGACTCTTTGACCTTTTCTCAAAATAAATTGCAACACGTAGGGTATAGCTCGCCACAAGAACCCACATGGCAACCTCTAGGCATGGTGCGAGAATACTTTGAGTTTACCGCACCACAACATAATTTATATGCTCTAAGAGTCCTAGATGAACTTGAAACAGACCCTCAATGGATTCAAGTAAAAACACCTTTCGCCTTAAGCTCAGACCAAGACACAACTCAAAGCCATACCGCTTGGATTTATATCCCTGACCAACAAGCCGCCCCTGTGGTGGTAAAAAGAAATAAACAGCAAATCAATGCAAGCTTATCGCAGGGGAATGTGTTAGGCATGTGGGAAAGTGCAAGCATGGTAGACTGGGCTGACTTTATGCGTGAAACGACGAAACTTCACGGATACTATTGGCGTGCAGGGGTTTCAGCCCATTTAAAGAGTGTGCTGAGTCGTCCTGAAGAAGGCGCCGCAGTACTCCCAATGAAAGCTCTGAAAGATGTACGGATTCTCCATGCACGTGGTGGATGGTTAATGGTAGAGGTACGTGACATCATGGCAACAGGCTGGCAAATCGGATGGATTCGCTGGCGAGATGACGCAGGAAAGTTACTCCTTTATCCCGATTTTTAAACCTGCAAAGCACCTGTAGGGAATACCCTTGTGGTATCCCTCTAGCGGAAATCATACGCCAAGTCTATCGCTTACTCGGTATTCATGTTACCCGTGGGATACCACAAGGGTATCCCCTAAGTATCATTCAATAGAGCGTGTCATCTTTGTGTTGGCAATCACGACAAAAAACAAACTTATGCTAAAATAAACAGATTGTTCTTATTATTTTCACAGTAATAGAAAGTGCCTCTCAATGATACAAGGTTTTGCGTTTCGTATTCAGCTACTGGCTTGGGTGTGTAGCGTCATGTTTGTAGGCATGGGGCTATGGCATAGCGTATGGTCTGAGGGAACGCTGCAAGAAAATCACTCTCCTGTCATCCCTGAAAAAATCAAAGTGCTTGAATCTGAAATCAAGTCTCCGTCCTACATCCCCAAAATCCATCATCTGGAAACCCATCCCATGCAAGGACTCACCATGGTGCATGTGACCTTGGAAAATGGACATCAGCTTTTTGTGATTCAACGCCCAGGAACCCCCGTGATGACCCTTGATACATGGGTAGCCACTGGTTCCAAACACGAAATACCTGACAACAATGGCGTAAGTCACTTCCTAGAACATCTCCTGTTTAAAGGCACTGAAAGCTTTGCCCCTCGGGTCATTGATAACGACTGGGCAAACAAAGGCATTACATTTAACGCTGCCACCAGTAAGGACTTTACCCATTACTACCAAGTCATGCCCTCAACCCATTTCCCCACCGTTGCGAAGCAACATGCTGAAATGCTTTTAAAGGCACGGATTCCTACCGAAGAGCTAGACGCTGAACGTAAAGTGGTGCAACAAGAAATTTCTCGTGCCTTAGATAACCCGATGGCGCAACTGTTCAATGCGTTATATGAGCAACAATTTCCAACGCATCCGTATGCCCTCACCACCTTAGGTCCTGCAAGCCTGATTGGTACCATCCCTCGGGACACGATTATGGCGTATTATCGCCAGTGGTATCATCCACAAAACTTTTATACCATTGCCGTGGGAGACCTTCCACCTCAAGAAACCCTCAAGCATCTCCTAATAGGCTTTTATGGCGGGGGGGTTGCCTCTCAGTATTTACACCCACTGCCTCAAGCACAAGAAGACCCTCACTATAACCCTAAGCTTACGCCAAACCGTACAAAACTTCTCGCACTCCCTTCCCTGAAAACCACCACAGGCGTGATTGCATTACAGGCTCCTACCTATCAAACCCCTTTGAAGGAACGGCTTGCCCTTGAACTTGCACTCAGTATACTCACAATGCCTAAAACAGGCGTGCTACACCGTACCCTAGTAGACCAAGAAAGACGAGTGGATACCCTCAGTGCTGGCGTTGATTTTAGCCGAGACGCAAGCGTACTTTACATGTACTTTAAAAGCCCTAAAGTAGACCATTTACACCCTACCCTGCAACAGATTCACACGTTGATGCAACAGGTGATTCAAGAAGGATTCAAAGAAAAAGACGTACAGCGTGCCATTCAGCAAGCAGTGAAAACCTATGCGTTCCAACAAGAGTCCTCAGAAGATATGGCAAATGCCTTGGGGCAGACACTCACTTCAGGGGGAAGCATTGAAACGTTTACGAACTACCTACCTCTTTTAAAAACCCTCACCGCAAAAGACCTTCAAGCGGCATTATCCCGCTGGTGGCAACCCAACACCATGAGCTTTACCGCCATTGTGCCTGATAATACTGACACACCACCGATTGAAGCCACCATCACGCATACACTTGCCTCATGGCATGAAGGCACCCCATGGCAACATGCCGTATTGCCTCAAGAAGCCCCGCTGCAAACCGCACCCAAGTTAGCACCAAACACCAAGCTTGCTGACACGGAGGCTCAAACCCTTGAAACCCTCTTACAAAGGTTACTACCTCCTCAAGGCAACACCACTGAAACAGGGTCCCTCAAAAGTCTTGTACTACCTTACGCCAGTGATAAACACGAAACACGTCCTAGTGCGTTACACCCTCGTGGAAAGCTGGTGATTAAGCAAACCCCAGGGGTTGAAACCGTGCATCTCAAACTCTTTTTTAAACCTACATACTCAGAAGGTTGGAGTCACACCGCAGCACAACGACAGCTTTTAAGCAGTACACTGACAGAAGCCACTCGACGCTACACCCCACAAGCCCTACAGGCATGGATGCAGTCAGAAGGATTATTCGCCGAAGTAGGTTCGGATGATGATTACCTCACCCTACATTTAAGTAGTACCAAAGATAGCCTACCCGCCCTCATGAAGCTAGGAGAAGCTCTGTGCCTTACCCCTCAGTTTCCTCAAGAGGCGCTCTCTCGGGAGTGGACGCAACTTAAAACTCAGTTACACGCCATCAGTGAAACCCCTTCAACCACCTTATTTGATACCTTTAGCCACAGCTTCTACGCACCTGAAAGCCCTTACGGTCAAAGTAGTACACGCCTACTGGCACAGCTTAAAAAACTGCCGTCCCAAAAAGACATGCAAACCTATTGGCACCATCTCAGAGGACAAAGTGAGGTGACCGCAGTCGCAGTAGGTCAGTTTTCAGCACAAGAAACGGTTCAGCTACAGCAACAGGTCAGCCGATGGATAGGGAGCGAAACGTCAGAACGTCGCATGGTTGAAGCGTCACTAGAAGACTCATTAGAAGGCTCACTGAAAGATAATCTCCCTCCCACTGTTCACGTGGCACTAAAAGCATCGAGAACAGAAACCGTCGTTCGTGAAAAGCAAGCCGATACATGGGTACTTGTGGCACGGAGTGTCCCCGGACTGAGTGTATTAAAGCAAGGGAAAAACGACCCTCAAGTACGTTTTGCTTTAGCCGTCAGGGTTCTCAATGCGATTTTAGGCGATGGCATGAATAGCCGTTATTTTGTGGAACTCAGAGAAAAACAAGGGCTTGCCTATGAAGTAGGAGGGTTCCAAGAACTCCACACCGAACAAGGTGCATGGGTATCCTATATTGGTACGACTCCTGACCATGAAACCACCGTCAAAGCAGGCTTTCAAAAAGAGTTACAACGTATTGCAGACGGTGACTTTACGCCTGAAACCCTCGAAGCCGCTAAACAAAAGCTGATGGGGAGTTTTTTGGTACGGCATGAATCACCTGAAGCACAGCTCAACTACCTTGGCATGTATGAAACCGCAGGCGTGGGTGCCTCATTTGATGCACTATACCCTGACTGGATTAGCACGGTCAGTGCAGAAGAGCTACAGCAAGCAGCCCAAACTTTATTACATCAGCCTTCACTCACCGTGGTGGTTCGTCCGAAGTAACAAGGGTATGTTCCTGTCTCATGGATGAAGGACACCAGCCCTCATGTACGACCCTTGGCTTATTCCCAAACCCACATGGGTAGACCCATTACTACGTCAAAACTGGCAATCGCCTTGGGGGCGTTGGTTTCTGCTTGCAGAAGTCTCGGGTGAAAAACGCTGGAAATGGTTTTTTAGCTTTTTTATGGTCACGGTCGGTTTTCAACTCTGTGGCATTGCCATGGTGGTACTGTTGCAGTGGGTGAGTTTAAGACCCCCTGAAGCCCTCAAGCCATGGCTCCTTACAAGTCTCTCAGGGCAACCTGAATGGGGCTTTTTACTCGCTAGGACATGCCATCAGCAGGCAAAAAGCCTACCTGAATGGCAACAATGTAAAGCGTGGCTCGATAAAAATAGTCTTAACCGCCATACCCAAACCTATGCGTTATTGGCAGAGTATTATGAAATAGGCTACGCAGGGGAAGCATCCCCCAATACGGCGTTAGGCTACTATCGTCTTGCAGGAGAAAAAGGAGATAGCAACGCAGCCTTACGCTTGGGACAAGCCTTTCTCATGGGGCAACTAGGCGCCTCAAGACACATGCCCATGGCACTACACTGGTTCACCCAAGCCCAAAAGGCAGGAAACCCCGAAGCAGCACTCAACGTAGGGAGCTTATATTATCATCGGTTAGTGGAAGCACACAACGACCAAACTTGGCAAAAAACACTACAGGCTTGGCAAGTCGCAGCCAAAGGTGGCTCACTGGATGCCGTCAAGCAACTCATTCATTACTTTGACCCCGATGCCCCCAGTACACTGCTAAGCAACAAAACCCTTCACCGTGAAGCACATCAGTCTAACCCTCAAGAAGCGTTAAAATGGTATCAAGTGGGTGCGTTATACCATGACCCAGAGGCGATGTGGGGTCTGTACCTCAAACTAAAACACAGTACAAACCCTGAAGTACAAAAGCAAGCCCAAGGGTGGCTTGAGGCAGCTGCATGGGAAGGGGTTGCCAAAGCACAATACCTCCTTGCGATGCAGTGCTACCAAAAAAGCAACCTACAAGAGGCGTACACATGGGCAAGCCTTGCTTTGGGCTATGGCAGCCGCAAGGCGTATACGTTAAAGCAGACACTTGCACAAACCTTGAAGGCACAAAACCAAGACGCATTCCAAAAAGCCGAAAAAGACTATCAGGCACGGTTTGCACAAGTGTACCAGAGAGTGAAAGCCATCAAAGAGAGTATACAATAACCTTCTAGGCTTGAATACCAAACGAACACAGCATTTCACGCATCAGTTTCGCACTTGCCACGGTAGAGGCACCAGAGGCATCATAATGCGGGGCAAGCTCTACTAAATCCATCCCCACCACCCGTAAATGAGAAAACACTTTAAACCACGCTAAAACCTGCTGAAACGTAAGCCCCGGAGGCTCAGGGGTTCCTGTACCAGGCATTACCGAGGGGTCCAGACAGTCAACATCAAACGTCACAAACACAGGACGACCCTCAAGCTTTTGCATCACATGGGCTAAACGCTCAGGGGAAGTCGTTTCAAGCGACCATACATGATTATCGGCGTGTGCTTGACTCATCCAATCGAATTGGTCAGGCGTACCTGCACGAATCCCCACTTGTACAATGCGGGCTTCAGGACGTAATGCGGGATGATTCTCTGTATTCTGAGCTTCCATCACATCGGCAATCCGACGAATGACACTTCCATGTGAAAGTTTTTCACCAAATAAATCTTGTGCCAAATCTCCATGAGCGTCAAAATGCAACACCGCTAAATCAGGATACTGCTCTAAGTAAGCCTCTACGCTAGGAAGGGTTATAAGATGTTCTCCCCCAACACCAAACCATTGCTTTCCCATGGCGAGCGTTTCTTGGGTAAGTGCTTTAATGCGTGCAAGGCTAAGGTCTCGGTTACCCATGGGGAGTTCCATTTCCCCTGCATCATAAAAGTGTGCCTCTTCTAGGCTGGTTCGGGTGTGAGGAGAATAACACTCAATCCCCCAAGAGGCTTCACGAATGGCAGAAGGCGCAAACCGACTTCCTGGCCGATAGGAGCAAGTACCGTCATAAGGTACGCCCACCATTACCCATCTTGCCGTATCCCAAGACGACTCCGAAGCCATCCAAACAGGACGCTGTACCTTCCAAAATCCTGAAGTCTTGGGTAAGGGTGCCTGCGTGTGAGGGGAAAGCTCGGCATGAACAGACTGAGCCTCAAGGGTATCAGCAAGCAAATACTGAGCGGGAACATCCACATGGACAGGGTTTAGGGTCATGCCCTGATGAGAAAAAAGAGGTACCATCGTCTCGGTAGGCGTTGGGAGGGTCGTAGCAAACATAACATGAACCTATCATTTTGTATGTGAGAAACATTCAGTTTTCAGTTTATCGAAAACCTCTCCCCCTCATGATAAAGAGGAGAGGTACATGCAAAAGCAACTGGCAACAATTACACCGAGGAGGCTAATGCCTCAGCCACGACCATAGGAGGTGTTTCTTGGAGTGTGGCAAGGGCAAGTTTTTGCAGTTGGTTAGGAAGCACAAACATGGCTTGGTGCATCGCACGATGATAGTAGCGTGTGGTGGTTTCTATCTTGGTCATTAGAGCTTCCACGTCTTCACGTTGCCAGCAAGGTGTGGTAGGCATGATGGCTTGC
>JBJTUH010000062.1:0-3873 GCA_046080605.1 Vampirovibrionales bacterium
CAAGTGCGGGTCTTGTTACTCCAACAACATATTTATCTGATTGACTTTTACCATAAAAGCTATTTAAAAAAGTTGCTAAAAAATAAGGATTAAGTTTTTTTGTTCTTATCCTAACTGAGTGTTGGTTAATGTTAGAACCCACAAATTGATCTGTTACGATACAAGATTTTCCATAAGAGACCCCTGTAATAGTCAATAAAACATCTTCTTTTTTTAAAGAGCTTCTTAAAATTTCTGTATTTTGTTTGTCTGTTATATAAGCTAAATCAGAATCATTAAAATAATTCTGCATTATATTTTGGACTCTTAAAAACGGTATTCCCTCTGTTGAGTATTCTGCTCCCAGTGGGGTTGCTCCGCCTGTAATAGAAGGATTGTATTCTGTAAGATACTGAAAACCTTTTCTATGTAGAGACTCTTCTATTTTTAGGTAGGCTTTCTTAAAATACTCGGCATCAAAACGAAATGAGGCATTGTCTTTTAAGGCTTCGCTTTTCAATAGTTCAACGGCTTCAAGCTCTTCTAACAAGGCGGTGTACTTCGCCTCATCAAAAGAGCCTAGGGCTTTCCCACAAAAGAAAGTCCCTCCTTTTTGGCAAACTCTAAAAAGGCTTCGGCTATGCCGTCTTGGGTGAGCCCGTCGTGGTTAAACAAGTCGTGCTTCACAATTAAATGTCCGTGACTGTCTAACTTATTAGTGCCATCTTCGTTTTTCACATAGATTTTTTCACCGCTATTGTCTTTGCTAGGATCTTGCATGGTAGCAAAAAATATGGGGTAATCGTTTTTTCGGGGGCAAAGGGTTTCATCCCATTTCTGCACAAATAACACGCTGGTTTTCGTGCCTGTGTGGGGTTTAAAGACGTTCCCATGTAAACCCACGACGGCTAAAATACGGCATCGTTCCGCAATGAAGTCTCGAATCGCTTTATCACTACTATTATTGAAACGTCCTTGCGGTAGTACAATCGCCATTCGTCCGCCCGATTTTAGAAACTCTAAATTACGCTC
Organism: Vampirovibrionales bacterium; assembly: GCA_046080605.1. Taxonomy (GTDB): domain Bacteria; phylum Cyanobacteriota; class Vampirovibrionia; order Vampirovibrionales; family JAJTHC01; genus JBJTUH01. Next base: position 1,012 of record JBJTUH010000062.1, read on the forward strand.
AATAAATAAAACATCTCGTCCAACTTTGGTCTGAAATTTACCATTTGCGTTTTTACCTAGCTCATACCCATGAATAATACGGGTTTCTTTAATATCTCCCGCAAAAGGCGGATTGGCTAACAATACATCAAACTCAAAAGCTTTGTTACTCTGCTTGTTGGCACGTAATTTTCTTAATCGCTTCCACCCTTCGGAGTAGGTTTCTTGCCAGTCTTCATCCTTGGTGTATTCATCCCACATTTCAAAATCTAGGGTGTTAAGGTGTAACACGTTGGTTTCACCATCTCCCGCAATAAGATTGAGCGTTCGTCCAACTCGTACGCTTTTTTCATCAAAATCAATCCCAAAGACATTCTGTTTGACATAATCTTCGCAACGGGGGGGCTTTTTTTCAGTGGTGAATAAATGACTAATGGGTAAGCCTTCATTTTGTAAAATCTGCTTCCAAACATGGAAAATAGTATGTACAGGAAACCCGCAACTCCCCGCTGCTGTATCAATGACTGTTTCATCCTCTTGGGGGTTTATCATTTTAACGCACATATCAATGACATACCGAGGTGTAAAATACTGCCCTTTTTCTCCTTTGCTACTTTTACTAATGAGATACTCAAAGGCTTCATCTACAACATCTAAATTAGAATTAAAGAGCTTCACGCCCTCTAAACTTGCAATACATACGGAAAGATGAGAGGGGGAAAGTGTAATTTTAGCATCTGAGCTAAATACGCCCGTCCACTTGAGTTTTGCTTGCTCAAAAAGACGTTGTATTTTTTCTTTCAGCTCGCCCTCTGTGTCGCCATAATTGCGAAACTCTAGGGTTCGTTTAGGGTTTCGCCCACTTTGCATTTCGTCATACAATTTAGTAAAAATGAGCTTAAACAATTCTTCAAACACATCTACCCCTGCATTCGCAAGAACTTCATCTTCCATTTCAAGGATTTTATCTTTAAGGGATTTTCCTTTATGCACCAGCTCATCATTTTTAACCAAATCTTCAATCGTCCAGCGTTGAGTGAGTACATCGGAGAGCTTTTCATGAGCATCAGGTAGGCGTGGGATATCCTCAAAATAGTTGGGGTCTTTACGGTGATAGTAGGATATTTTTTCGCCATTGCTCCATACGCCCATGGTTGCCCCTGTGGCGTTGCAATAGCTTTTGAGCTGTTCTTTGCCGTCTTTGAGCTTGGGCTTTTTGACTTCCACAATCACATAGGCAATGGTCGGGCGGTCTTTGTCCATAATCACAATATCGGCACGTTTGACTTCACGCCCGAAATGAACGCCATGTTCAATCTGCAAGCGTTCGGTGGGGTATTGATACTCTTGCGTCAATTTCAAAATAAAAAGCTGGCGTATGACTTCTTCAGGCGTGATTTTAATCGGTTTTTTACGAACTAAGCATTCGGTGTAGATCCCTTTGCCGTCTTTGTCATAGCATCGACTTTCAATTTCGGCGATTTGTTCAGGCGTAAATTGGGTGAGTTTGTAGTTAGAGTCTTTTAAAATGTCTGTTAAATACATGAGGGTAGCATGTCTCCTTATGAATCTATGTCGTGGCATCAGTCGTTGAGTGTGTTTATCAGGATTCTTAAAGACTATAACAAAAGTGTTATGTTGGGTATCCACAGGTACATGTGCAAGGGGGGCATGATGTGAGACTGTTTTCAAAGAGTCTTGTCTTATAGAGGAAGTCATGGTAAAGGTTTACATAAACATCCGTTTATTGGGAATACGCCATGAAGAATGAGTTCCTTTGGTAGTATGAAAGTACTATAGCAAAAACACTACACGAAGCGTCATGTTTTTGCTATAGTATTTTAGTATAAGCATTTCTATGCTAACTTGTTTTTAAGGCACTGTTGCCTATAGTCGTGTATCCCTACTTCAAGATGGTTATCGAGGGTGAACCTTGTCAGGGCAGAGATGCAGCAGCAATCAACCTTTATTCGATAGGGTATCTTTGGGTGTACTTCTTAGGCTTTCCGAGTACATTCGTACTTGGACAGTGCCTTTTTTTCATGTTAAGGGGATAGGGGCTTTCCTACTGGTAGGAGGGTTCATAGTGACTGGGTTTAAGCAACCCCTGTATGCCCAAACGCCTGTATTACAAAGCACACAAGAACTTACTAAAGCATTACAACGAGTCAAAGTTTCACCCCTTGAAACCCCTTTAACCTCAGAAACGTTGCCCCTACTTGATGAGCAAGAGGAAACACAATACGGCATGCAAGCACTTTGTGTGCAAATTCGTATTTTGTTCCGCATTGCTGACCAAGCGCTGTTACAAAATCACTTTCATTTAGCCCTTGAAGTCCTTGAACAGATTCAACTCAAGCAAGTACGGCTCAAGAGTGCGATGACACAACTAGGATTAACCTCAGCACAGCAAACCGATGCCGATATAGGCTATTTACTGCTTCCTCTATCGATGCGTCACCCTATAGAGCTAGAAGGACTGGAAGCCCCTCATTTCAAGCCTTACGTGGCACAAGAAGCACTGCAAGATGTCTTTCAGTCTAAAAAATATCGAAAAAGAAAAAAAGAGGCACTGGCGACCTTACCTGATGATGCCACCGTGTTGCAACGGTTTATCACGACGATTGAACACTTACAAAAAAATCAGTCACAGAAAATACGATTATCGCAACATGAGTTAGAACAACTCCACATTTTACTGTTACAACAGGAGCTTTCCGTAGAGTCATTACGTCAGGCGTTTAGCCATCCTTGGATTCAAGCCTTTCTGCTTGCAAGAAAAGCCATGAGTGCCGATGCAACGCGCATGACACAGTTAGCGTATTTACAAGAAGCAAGCCATTTACTGCATAAGCCTTTTTTCTCCCCCTCACTCATACAAAC
>JBJTUH010000063.1:0-2821 GCA_046080605.1 Vampirovibrionales bacterium
GGGTAAGTTAAAAGAAATTGTTGATAGAGCCAACCAAGAAGATAACCCCTACGAGGTTATTTTTGTGGATGAAGCCCATCGCTTCCGTAATGAAAGCACCCAAGCGTTTACTTTTTTAAAAGAGCTTGCCCTACATCCCAATGGTACCCGTGCTAAGTTTGTGTTAATCACTGCTACCCCCTTGAACAATTCATTTTACGATTTTTATCCGTTGCTTACACTCTTTCAAGACGTTAAAAGCCCCACCATTCCAGGACTCAAAAACTTGGATGCCTTTTTTACGAAACAACGCAAACGACAAAAAAGCACAAAAGGTACTGACGAACACTTGGAAACCGTGAAAGCCATTTCTGACGAGATCCGAGAAAAAATCTTGCGTCATGTCATGGTACGTCGAACCCGTGGAGATATTAAGAAGTTTTTTAAAAGTGATTTAGACACGCAGGGCTTGAAATTCCCCACCATTCAACCACCCGAACGCTTGATTTACCAGTTTGATACGCCTACTGATAACGCTTTAATGGAAGCCATTCAAGCCATTAAAGGGCTAAGTTATGCACGGTATATGCCATTGTTATACTTGGTAGGACAGCTAAAACCTTTTGAGCAAACACAGCAGAAAAACTTAGGGGGGTTCATTCGAAGCTTGATGATTAAACGCCTTGAAAGCTCTAAGCACGCTTTTGAACAAACACTTACAAGGATGATTGAGTCTCATACAAAGTTTTTAACCATGGCTGACACTGGTATGATATACATTAGTAAAGACGTTGACGTAAACGCCTACATAGCAGATGGCGATGAGGCTGGACTGATTGCAGAGTTTGAAAGACTTGAAACACAAAAAACGGGGAATAAACCCCCAAAAAGCTACGCTCTGACAGACTTTCAACCTGAGTTACTAGCGTATGTTAAGTGTGACAAACAAGCCCTAGAAAATCTTTTAGCTGAGTGGAAGCGTCTGAAAACTGACTTTAAACAAGAGGCTTTCTTGGAATCGCTTCAAAAGAATCAGCACTTACGCACTCAAAAAATGATTGTGTTTACTGAGTCTAAAGAAACAGGAGAGCAGTTATATCAAACCCTGATACAACAATATGCCCCAGAGGAAGTATTCTTTTACCATAGTGGAGGCTCAAAGGATGACCTTTCGCATGTGCAACAAGCCTTTGACCCGTCATGTAAACATCCTACAGACAAGGCAAAACAATGCCGTATTCTTATTACTACCGACGTACTGGCTGAAGGGGTTAACCTTCACCTTGCCAACTGCTTGGTAAATTATGACCTGCCATGGAATCCTACACGAGTGTTACAACGGGTTGGACGTGTCAACCGTGTAGGTACGCCTCATGACAGTATCCATATTTTTAACTTCTTCCCAACGGCTAAAACCGATGAACACTTGGGGCTTGAAAAAAGCATCATTGCCAAAATACAAGCGTTTCATAATGCCCTTGGAGAAGATGCCAAATACCTGAGTGACCAAGAAGAGCTTTCAGCCGAAACACTGGTTAAAGTGCTTGAAACACATCCAGACCATGCGTTAGAAGAGGAAACTGACCCTGAACTGAAGTATCTTAGCGTGATTAGAGGCATCCGAGATGAAGACCCTAACCTGTTTGAAAAAATTAAACGCTTACCTAAGAAAGCACGTACCTCTCATACCGTTTCGTCCTTAGAAGCGTCTGATAGCACAGAGGGCGTTATCACGTTTTTACGCCGTGGTACAAGCAAGTTTTTTGCCATGGCGGGTGCAGACACTCCCACAAAGCGTTTACCCACGTTTGAAAGTGCCATGCGTTACTTGGAATGTAGCCCTGAGACACCACAAGCCGTAACGCCTATCCCAGAAAGCTTTTACAAGTACCTTGGCATGAACAAACAGGCGTTTGAGCTTTCCTTGCAAGAGGATAGCCTACTATCCCATGCCAACAAAGGGCAGGCAAATAGTGACTATGTCAAGAAAGCCCTGAAAGGCTTATTAAAGAATGGTCAGGTTTTAACCCACAGTAACACAGCAGACCTTAGCAACTTATTGAAACACCTAGAACAAGGACGAGTTCCTAAAACCGTGATAAACAAGCTTAAAAAAGAGCTTGAAACACTGAAAAGCAATCATAGCTTAGAGCATTATCATGTCATAAAGCGTGAAGCAGACAAGTATTTTGTGCCAGTGATGCCAACCCCTCATCACAGTAAAAACACAGACTTACAGCAAGAAGTGATTCTCTCAAGTTTTCTTGTGGCAGGTGCTATCTCCTAACCCTATTTCATTACGCTTTCGTCACTACCCTATAGAAGGTTTTTTATCATGATAAATGATACTCAATTAGAAGCATTACTAAAAAACAAGTTTGATGAAACACGCTTCAACGCCTTTACTAACGAACTGTTTGGTAGCAGTTCCATGCAAGGCAGAGAGGGCAAGGGGTGGATTCAAGGACAATATATCTCAGAGCAGTTTAGGGGAATTATTAAAAGTTACAAATGTTTGAATAAATACGAGTACACTGACCCACACAACGACCAACATAAAGTGCTTGATGTCCTTATCGTGAAGTTACGTAGAGGAGGCTCCGTAGAGCAAGCCCGTACCCTACAACGTAATTTTGTAGAGCGCTACCTGAACGGCGGACGTGGGGGCGAGCTACGAGATGCAGCCTTGGTGGCGTTTGTAAGCGAAGACGAAACGGGTAATGTTTCCCCTCGATGGCGACTTTCACTGATTACATTAGAATACAGCTTTGAATGGGATGAAGCCAAGGGTAAAAATGTCAACAACAAGCTATTAACCCCTGCAAAACGAGCCTCTTTTTTA
>JBJTUH010000064.1:0-29673 GCA_046080605.1 Vampirovibrionales bacterium
AAGGGGACGCATGCTCAGGCAGGTGAGGTGGTGCTGGCTCAAGTGGACGGAGAGTTTACCCTTAAAACCTTAAGGTATCATGCCATCACCGCACAGCCCTACCTAGAAGCAGCGAATTCAGACTATGCCCCCATTTATCCCCAGCAGAGTTTAAGCATTTTTGGTCGGTATATAGGTCTGGTACGTCGCTCTTCTTGAGAAAACTCTTTTGGATAGGTCGTTTAAAGAGATTGGCTTTCGCCATCCCCTCGTTTTAACTTTGTTCTACAACACGGCAGAGCAGTAACATTCTCCTGACTCGTCGCTTGGGCTTATGTTCTCCATAAGGCTAGATTCGGGTGAGTGTGCGGATTTGTCTTACCCCCTGAATGTTACTTCTCTGTTTTTCTTTTCACGGTGTTTCTTCTACTATGAAAAGGATGCGTGTGTTGTGGTAAACACCACTGATGTTTTTTCTTACTCCTTCTTACTTAGCCTCTGAAAGAGACGGTATGTGCATGACAGTATGTTCTGAGCGGGTACCTACTTATTTATCTACTGAAACACATCAAGGGTCTTTAAATGCCTTTCCAGAAGCTCAAGCGTGCTTTCCTGGCGGTGTCAATAGCCCTGTACGTGCCTTTGGTCAGGTGGGGGGAAGCCCTGTTTTCTTTGAACGTGCGTTGGGACCGTATGTATGGGATGTAGATGGGAACCAATACCTTGATTATGTCGGGTCATGGGGCCCGATGATTTTAGGACATTGTGATGCTCAGGTGGTACAAGCACTACAGGCACAAGCCATGCAAGCCATGAGCTTTGGGGCACCTACAAGGCTTGAAACCACCATGGCACAACAAGTACAAACCATGATGCCCGTGATGGAAAGCCTACGGTTTGTGTCCTCAGGCACAGAGGCGGTCATGTCCGCCGTACGGCTAGCCCGTGCTTATACAGGAAGACAAAAAATTGTAAAGTTTGCAGGTAATTATCACGGACATATGGATGCATTGCTCATTCAGGCGGGTTCAGGCGCCTCTACTTTAGGGATTCCCAACAGTGCAGGTGTCCCCGAAGCAACGGTTGCGGATACGCTTTCTGCCACCTTTAATGACCTTGCCAGTGTTGAAGCACTCTTCCAAACCTACCCTGAAGACATTGCCGCCGTACTGGTAGAACCCGCCGCAGGGAACATGGGATGTATTCCCCCTGTGGAAGGGTTTTTAGAAGGGTTACGTACGCTTACGCAAGCTCACGGTGCATTACTGGTGTTTGATGAAGTGATGACGGGGTTCCGAGTGGCACGAGGCGGCATGGTGGAGCATCATGGGGTCACCCCTGACCTTGTCACCCTTGGTAAGATTCTCGGAGGAGGGCTTCCCGTGGGTGCTTATGGCGGGAAAGCAGAGGTCATGGCGTGTGTGGCTCCCTTAGGACGGATGTATCAGGCAGGCACCTTATCGGGTAACCCGTGTGCCATGAGTACAGGACTGGCAACCCTCACTCAATTGACCCCTGCCTTTTATGAGGCACTGGCTCAGACCACGGCAACCCTTGCAGAAGGATTAAACAAGGTGTTTGCCAAGTATGGTATCCCTGTTGCGGTACAATCTATCTGTGGGATGATTTCCGTCTTTTTCCTCACGGAGGCACAAGTTAATGCTGGGTATCTTACACGTCCTCTTGCCATCACACATTACGGAGAGGCACAAGCCACGGACATTGACCGTTTTAAACGGTTTTTCTGGGGGATGTTACACCAAGGTGTGTATTTACCGCCTTCTGCGTATGAAGCTTGGTTTTTATCAGGATTGCATCAAAGATCAGAACTTGACAAAACCCTTGAAGCGGTCAAACATTGGTGTGAACAAGAGACCACAAGCCATTAAGGGACTGACCCTATGATACCTGCGTCTCATCCAAAAGAGCCTTCCCGTGAAGTCATAGGGGTGGTGCCTTCCTCATTGGATAAAGTCACGATAGACCAAGTCATGCCCAAGAGCCTCACTGAGGCTGATACGCAAGAGGGTCTTTTGTGGGAAAAACTTCAAGCCTATGCTCCCCATATTCAAGAACTCAGAGGCAGGATACTGTGGAGTGCCTGTACTTGGATAGGTAGCACCCTATTGGCATGGGCAAGTGCGAGCCATGTGGTACGTTTTTTCAAACAGATAGGAACCCTTCAAGCCCATGGTATGACGGTGACGTTTATTCAGAGTACACCTGGGGAAGTATTGGGAGTGCATGTCAAAATTGCCATGATTTTAGGCTCTTTGGTGAGTGTCCCCCTCATCGTCTATCATGGCATCAGGTTTTTACTTCCCGCACTCAAGCCCGTGGAATGCCGTTGGCTTCTCACACTTGTGAGCGTCGCCTTACTCCTGTTTAGTACAGGGTTATGGATAGGGGCTGTACTGGTTTTACCGCCTACGCTTGCCTTTTTTTGGCAGTATGGTCAGGGAGATGCCACGCCCTATTTAACCATTAGCCACTACATAGAGACCTGTCTACTGGTGACCCTGTTAACAGGGGTACTGTGTGAGCTTCCTATTGTGGTGGTGGTACTAGGGCTATTAAACTTTTTAAACAGTCAAACGCTCTTAAAGCGTTGGCGGGAAGCCTTAGTCATAGCCTTACTGCTTGCAGCCATTTTAACCCCCTCACAAGACCCTTTCACCATGATACTTGTCACGGGACTCCTTTTAGTACTACTTGGGCTTTCAACGTTTGCTCTCATGCTCTTGGGGAAATAAGGTTTCAAAGCACACATCCTTCTTCCTCATACACACAAGGAAGAAGGATGCTACAGGACTTACGAAGGAACGTTTTATCTCAGCAAACTCAATGCCGAAGAAGGCGATTGGTTACTTTGGGCCAACATACTAATCCCCGCTTGTTGCAGAATCTGGAAGCCCGATAAACGGGTGGTTTCTCGGGAAACATCCACGTTTCTGATTCTTGCCTCTGAGGCTCCTGCATTCTCATAGGACACTTGTAGGTTTGTCAACGCACCTTGTAAACGGTTCGTTAAGGCCCCCATCAAGGAACGACGAGAGTTCACTGTGGTAATGGCAGTATCAATCAAACCAATGGTGGTTAGGGCTGAGGCGTTACTTCCAACCGTGAGGTTCGCAGAGGCCACAGAAAGTGCGGCGGCATCAATATCCCCAAACGGGTTGGTACCTGCCACAGTCGCCAAGTTAATCACGTCGTTGGTTGCTGTGGAACCTGGACCCAATTGAATGTTAAAGTTTGTTTGACCACCATTCAGTAAGCTGATACCATTGAAAGACGTTGAGTCAGAAATACGAGTAATATCTTGTTGTAACTGGAGCAACTCATCCATCACGGCCGTTCGTTGAGTGGAGCCCAACGTATCGTTCGCTGCCTGTACCGAAAGCTCTCGCATACGCTGAAGGTTTTCAGTAATTTGCCCTAAAGCACCATCGGCAATGTTCAACACATTAATCCCATCTTGAACGTTATCTTGAGCCTTCAAGGTACCTCTCAAGGTAGAGCGTAAACGTTCTGAAATCTGCAGCCCTGCAGCATCATCAGAAGCACGGTTGATACGAAAGCCTGATGACAAGTTTTGCTGTGCAGAGGCTAAACTGCGCTGTACACCATCGAGGTTTCGTTGACCAGCAGCGGAACTTTGGTTAAAATTGACGTAAAGAGGCATCCTACAATAATCTCCTGAGTTTTAAACCGTATGTGAATGAATACAAGATAAGCACCCTGTATTCATACCCATACACACCTCCCATAGCACAAGCCTCATGTACGACACACGGAAACCTCTGCATATCGCATCATAAGTACTGTCCCTATGGGACGGGTATAGGGTATGAACCTTCTTTCCCTGTTATTTGTCAAGCCTACCCCTCATCTACGGGAGTAGGTTCTCGTAAGAGACCCCTCACCGTCATGGTGAATGCCTTATGAAAATAACAGTTCCACCACACTGCACCATACAGAGAGAAAACACACCCATGAACATCCTACGCAGCGTGGTTACTCCTCTCTTCGGTTTGTCACACGGGACATAAAAGAGGAGTGTGTGAAAACTCCTCTATCAAGGGGAGCTTTCCTATCGAAGACTAAAGATATTATTTCAATAAATAAACAATAAATAGGTAAGCACTAATGATGGTAAGGATGTCGATACAGAATGCGACACGCACGATACAGTTGCTCCACTAGCACTAAGCGCGCTAAATGATGCGGAAAGGTCATAGGTGCCAAAGACAGGCGAGCCGTTGCCTGCTGAAGTATCTCGGGATGCAAACCAAGAGAACCACCTATCAAGAAAAGGGTAGGTGCTACCGCCCCATGGGTACTGATACCGCCCTTCTGGATAGGACTCACTCTGGGTTCCCACGTGGCAAGTGCTTGTGCAAACGCCTCACTGGTGTACGATTCACCCCGTTCTGTCAGGGCAATCACAGCACGGGGTTGTTTATGAGTAAGATATTTTTGTATCCATCGTGCCTCTGCATGCATGATATGCTCAGGCGATTCATTCACGTGTAAAGGCTCTTCAGGTGCCTCAACAATGAGCGTAGGGGCGTAGGGTTGAAGGCGTTTAAGGTAGTCTTGAATACTGTCTTGAATGCCTCCAAACTTTTGCTTCATATTGCCCACCGCAATAATTTCAAATACAGGGGTCTTTTGCAGTTTTGAAGAGACTTTTCCTCCCTGAGAAGGGTTCTTTTTACTCATACACAGGTCATTTCTTCTAACATACCATCCTATCGTTGTACCAGTTTACTGAGGAGTAAACACGTAAACATTCCTAGGCTAATCCAGCCATTCAGCGTAAAAAAGGCTTCATTCACTCTTGAAAGGTCATCAGGACGTACCAGCTGGTGTTCTTTCCACAACAGGATACCCATCAAGACGAGTGCGACCCAATACCCTACAACCATAGGCTGGTAATGCGTATGATACCAGCTTCCAAATCCTATTAAACAAAGCATACACGCTATATGGGCGTATCGACTAAAACGAAGAGCTTGAGCAATTCCTAACCTCGCAGGGATACTCCAAAGCCCCTCTTGTTGGTCAAAACGTGTATCTTGGCACGCATAAATCACATCAAACCCCATCACCCAGCATGCAATCCCCAAGCCAAGTGCAAGAGGAATCCCTCCATGCCAATGCCCCCCTGCGGCAAGCCATCCTCCAACCGCACCAGCACCCAAACATAAGCCTAATACTAAATGGCACAGTGCAGAAAAGCGTTTCATCCAGCTATACAACGTTAAAAGCATCACCGCAACAGGCCATAACAGTTGACAAATCAAGGGAAGTTGCCACGTGGCAAAGGCAAAGGCTCCTAGCCCAAGCAGTGCCAAGGTCCAAGCTTCAAGGAGAGTCACTCGTCCAGAAGGAATCCCTCTTTGAGCGGTTCGGGGATTTTTTGCATCAATACTGGCATCTGCAATCCGATTGAGTGCCATGGCATAGGTTCTGCCTCCTACCATGGCTAAAATCACCCATCCCCACATGCTCCACGTGGGCCATCCAGGCGTTTTGACCGCTAAAAGCAAGGCACTTAATGCAAAAGGAAGGGCAAAAATGCTATGTTCAAAGCGTATCAGCTCACTGTAATGAGACAGCTTATGAATGCAATTTCTTAGTACCACTTGAATAGGCACAGACATGATGAAATAGACGCTCCAAGAAACAGCATAAAGACACCGAGTGTGAAGGAAAGAACCTCTTTTACTATACCATAGTTTAAAAAGAGTCACAGTCTAAACACCGAGACACAACAAGCGAGCATCATCGCAAACGCCCTAAAGCCAGTCTATGTTTTTCAGACTAGGCTTTACCCTGTGTAAGCTGATGCAACACATGCTTCAGAACTTCTTCTGGGGTGATACCCTTCATACACGCATGATGGGCTTCTGGTGCATGGGTTTCAGAGAAGGGACATACTTTTTTAAAGCAAGGCTGACACGCAAGTGACGGATGGTGCTGGAGAGGGGTATGATGTTGAGACAAAATAGGTCCTGTACGTAACGCAGAGGTAGGCCCCCAAAGCCCTACACTGTGTAACACAGGACGATGGCTGAGCTGTTGCTGGTGCTGTACGATATGAGACGCATGTAAGGCAAAGCTATCGCCTCCGAGAAAGAGGGTGGCAAACTCTAGCAAAGGGAATACACTCCGCAGAGAGGTTTTACCCGCCATGGTGATGCCTCTGGGGTGATATACAATGGCATCATGGCACTGTGAAAAGGTCTCAGCGTCAGTAGCCGTACCTACAAAAATACAGTAAAACTCAGGAACATGCTTTTGTAAGAGGGTCACGAGGGTTGCCCAATAGCTATCAGGCCAGCACTTGGTTTGCCATTTCGTGGCAGGTGCCATCGCAATCATTGGGGCATCAGAACGCCATTGTTGTTGTTTTAAGATAAGCTCTAAAGACGCTTTTTCATGCGTATCCGCTTGAGGAAAAGGATACAGAGTAGGAGGCGTAGCAGGCAAGGCACCCTCATCAGGAACGTCAGCAAGGTAAGGGTGTAACCGTGATGAAAGTTGGGGGATGGCATGCACCCCTTCCCATACACGTAAAAACACTTGGTAGGTGGGGGTATGTGCATCCGCTAGGTCATGAGGCTTTACAGTGTGCGTATAAAACAGACTGGCGTATTCTCTGGAAGCTTTAAACCCTAAACGATAAGGAATGCACATGAGCCAAGCCCACACGGCACTTTTAAACAGCCCTTGGATATCCAAAGCAATCGTATAGTCCTCTTGGCGGATACCTTGAATAGTTTGCATGACTGATTTCAAAACTGGCAAGACTCTCCCACGGCGAAGGTCTCTGAGCCACGTTTTTCGTGGAATCACATGAAGGGTATCAATCAGAGGATGGTCGCTTAAAAGGGTGGCACCTTCGGTTTCAACCAACCAGCCTACCTGCAAGGTGGGGTACTGTGCCTTGATGGATGCAAGCACAGGAAGCGTTTGCAAAATATCCCCATGGGCAGAAAGCCGAACCAGCAAAAGCTTCATGCGTGGACGTTATCCATGAAAAAAGTACGCTTTGTGCAGTTCCAGAAAATCAGTGGCAATGGACGTTCCTTCAATAAAGGGTTCATGTCGCATAAGCTTTTCATGAAAGGCAATGGTGGTAGGCACCCCTGTAATGGCATATTCACTTAAGGCCCGCTTCATACGAGTGATGGCAGTTTGGCGATTTTCACCCCATACAATGAGTTTTCCCACCAAAGAGTCATAGTAAGGAGGAATTTTGTACCCTTGATACACATGACTATCCACCCGTACGCCTGGTCCTCCGGGGGCAATGTAGCCATCAATGGTACCAGGCATAGGCATAAAGTTTTTAGTCATATCTTCCGCATTAATACGGCACTCTAACGCATGACCTTGAAAGGTAATATCGCTTTGCTGAAGGGTAAGAGGCTCGCCTTGGGCAATACGAATTTGCCATTGTAATAAATCAATCCCCGTAATGGCTTCCGTCACGGGATGCTCTACTTGAATACGGGTATTCATTTCCATGAAATAATACTGCCCTTGAGCGTCAAATAGACACTCCACGGTGCCAGCACCTTCGTAGCCTACCTGCTTTACAGCCTCTACAATACGCTGACCAATGGCAGCACGTTGCTCAGGGGTTAGCAAACAGGAGGGGGCTTCCTCGAAAAGTTTTTGATGTCGACGCTGAATAGAACATTCACGCTCGCCTAAGTGAATCACCTGACCATAGCGATCCGCAAGAATTTGAAACTCGATGTGACGAGGCTTAAGAAGATACTTCTCGGCATAGATTTCAGGATTACCAAACGATGCCTGTGCTTCACTTTGAGCCATTTGGAATTGTGACTCAAGCGCTTCTTCTTCATGCACCAGGCGCATGCCCTTTCCGCCACCTCCCGCAGAGGCTTTCAACAATACGGGATACCCCGCTTGCTTTGCCCACGCTTTCAGAGCCTCCATGGTTTCAATAGGACCATCGGTGCCAGGGACAACAGGCATTCCCGCATCTTTCATGGTTTTTTTAGCAACGGCTTTGTCTCCCATGTTGCGAATCGCTTGAGCAGGAGAACCAATAAACTGAATCTCATGGGCGGCACATAACTCGGCAAAGTCAGCATTTTCAGACAAAAACCCATACCCAGGATGAATCGCCTGACATCCTGCCATCAGTGCCACTGAAATAATATTTGCCACATGCAAATAGCTTTGTCCTGCAGCGGCAGGACCAATACAGTACGCCTCATCCGCCATTTGTACCGCCAAGCTTTCACTGTCTGCCTGAGAATACACCATCACCGTCGCAATACCCAGTTCTTTACACGCACGGATAATCCGCAATGCAATTTCACCACGATTTGCAATCAAGACCTTTTTAAAAGGACGGATGACAACAGGAGGGGCGGTATCAGGAGCAGGGGTCATAGGAGGTTCCATTGGACGCTTGGGAGTAAGCACGGCAGTTGAGAGCATAAGGCATACAGGCTTTCGGCGTATTGAATAAGCTGATGAATAGACAAAGAATGCTTATAAAGGCTTGACTCTAAAAAGCGGTTGCCCAAACTCGACAGGCTGACCATTCTGAGCGATAACTTCCAACACGGTGCCAGAAAGTTCCGCTTCCAGCTCATTCATTTGCTTCATTGCTTCAATAATACACAGGGTTTTCCCTACCGTGATGCTATCCCCTACTTGCACGTAAGAAGGCTTGTCAGGAGAGGGTGCAGCGTAAAAGGTACCCACCATAGGAGCCGTGATGAGGGTACCTTCTTGCACGACAGGGGTAGAAGAAGAGGCAACCTCAGAAACCGCTGTGACTAAGGCAGGGGGAGCCATAGAAGGTAAAGGGGCAGGCGCATACCCTTGCATCGGGGCAGGAGCCACTTGCGTGACAGGAGAGGGAAACGCCGTAGGTAACTTGATGGTCAGGGTATTCTCACCTTCCGTCAGCGTTACTTCAGCAAGGTTTTTTTCGGCAGCTAATTCAGCAAGAATACGGATTTTATCAATGTCGAACATCATAGGGCAAAAAGGCCTTTCAGAACTACAGACCCTTCTTCAACATGGAAGGTTTCAAGAAAACGCTTCCCTGTTAGAAGACGGCTTAAACTTTCACGATTAGGCACGGTCAATATAAGAGTTATTACGTGTGTCTACACGAATTTTATCGCCATTCACCACAAAGAAAGGTACGTTCACCACAGCCCCTGTTTCCAAGGTTGCAGGCTTGGTGCCACCTGAAGACGTGTTTCCTTTTTCGTTTGGAGGCGTATCCACCACCTCAAGCACCACATGGGCTGGAATATCAACGCCAATGACATTATCATTATGCTTCATGACGTGAACGTTCATAGATTCTTTTAAATACTTCACCCCGTCGCCTACTTGATGTTTCTGCATCGCAAGTTGCTCAAAGGTTTCATTGTCCATGAAGGTGTAGGTTTCACCGTCATTGTAGAGATACTGCATTTCAGATTTTTCAATACGAGCATCAATCACTTTTTCACCTGCGCGGAAGGTTTTTTCAAGCACTTGACCCGTTTGAACGTTTTTGAGTTTTGAGCGGACAAACGCAGCACCTTTGCCAGGCTTTACATGTAAGAACTCCACCACTTGCCAGAGGTTACCGTCAATTTCAAGGGTCATGCCTGTGCGAAAATCGTTACTGGTCGTCATCATCATGGAAGGGGGTAGACTCCATACATTATGGTTTGCAAAACAAAACGTGGATACATTAAGACGTAAATAGCCCCTTTATACTACTTGTAACATACCCTAATGTCTAGCAAGCATGCGACTCCACGGCACTCCCTACTCAGGGCATCAGGACTTCATAAAACATCACTATCACGCTCAAGTGCTATGCACCAAGTCATGTAACACTTTGTATAGCCTGAGACCCTTCAAACAAAAGCGTTTTCAAGAAACCATTGAAGCTCCTAGTAAAACGGTCGAAGTATGCTATATCTGAAGCGTTTAACGGCAAGGTTTGAGAGAGAAAAAACATCGTAAAAAAAAGGGAGAACGTTGCATGATTAGTTTAGGTGGCGTGGGTAAAGCAATTGGTAAGGGCGTTAAAACTTTAGGCAAGCAGGCGATTAATCAGTGGATTAAGCAAACCCCTTATGGGCAAGCATTTACAGCAGCTGAGAAACTGAAGTTACTTGAGGGGCAAAATAAGACGATGCTCTCAAAATATTTCTAGTACTTTGAGCGTCAAAGCGTGAAGGATTTAAGTGGTTGATAGCATAACTTACGCAATACGGAGGTGACGTGTCTTCTTAGGTGGTATTATCAAAACAGCAGCCAATGTAGGCGTAGGCTATTTAACAGGGGGTAAACTTGGTGCTTTAAACGCTGGGTTATCTTCTCTATCAAGCCGTTCAGGGAGTCCTGTGGGGAGTAGAGGTGTCAACCCTCAGGAGTTACTCACAAAGGGAGATTCTATCAACAAAATGTATTTTCCTCAAAGCAAGTAGCGTGTCAAGACAAACGGAGGTGACGTGTCTTCTTAGGTGGTATCGCAGCATCAGTAGGTGCAAGTTTTGCCTCTAACCTTTTGGGTGGAGGCGGAAAAAAGAACGTCAAGGGTCAAGGCAACCAATTAGAACGGCAAGCGATGTTACAAAAGTATTTTGGGGAGAACAAAAATAATTATTTAAATCAACTTGCAAAGCGTAAAACTGAGTCATCTAGCTCCATTACGAACTACATTACATAAGGGGTGGCAAAGGTATCACTCAAGCCCTCCGTTTGTTTTGAGAGAGCGTATGTCAACCTTATCAACTAAAGAGTTTACAGAGTATCACGCTCTGTAAACTCTTTTTTGCGTTGCAATGTTTACTTTGAGGGTTAAAACCTTAAGGAAAAAGCCAAAAAAATAGTGGTTAAAAAAAGTGAGACGCAAAAGGCAATTTAGGCATAGTGGAGGGTTTTATTAAAAGTGAGATGAGCCTATAGTACGACATGACATGTAGGGTAAACGTGTGTTGCGTGAAACACCCCCAACCGTGATAAAGCCCTGAGAGAGAACCCGCTGTGATGACATTAAGTAGCTTGAATAAAATGATGGTTAGCCTGAAACAGACTAGAGCCAGGCTAACTACAATGACAGCGAAAGCAGAACGTGTTTTACCTACCCTCAAGCAAGACGCTAAAGCCCTTAGCACTCAAGCAAGCAAAGCACTTGGCACACCTGCGAAAGCAGTAGAAACCGCCAAAGAGATTCAGCAGACCCTACAAGCAAGCAAAACACGGTCAAGCAACGTGCTTGCTGGTGTTGTTTCAGAGAAAGCCTCTGCCCAAAGAAAAGTCTCTCAGGCCCTTAAAACCTTATTCACCAAAGCAGAAACACCCTCTGCGGTTAAGCTCGCTTCTAAGACAGCACCTCAAGCAGAATTGCAAAACGCTCGTAAACAAGGGACGGGTGCTTCTATCCTAAAACAGGTGACGAGGACTGCCACAGGGGACGATAGCGTCATGAGCGATGCCACAAGAGAAGTCAGCCAAGCCTATGGCAACTTCTATAGTTTAGGCAGTGGCGCCCAAGTACGTAAAGCCAAAGGCGAAACCACAACCTTTACAGCACTAGCCTCTGCAAGAAGAATAGAGCAAGCAAAACTACAAACCTCATTACCAGCATTACGCACAGCCTTAGCAAGCAAAGCCCCCAAAAAGCTAGAAGCAGGACTTGAGCTTTCACAGGAAGCCCAAGAGGAGCTTACGGGGACTACGTTGCGTACGTCTGGTAGGCTTGTGGCTCGGACATTGAAAGTGAAGACCCCCTCTCAGCTAGACGCTGAACTCGTTACACTCGACGAGGTGGCTCCAGACAGTCGTTCATTACAGCGTTTGAAGCAAACCTCTCTTCGCCGTGTTGCCCCTCTTAAAGAGAAACTCACTGAAGGCAGTAGCGATAATAGTGCAACACTCAAAAAACTTGCCACAATAGAGGAAGGGTTCTCGCATAGAAGCTCTCCTACCGTCATTCAAAAAGCCCAACATGGGTCTGTAGAGGAAACCCCCACCCTCTCCCTTGCTTCAACAAAGAAGCAAGTGTCTCATGGTGCAGCCCTTCTTACCGAAGAAGCACAGCAGCCTATTGCACCCTTGATGACTCGTGGTGAAGATCCAAAAATCCCTATTGCAACGCTGAATCGTCTTATCCCCTCAAGCACAGAAGGAACATCTTCAACAGAGCGTCCTATTATCATTGACACCCTTGCCAGTCAACGTCAAGCCGCCATGGCTCGGACACTTCAACCCCTCAACCCCTCCACCGTCTCACCCACACCTCAGTCTCCCCTTACGCCCCTACCCTCAAGCACATCCCCCTACCCTCAAGCGAACGACCTTAGATCAGCCTTCATCCACAGCAGTACCCCTATCAGTGCAACCCACACGGATAACATTTCTGGGAAAAGTCGTTTTGTGCCTTTAGGTGCCTCTCCTAAGGTACTTGCAGGCACCGCAGCAACGCTAGGGCTTGCAGGTGTGGGTACCACAGGGCTTGTCTCTCAGATGGGTGGCACTTCTCTCACGCCATCCTCTGTAGCCTCTAGTGCCGAAGAGAATACCCAAACCTTTGAGACTGCAACGGGTTCAGCACCTGGTGTGAACGTAACCTCTCAGGGAAATACCCGTGAAACTAGACGTGACATTGCCACTAGCCAAGACGCTTCTCCTTCACGCAATACGGGTTCAGGTCGTTCCGACTCAGGACGCAGTACTCGGTCACTTCCACAAGAGACTGGCACACCTGCGCTTGCTTCTTCCATTCCTGTGACATCCTCTAACCACTCACTTCGTACACCTGAAGCGGTGATTACGCCCTCTCAAGTCGTTCCCCAAAACCTTGCCAATACCCTTGCACCTGCTATTAGCGCTGTGCTGCCTACTCAAGCCTCACAGGCTCTGTTACAGCAGCAGCCTTTTGGCTTCAACAAAAAACCTGAATACACCCCTGTTTCAAGCCCTGCCACTCAGTTTGGCTCAGGGACAGCCTCAGGCATCTCAAGAGATAAAACAGGATTAGGACGTGGTAACTCACGAGATAGTCTTGAAACCTACTCTGGTAATGTAGCCTCTACACCTTCCAACTATGAAGGTTCTGCCGTTCTTAGAAGCAGTCTTTCCAGTGAGCAAACGCCTCAAACCCCCTCAAGCATTGCTGACCAAGAAAATAGCACCCATGCCATTCAACTGAGTGCTTCTGACATTGCCGCCAAAAAAGCAGAGGTCGCTGCACAGCTTTCCGTGATGACAGGTCGGAATGTATCGCCCGATGAAATCTCTTATGCCGTGGATCAGCAAGGCACACCTTCTATTCAGTTTGGAGGGAAAACCCTCATGGCAAACTATGACGGTAAACTTTCTGGATTGAACAGCACCCATAGCATTCAGTCTTTAGATGTGAGCAACAAACCTCAAGCACAGAGAAACACCACGGGGTTTGCTCAAGTGCTTAAACAGCAAGTACTCCAAACACAAGAAGCCACTCCCGCCGTGCTGACAGGAAAGAGCATACTAACCCAAAAACTACCAACCCCGATACTGTTTCAAAGCCTCCAAGGAAAAGGAATGCCCATGACACAACAGCTCACAGCTCACAGCGCTAAGCTGACTCAACAGCACTCTGGCACAGAAACAAACCATGCTTCCGTGAAGTCTGCGTCATCTTCAGAGCGTTCCGTCGCAAGCGGGTCTGACAAATCAGAAAAAGCCTCTGGCAAAGCCTCATAACCCGTAGCGTTTACTATGTCTGTTGAGCGTTACTTCCACGTACGTTGCACCAGATGGCTGCGAACCCCGAAATGAAGCCTCATGGTGGGCTGGCCATTCAAAGAAAGTGCCTCTAAAGAGCGTACCAAAGGAAAGCCTGCATCGACAAACCCTTGCAAATAAGGCGTAAGGCGGTACCGTACCCCAAGCCCTACACCCAAAAGTTGACCCGCACGCCTCGAAGTCCCCGCAAGGGCAAAACGAGCATGGGATGCGTCATACCACGCATGCGACATATCCACAAACGCCACCCAAGCCGTACGGTCAGCAAGCCACGGCGAGACTCGTTGCACCCCCCAAAAAGGAGCCTGGTATTCCAAAGAAGCCTGTAACCCACGGTCTGCGGTTACCATCCCTTCGGTATAGCCTCTCACGGTATAGGCGCCCCCATAAATCACTTGAGAGGCTGCAGGAAGCGGTGTATTTGTAAGCTGCATCCCTCCACGGAAAGTAAGACGTTGCTGATGAGGCATTTCCAATGTTCTCAGAAGCTGTGACCGTATCGTCCAAAAGGTAAAGTTTGTCCCAAGCCATTTGGGTTGGTATTGACCACCCACATACCCATTCACTTGCCCATACTTGTCTTTATTGAGATACCTTACCCCTGTGGCAAGAATACGAGTATTCACCGTAGGGTCTCGGAAACCCTCCACGGTGGTGAATGCGTGTCGGTTCGTATAGCCTGCTTCCCATTGCCACGTACGTTGCGTATTAAGAGGTTGCACAAGATTAAAGCCAAAACTCATCTGTGTGCCTTGGTTCTCAAGACCATAGGTTTTCCCTGGAAGCTCTTCTGTGGTGACACGTCCTAGCTCTCCCCATGCCAAGAAACGCCCACCTGATACCGTGATAGGCACGTCATAGGTCATACGCCCTTGAGAGGTCTGCCCCCCGCCTACCCAATGGAGCTGAAGTTTATCCCCGTAGCCCAGTACCGTATCATGGGAAGCAATCACCCCGCCTCGATACATTCCGATGAGGGGTCTGCCTTGGTTATCAGCAGTGAATGCTAACTGATAGGGTGTTTTTTGAAATACTTTTATGACAACATCCACGTCAGTACGAGAGGGGTCAGGCTGTGTGAGGTGTAATGCCGTTTTCAAGCCAGGCTCTAAAGCATTCAGCCTTAACACCCTCTGCTGTAGCGTTGCCAAAGAGAGTACCTGTCCTTGTGCCAATCCTCCAAGGCGCCACAGGATAAAGGAAGGCTTGTAGTGTGAGGCTCCCTCAATAGAGAGGCTATGAATTTTCACCATCGTTGTTTCAAGAGTGGGGTGGTGTCCACTAGAGGGTACTTGAGGTACCAAGGAAGGCTGAGGTGGCTGATCGGCATGGGGTACAGGGTGATGTAGGACGTGCTGGAGCTTCACAGCAAGGTCAGCCCCTTGTTTTTGTGCGTCAGTATAAGGCGTACCCTCCGAAGAAGAGCAACAGCTATTTTGTGGTGTCACTTCATGCGGTAAGATAGAACCCTCTTGAGCAGCCTCACTGCCTGAGCGATTTGCCTCTATTAAAGCCTCTAGGGGAGTCATAAACACCAAAGGGTGTTTCACGGGAGCAATGTCTGGTGGTGTTAATATCTCACTTGGTTGCGGAGTGGTCACAATAGGCGCAATTTGAGGAGGTAATTTTGCATACACCACACAGGAAGACCCCATCATGCCTACTGCAACACTCAAGCAGGCATAGATAAAACCACGATGACACTGATAGGCAAAATAAGCCATCATACTCAAATACTCCAAAGCTACACAACGTGAGGACATCCAAACTCACAGAAACCCCATTAGCACCCATCACACACAAGAGCATGGCCTGTCAAACACACACCCTAGCACATGATACTTCAATCAAGTGTAGAAAACTTGGCACGTTATCTCATGGGATAACCACGAAGTCTCATCTATACAGTGGAGTTATCCTGAAGCACTTGAGATGCCCCCTTGACGGAATCGCATTCCTCCTTCACAATAGTAAAGGAGTATGTCTGAGATTTTGAGGTTAAAGCTCAGCGTAAAGTCACTGATAGTGGCTGTGGTTTTTGCGTATGGAACAACACAGGATATTGGTTACGTTATTCTGAATGTCTTTGATGTGTTGTCATGGGTAAATGGAAATACTCTGCGTTGCATACCTTCCCTTTAGGGCGTTAGGTATCCAAAAGGATGGTTTATACCATAAATGTGTTTTAACCGTGTTTTGACATCCGTGACTAACAGGAGTCAAAGGGTAAAGCTTTTAGTGCGTTAGACCTTTGTTCAGTCATGATGTGTGTGCGTCATGAAATAGTGCGTGTATAGAGTTGATACGATGATGTATGTAAATACCTGTTCCAAATGTGGTAAGAGTTTCGACACGAAAAATCCGAAACGTATTATTTGCCCAGAGTGCTTATACCCTGAACGCTCATCTGGGGGCTACGATGCACAAGCACTTTCTGGAGGCAATGGCTATCCTTCTGCCTCAGGACCTCGTGGAACGTCCTATTCACATGCACCTCAGCATGGTGAAAATACACGTCCGATGAATCAACCCTTTTTAGGGACTCCTTCGCATTATAGTGGTGGGTATCGGCCAGAGCCTCATTACCCAGCCCCTCAAGGGGGACCATACCCACCACAAGAACGTTACGCACCTCAGCAAGGAGGCTATGGTCAACAGCGTCCTCCTCGTCGAGAGTATCAAGGGGGGGGCAGTAGCCGTCCTCCGTATGGACAAGGTCGACCCAATTATCCTCCCACAGGGGGGTATGAGGCAGGCGGAGGATACCCTCAACGCCCTTCACCTCATTACATGCCCCCTCAAGGAGAAAGTTCCCCTGGAGGGTATCCTCCACGTCCCCGTGGCTTTGCCCCTCAAGGCGGTCGTCCTCCGTATGGACAAGGTCGACCCAACAGTGGGGGTGGCTTCCGTCGTCCTGGAGGACCTCCTCGAGGGCGTGGTGGACCGAAAAAAGTGCTGGTGACAAAAGAACAGCTCTTAGAAATTGAACGTCTTTACAAACTGGCATTACCCTTGCCTAATCCTGACTTGCATGAGGTCATTGCAGAAGGGTTAGACATGCAACCCAGTAAAGTATTTTTTGGTATCAACCTGATACGCCAAAAAATGAAGCTCCCTAAGCTGGAGTATCCCAAGCGTAAATTGGCAGTATCGCCTGACCAACTTTCAGCTGTGCAAGCACTCTATGATGGCTTTTTACCCGATGTACCGATTGGGGTTCATAAAATCTTGGCAAAACAGCTTAAGATGGATGAGTGGCGCGTTCACGTTGCCATTAAACTGATACGGAAATCCAGAAATCTACCTCAGTTCAATGAAGAAAGAACGGATATTCCCGAATGGATTCAAGAACTCATTGAGAAAAACAAGGAAAATGATGTGGCAATCCGTGCTGAAGCCAAAGCACTCATGCAGGAAGAACAGGCTCAAAAGCTAGCCCAAGAGGCTGAAAAAGCTGAAAGTGAGCGTTCTGCCGAACCCCAATCTGTAGTAGCAAGTGTAACGGGTGGAAGTGTTGCCTCGATACCCGAGGAAGAAACGCAACTCACCGACATGCCACACCAAGCCTAGCAACACCTCGTGGTTTAGCTTGAATACCCAGCATGCACGCTCATCGTACCTTGTGCGTTCATCATTTTAAGCTGAAAGTAGCACCGAGCAACCGCACTCAAATGCTCGGTGTAGTCTTCCATGTCTTCCATCCCTAAGAGTTTCAGTTGCGTGACTAAAAGCTCGTGGGCTGCCAGTTCTTCTTGCAAGGCACGACGCTTTTTATCCAGTAAATCGTTCATACTTGTAGGGAGTTCGGATAAGCCTGCAAGGCTACTAGTAGGAATCCCACGAGAAGGGGAAGGGGTTGCCTTAGGCGTAGGCTTTTGTGCAAAATGATGACTGACAGACCCCTCAGCTTCAAATCTAAAGGCATCAAACTCTGGAGACGTATCAAAACGGAACGTAGAAAAGTCGGACATGGCGTATCCTCAGACAAGTATTGTGATAAAAAAGAGAGACGTTAAAAGAGAAGCCCTGTTCTCTAGCTCAATGCACGTATCAGGCATTCAAGATTAGAATTGGTACCTTAATAAAAACAGGCAGTAGGCTATAATTGCATTTTTTAAGGCAATACCCCGTCATGAGGCTTCTCCCTTAGGTGAATGACTTCTTTTCATGGGTATCACAAGGCTTGAAACGCTTCAAGTACACTAGAAGGAGATCGTTTTAGCCTGTCTGTTTGCCGTTGATACAAAGGAGTTCGCTACAATCATGATGGTACAAGTGCTACAAGAAACGTTACTGAATACCCTCATGTGGCAAACCAAAACAAGCCAAGCACTTGCACAAGCACACCCGCATAGCTATCCTGTGACAGGGGGTGCATGGGTACAGCAATGGTTTGTCATACTTATGGCAGGGCTATTAGGACTGGTTGTAGGGAGCTTTTTGAATGTGGTGGCACTTCGTCGACTTAAAGGGGAGTCCTGCGTATGGCCGGGGAGCCATTGCCCTGTCTGTAAGACCCCCTTACACTGGTTTGAGAATATTCCCGTACTCAGTTGGATAGGACTCTGGGGAAAATGTAGAACGTGTAAAACCCCCATCAGTGTACAATATCCTTTGATTGAACTCCTCACAGGGTTTTTGTTCATGGCAACCATGGCAATATTTCACCCCACCCTGACGGGGCTGTGTGTTCTGTGGTTAGTATGCCTCATGGTCGTCACCGTGATTACCGACTTTAAGGAACATGCCGTCTATATTGATTATATGTGGTGGCTTATGCCTACTGGGCTATTAGCCGTAGGCTTAAGCCATAGTGGGTTAGAGTCTGCGATTACACTCCCGCTTGCCACCCCCATTTATGACCTCATGGGATGGAAAGTGACCCCTCTTGTCAGTGCCGCACTGGGTGGTGTAATGGGCTTTGGGTTATTTACTGGCTTAAATGGAGTCTTTAAAAAACTGATTGGACAAGATGCCTTCGGAGAGGGTGATGCTTGGATTTTGGCAGCACTAGGATGTTACCTTGGTTGGGAACGTGTCGTGATTGCCTTTTTTATGAGCATGGTGATTCAATCCGTTTAGCCATTCCCTTGATGATACATACTTGGGTGAAACAAAAACAGTGGAGCATTGCACTTTGGCTGCTGATTGCATTAGGCTCAATAGGGGCAACATTCTTACCCTTAGGGTTATCCAAGCCGATGATGCAACTATGGACGGCGTTTCTCACCGTCCTATGTATGGTGAGTGTGGTCATGTTTTACAAAACATTCCGTGAAGCCGAACGCTATGAAATGACCGTGATGCCTCTAGGACCCGCGATTATTTTAGCAGGATTTACCCTGTTATTTACAAGCCCTTTATGGTACGAGTGGCTCCCCTAAGAAAACGCTACGTGTGCCACTAGAGCGGTAGGTCACCCTTCGTACCAAAAATAAAACCCGTCAAAGGGGCAAAAGGAACATGTGCCTGATTGACGGGGTGCTTAGGAATTGCTCGACAGATGCCTTGTGTCATCAAGGTGAACCCCCTCACTGAACCCTCAAGCAAGAGGGAAACCAGTGGAAATGGGACACACGATTGCTTGCCACAACCATCTTAGTATCATCATACTACACTACTTGAGAATAATTCGCAACTAGAAGTTTAGAACTTACCCTATTGGGAAGAAAGTAGCCGCTAAAAAAGAGACCTCGCTCCCCCCCTCCTCCTCATGGCATGGTTAAGCTTTTGGCGGTTTTAAGAGGGCTTGACGACGTTGCATCAAAAGCTGATAGACGGTTGCAAAGTTTTCTAAAATCCCTGCTTCATAGGGGTGTCCTGCGAGTGCCGCTTTATAAGAAGCCTGATAAAAATCTGAAGCACTCTTTTGAACAAGAGAAGCATCCGATTTTTTCTCAACATGATTTTTCAGCTCGGAGGGTAAACGCACCTCATAACTTTGACGATGCAACGTCTTAAGATGATGGGCTTTTTTTAAGACCTGATTAGGGTTAATGACAAATGAGGTACTCATACTAGAGGAAAACATAAGGTAAGCAGACTTTATTCTTTCATACTAGGAAAAACGTCTCAGGACTAAGCATGCCTTACAGGAGCATCGGGATGCGTTTCATAAAAGGGTTGATGTTTTTTGGTCTGTGCTTCTTGAAAAGTCTTAAGGGTACTCAAAACCTTTTTCAGCAAAGCTTCTCGACGTTCCCACTCAGAGGGGGTATAGTGCTTCTGAAGTTCCGTCATGAGTGCATGAAGTTGCTTGGTGGTTGAAAAGGCATGCCCTTGGTTTTCTAGGGGGACACGTGCGTGAGTGTCTGGCATGCTAGGTTTAGCAGTAAACAGCACCACGTCTTGAGAGCGTTCTTGCTGGCTTGCAAGAGGCTTTTTCTCTGGCTTCCTAGTACTGAAGAAGCGGGTAATACAACGAGAAGAACCCAAAAAACTGGTTGAAACCATAGCATACCTCAGGCAACAAACGGAGTGAAGGATGGATACTATGATGACCATCACGTCATGACTTTCATGGCAAAACATTACCGTAGTGTTTAAGTATACCTTAACCAACATTGAAACGCCCACTGAAACCAAGCATACGATACGTGATGTTACATGGCTTATAAACATCACGACCTATCCTCATCATTTTTTGAGCAGCGTCTACAGCAAACAAACGAAATCGACTGAATTTCGTTGACTGAGTAGGCTTCTATTCCGAAAGTGAGAGTAACAACACAGGACATTGTGAGCTTTTCCATTGAAGGAGATGAAGCCTTCATCAGGAGTCATCTGGTCTTTAGAGGTATCAGTTCGCCTCACATCATCTCAAACGTAAACCCTCTTGTCATGATCGTAAGGGCTTGAAAAAGTGCCTTTTATCGTTACAAGCGATTACGACGTGTTGCACCTTCAGAGAACGGGATGCTCTGGAGTACACAGTTTATAAGCTACGCACCTGCACGGTTTGACCTATCAATCATGCCGTAAACCCTGTGGGGTGAAGTGTCCTATAAACTCGTCTTACGTCTATTGTCTGTACCACTCAGGAGGAGTGTTTTTATATGATGGCACTTTATGTCAATTTTAACCAGAGTTCTATTGCGTCTCAACGCAGCCTTGATAATGTACAACGTAGTCTTGCCATGGCACAACAAAACCTGTCTTCTGGGTTCAGAATTAATAAGTCCTCAGATGATGCTGCAGGGTTACAAATTTCAGAGCGTTTACGCTCAACCCTTCGTGGGAACCTAAAAGCTCAAGATAACGTACAGGATGGCGTGAATGTCCTCGGAATTATGGATGGTGCGATGGGACAAATTACCGATAACCTTCAACGGATGAGAGAGCTTACCGTTCAAGCTGCCAACGATACACTGGGTTCTAACCAACGAACCGCTATTTTAGATGAGTTGCTCCAGCTGCAACAGGATATTACTCGTATTTCAGATTCAACCTCATTCAATGGTATTAGCTTATTGAATGGTGGTCAAACAAACTTTTATATTCAGCTAGGACCAGGTTCCACAGCAACCAATGATGTGATTAACTTGGCAACAGTCGCAGGTACTAACCCGTTCGCCGATATTGACGCAACCGCCTTAGGGGTTGCCTCTGCCAACTTAACCGTTGCCACCAATGCGGCTTCTTTAGCGACGATTACAGCACTAGATTCAGCCATTACCACCGTAGGACAGAGACGCTCCATTCTTGGTGCGTTGAGCAATCGGTTACAAGGTGCGTTGACCAACCTACAAATTAACTACGAAAATACGGGTGCCTCAGAAGCACGTATTCGGAACGTGGATGTTTCCCGTGAAACCACTAAACTTTCTGGGTTTCAGATTTTACAACAAGCGGGTATCAGTATGCTCTCACAAAGTAACCAAAGCCCATCAAGTGCGCTCTCGCTACTACGAGGATAAGCTGCTTTCCAACATTTCCTCACATCATCACGATACACTCAGGGGTCTTATGCCAAAAAAGCATAAGACCCCTGAGCCACGAAAACCATCATGACCTCATGTAACAACTATTAAAGCTTTTACCCCCTCTTGCCGAAGGAGACAACAGCGTATCTCCTACAAAAGAATGACTCTAACCAAGGGGGTACGGTGTGTGACCGCAAGAGAGAACCGTGATGAATAACGTCTTAGCGTAAAAACGATCTTCTGGTGCATGGAAGTCTTTCGTAAAGGAAGCATTTTCAGAATCCCCCCTTATGATGTGAGAACAGGAAACGTAACGTAGAGAAGGACATAACGACCATGATGGCACTTAATTTAAGCTTTAATGTGAACGCAGGAAGTACCCAATACACCCTTGATGGGTTAAGTAAAACCCTTGCCAAAAGTCAAGCGAAGCTTGGCTCTGGTAATGCGATTCCTTCCGCAGCAGAGGATGCAGCAGGATTACAACTCTCTGAGCGTTTGAATAGTTTACTCAAAGCCACTCGTGCAGCACAGGATAATATTCAGGGTGGCTATAATGTATTAGACGTTACAGACGGGGCTTTAAGTCAAACGGGTGAAACCCTTCAAAGGATGCGGGAATTGACCGTTCAAGCGGGAAACGACACGCTCGATGCCTCCGCACGAGGTGCGATTCAAGATGAACTGAGCCAACTACAGCAAGAAGTCTCACGTACGGCATCGAGTACAAGCTTTAATGGTCAAACCCTTTTGAATGGCTCCATCAGCCAGTACTCGGTTCAAGTAGGCACAGGAAGCCAAGCCAATCAAGATACGCTTGACTTGGCACAAGCGAATACAACCAACCCATTCAGTGCCACAGATGCGACGAGTTTAGGGGTCAATGCGTTAGACGTTTCCACCAGTAGCAATGCACAAACCAGTCTTGCTTCTATTGATAACGCCCTTAGTACGATTGGACAACAACGTGCCAGCGTTGGGGCATTAAGTAAACGCTTAAACAGTGCGTTGGATGCGGTACAAGTCAGTGAAGAAAATCTGGGTGCTTCCGCTGCAAGAATACGTAGTGTAGACTATGCCAAGGAAGCCACTCGTAACTTCCAAACAAGTATTCAACAGTCTGCCAGTGTGGGTATCTTGGCTCAAAGTAATTTCACCAACCGTTCAGTAGCGGGGCTATTAACAGGAGAGGTCTAATCTCACGCTCACAGAGTAGTCTATGGAATACGAACGATGATAGGGGAACGCTGTACGTACCCGCATACCCTAGACTTCCTATTTTTTTCCTTTAGTACACTGAAGCCATGGCAGGTTTTTTCACCCGCCATGGCTTTGTGTTGCTTGCATCCTTAAGTCACAGAAAGAAACTCGCTCACTAGGATGTGCTTTTATAGCACCGAACAAGGACATCGTCGGTTTATGAAAGATGGTTTTGACGGCTCTATTTATGACTGTCCTGTGCATGGGGTTGAAGCCAGACAACATAAACAAGAAACCGATGACCATGAAGCAAGCGTCAAACGCCTTGCAAAAACAGGCATTCAAAATGCAATAGACCAAAGAGATGCCTTACGGGTCTTTGAATACTTTAAACACATCCCCAGAAAAGGAAAAACAGGTGGGTTCGGAAAAAGATTCAAGATGGATAAGATACGAGAAAAGAAGCTAGACGGCTTGTGCAGTGTACACGTAGTACATAAGCAAGTCGGCTAGCTGATTGACGAAGTAGATTGCCAGATTGGACTTTTTCTTTTGGGAGGACAAATGGAAAGAGAGGCCCCTTTCTCGTGTCCCCTTACATGAAGCCATAACCTTCGGGGAAGACGGCGTTCACAACCCCAAACTGTTCCGAGGGCTTATGTCTGAGCTATTACCTGATGACCTTAAGCATACCTTGCCGTTCAACGCCCTTCCCATGACAAAAGAAGAACGAGAGTACGCCGAGATGCTAGAGCTTGCCAAGCTCTTAAACATCCCTGAAAGCAAGCTTGCTGCATGGATTGACACCGTTCCCGAGTTAATAGGAAACCCCGACTTTCCAAGCCATGAACTTTTCCAAAAGTTTCATCCTTCTTTCCGAAGTATCCGCACCATGGAGGTGCGTCCACAGCAACCCTTCCATGGGCTAAGTCTCTCTGAACTCCTTGACATTGCAAGCCATCTTCCTGGGTTTCAGGAAGATAGACAACGCTGGATAGCCTCTAACCCTCAAACCCATAAGGGTATCATTACCGATGCTCAAGGGTATAGAACACATACCCTTGAACAGCCCTACATGCCTCATGGGTCAAGGGTGGTTCATTTGAATCAAGCACCTCAACATGCTCAGGTAAGCCACTCTTCTATCTCAAAGTCCAAACCAAATACTGGTAAATCAAACACTACACTCTATCCCTCTTCTGAAAAGCGTCAAAGAGATGACGCTTTTCAGACACAGATAGGCAATGTGAGTACTTGGGTAGGAGTGCCAGAGGCAATCATAGATGGTGCTAAAAAATCTGGAAAGGCTGGACAGAAACTTGTAGAGTCTAGCAAGCCAGTGCTTAATACTATTGGGAAAGCTTTTCCTAAAATCGCATCCGTTACGACTAACATGAAGCCTCTACCGACCCTTCAACTACCTGCTTCCGCCGTGAACGGACTAAAAGCCACAGGTCAAATGGCAGCAAAGTTAAATACACTAGGAACTGGGCTGACAATTGCAACGCCTTTTGTTGCTGCAGGGATTGACATAGCACATGGAAAAACCTATAGAACCATGAGCGAAAACTTCGCACGGAATATGTTTTGTGCTGTTGCGACTGCTGCAACAGGATTATCTGCTGCGAGTAGGGGTGGTCCTTTAGCTGGACTTGTTGGAGGTATCGGTGCAAATTTGGTTTGTAATGCAGTCATCAAAGCACCTCCACAAAACTATAACCCTCCCTCCAAGGCATTACCCTCTTCTCATCCTCATTCTGTTACTACTGGGGTTGGCAAACCGTCAGTTCCTTATCTAACCAAGCTTCTAAAAACGAGTCTCCGCACCTATGCCCCTGAAGAAGTACAAAAGACTCACCAGCAACTTAAAAAAATGGGGGTGAAATCTTCTCCTACTTCCAAACCACATACCTCTTCAAAGCCTCTTCGCTAAACGATTAATCTTGATCTTATCCCCTTACATCCTTATGAGAATCATAAAGATGTAAGGGTCATGCATGACATGACACATCATTTGAAGTTGTTTTGTTTAATGTGGTACCATTCCTAGAGGTCCTACCCTCTACAAAAATGACTTTTATCACAAAACATTAGGCATGTACAATGAAAAAAGAGAAATCATTTCTTTCACTCTGTCATTTCTTATTTGCCATGCTTTCTCCTTTGTATTCTAGTGTTATGGGTATTATTGCTTTTATTAGCTTTGGACATTTATTGCTTTGGGGATTAGCTCAAGTCTATCTACTACTTCATACCCATGAATGGCTGTTGCATACCTCATGGGGTACACCCTTATTAGAATGGCTGAAAAACTTTTTGCATCATGTCGCTCTGTTAAGGAGCAAGGGCTTATTAGGGCATAGCTTTCTCCTTCTTGGGGTATTTTTAACCTTTCCAGCTTTACTACACACTCATTTTAAAAAATACCATTACCCCTATATCACATGGGGAATCTGCTTTTTGATATATATGGATATATTCATACTTTCTTTTAAGTATCAAACTGGTTTCAATACCATTGCCCCTCAAAAACTAGGGGTCATGGTAAGCTCAGAAGCCTTCGTTTTACTTTCGTTTTTTTTTGCAGGGCTTTTTTTATACTTGTTTTATCATCCTTGCTTTTTATTGAGACAGAGGGACGTGATTAAACAAAAAGCCATTTTATCACCACCCTCCTATCGTAAGCCTTACAAACGACAGTATGCCTCACTACATGGGTTCTTAAAACTTGTGCTATCTTTAGCCGCTTTTCTTTTCTGGATCATACTTTTTTTCTATTTTGTTTTTTATCTCTCGATTCCTAGCCAAATCATTTCTTTTGTACATTTAAGTTATATCATTCCTTTTCTTTATTACTATACTATCAAACCCATAAACTATGTCAGTCTCTATAAAGATATTAAAATAGCATTTTCATCCATATGCCTTTTTATAAGTATTCACCCAACCCTAAGGGTCTCTGAGGCACTGAACGCTTGTACTTTAACACCCACACATAAAAACCAAAGTAGGTTCTGGGTTACTGCACTGTTTGTGGCAATGATGGGGATGATCATAGAGTACTTTTATTTTCAACACCCTTTGCTTCAAGGTAGCATCATGGTGGGATCCATGAAACTTTATTTAATCATGGTTATTACGTGGATTTTATCTTGTATGCGGATTGTAAAATTAGGAGAATTTTTCAAAACGAAAGAAAGTAGTGACTACCTTTGTTTCGGAGGGGTAGTTTTGAGTTTTTGTACGACCCACGTGTTATTGCATATCAAGCTTATGTTCGTCATTCTGGATAAGCTCTATCTTACGCCTTTGAGCCTACATACAGTGGCACATCATGGGATTGAAGCACTTTTAGCCTTCCCTGTGATTGCGGCGGTGTCTCATTGGCTGAAAACCCCAGAAGCCAGTGTACTGGCTGACTTTTTAGCCTATGCAGGGATTGTATGTGTCTTATGGTATCGTGACATGTGCTATTTGGAAGCAAAAGGCTCTGAGCGGTGTCTCCTTGAAGCCCAACAAAAAGGTGCATGACGCACTGAGGTTCTATGCTAACCTAATAATACATTGCCTAAGTATGTACCTTACAGCAAGAGTATACCGAACAGCCCACCCAAAAAGCCCTCTCAGTGTATGCTTACCAAGAGGGCTTTTCAATGATGTAAGGAGGTTCAAGCCATTAGGGCTTAATCACAGGGGTAACCGCTCGCCAGTTGGGGCGAATCACTGCCCCAGCCCCCCAGCGGAAACGATTATATAAATCACCTGCCATCTGATACTCAGCATTACCGTATAAACCGAGCCACTCGGTAATGTTCCACATCAGTAGCCCTTGGGCATTCGCCGTAAAGACATTGGTATTGGCAACATTATTTAAACGAGAGGCAGCCCCTTGGAACCCAATACCACCGCCTAGTTTATACTCAATACGCTTCTTGAAGAAGCTTCCTGCCAAGTCAGCACGCCCACCAATGGTAAAGAAAGACTCAGGAGAGAAGTACCCTCCAAACCTTGTCCCCACTGGTACGCCTGTACCAAGAATGGGGTCAGACACAGGAGACCCTGAACCAGGCACTCCCATGATTTGGAAAAAGCCCACTGTACTATCTTTGGTATAGCCCATCCAAGACGTATTAGCCCCTAAACGAATAGAGTGCGTATCTAAAATAGGCAATGTGAACCCAACCGTACCATTGACTTGATTACGGAAGTTGGTTGGGATGTGATGCCCTGTAATCCAGCCAAACTCATACCCTAAACCCATATCCCAAAATCGGTTGGGGGTGGCAGTCAGTCCTAAGAAGACGGTATTATCTCGAGCTTGTCCTACCACTTCATCGCGCCAAACATTGCCTACCGTACGACCTCGTTGCCCTGCAAAAGAGAGCAATGAGCTATCAACCGCCGTACGACGGAACCCGAAATTCGTGTGCCATGTGTCATTAAAATCATAATGGAAGGTTTGTTGCCCTGTCACATTGACATTGCCAGGTTGGGTAAAGTTGGTAAAGGCAAGATCTCCATCCCACGTCCACTTGTCACTTTTTTTATAGGTGTAGCCTAGGGCATACTGATAGCTCCATGTCGAACGAGGGTCAAGGTTTCTGTCAGGAAGATAGATACGTCTAGGTGAAACACCTCCTCGTAAACGAAGGCGGGGAGTCATGGAAAACGAAAGCTGGCTTTGTACGCCTGAGGTACGCATGTTAAAGGTACGGTCAGAAACATCCCCAATGGTTGCAGGGGCATTCCCCCCTTCTTGCTTACTGTAAACATACCCTGCACGTAAGGTAGGACGCATGGATAAGTTCATTTCCTGAGACAAACGCTCTGCCTCTTCTGCCACCATGACATCCATATCACTGACAGGTGCATCATCGTACATCGTTAAAGCCAAAGGCTCACTTTGTAGGGGTTCTTGAACGCCTATCGACAAACGAGAGGTCATATTTTGTGCGTAAGCTTCTTCCTCAAGGCTATGCTGATGATGGATATGCAGGGTGTCTTCATGTCCAACTGAAAGCCCTTCCATACGACGAGACAGTTTTTGAATATCTCGCTTGGTTTGTGCTTGCAGTGCATCAAGCACCTGAAGGTTTCCTTCAAGTGTCTGTGTACTTTGTGTTAAACGTTGCAAATGTTGCTGGGTATTGCCAACAGGGATAGAGGCACCCTTGGGCATCATTCCTGTACGGGAAGTACTGCTTTGAGGAGAACTCACGGTTAACGTGACAAGGGTTTTCACAGAAGACACAGGCACAGACGGTGCCTTACGCTGTACTTGAGCTTGAAACAAAGAAGAGGAAGCCTGAGCGTAGGGTCTCTGAGAGCCACTTTCTTGGCGAGCCACCCCCGAAACAGAAGCCTTTGAAGGGCTAGGCTTCGACACCGAGACTTTCAAAGAAGGATAACGAGGATGAAGAGACACAGGAGCTTCCCGCTCATAGCTGGCTGGTATCCAGTCACTGGTATGAATGCCTTGAGGAAGTAGGGCAACATCACTTAATGTATGGCTATGAGCAAGGGCTTGGAGAAGGGCTTTGCTGGGTGCTTTATGAGCAAGCTCTTGAAGCGTTTGCACGTTCTTGGGCATGGTAGGCGCAAGCTCTGAGGACTGGTCAAGGGCAGGTTGCATGCCATCGGGTGCTTGGTCTTCTGCAGGAGTCTGATGAATAGGAATACCGTCTTGATGCACCAACGTTCCAGGAGGTGCCACAGGACGTAAGCGATGCACTTCTTCAAGTAAAATCATGGCTTTATCAAAACGCCCTATCTCACGGTAGACTCTTGCCAAGGTCACCAGAATGAGAGGCTGGTTCGGCACGGTGCTTCGTGCATCTTCCAAGAAATCTCGAGCCTCAAACTTACGTCCAGACCACAACATGGCATACCCTCTGAGAGAAATAGCACGAGGGTCTGTCGGGTTTTGAGCCAGCACTTCATCAATCATGGCAATAGCACGAGGATATTGACGGTCATAAATGAGCATTTGAACATACTTCATTTTGAGTTCATAGTCACTGGGGCAACTTTCTACCAACTCACCCAAGTAACGTAATGCGGCTTTACGGTGTAATCCTTTGGTACTCATGAGGGCATCAATATAGGCTTTGGTGAGTTCGGCATCCGTAGGATACTGCTCGTGGAGTTGTTGCAACATGGAAAATCCCATATCAGCATTCCCACCAGACTGCAAATAACACTTTGCAAGCACAATTTTGATGTGAGGATTATTGGGATAATACCCCTCCAAGGTACGAAGGTACGGAATTAAGCTTGCACTGGGACGCAGCCACTGCACATTTTCAGCCACTAAGCGTTCAATATCCGCTTGTTGGTCGGGGTGACTTGCCAAAATATTTGCCATCATCTTAATGGATTCATCTCGGGTGGCTTCATTCCAAGAAAGGTACTCTGCCAAGGCGAGTTGGATTTCCACATCATTGGGACAACGTTGTAGCAAGCTATGAAAATAAGGTGCAAGGTTCAGCTCAGGATGATTGCCTTGAGACTTTAAAAAGTTTGCTGCCTCATGGATAATATCAGGGTCATTCTGGGTTAAATCCATCGCTTGTTCATAGTAACGCCACGAAACGGCAAAGGGTTCACCTACAGCACTTGAAAGACGTGCCAATGACATCAGCACCCCAGCATTGGTCACAGGTTGTCCTGCAACCTCTTGGTATAACTTTCTGACCAAATTGGGTTCTGCCCACTCCGCTTCAGGGATTTTCATATCAAGTAACAACATGGCATATTCCAACTTGGCGTAACTTTCAAG
>JBJTUH010000065.1:0-14322 GCA_046080605.1 Vampirovibrionales bacterium
ACGTTGCACGCTCATGTAGGGGTCTTGTGAAAAACTACTTGTACCGATGGTACTGTTCATGGTGGGGTATCTCCTTTGTGTCTGGGTGAGTGTTTCCTGCGTTTCCGTTATCACAGGATAAAAGATGAGAGAGGGTAAAATACTTTATATATTTAAATAAAAACAAATATTAAGATAAGTTTGCGCTTTGATTCTAGTTTTCACTTTTTGCATTAGAGTAAAAGTATCGTAGAAAGGATGTATTTTAGATAAAATACTTCTCTCTGGTTGACACTGCTAGCTCTCTGTGTGGTATAACCATAAAATACTTTTTACTGTGTGCGTTGTAACAGTGTCTTTGGTCGTATGTGGCTAAAAAGCACCGTTCTTTCTCTCTGTCAATTGAACAGTTTTTAATCTTACTTAGTCATAAGGACATGGTATTTGTCATGGCTTCTTCGGTTCTTTCTGAACATCACTCTGTCATCATTATTGGCTCGGGGCCTGCAGGTTACACGGCTGCCATTTATGCTGCACGTGCGAATTTATCGCCTGTATTATTTGAAGGCTTACAACCTGGTGGGCAACTTACCACGACCACCGAGGTTGAAAACTTTCCAGGGTACCCAGAGGGTATCATGGGACCTGAAATGATGGAACAGTTTAAGGCTCAAGCTCAACGCTTTGGTACCACGATTCTGCCTGAAATGGTTGAAAGTGTTGATATTACTACACGCCCTTTTACGGTCAAAACCTCAGAACGCACACTGAAAGCCGAGACTGTCATTGTTTCAACAGGTGCCTCTGCCAAATTACTTGGGCTTCCCGCTGAGAAAACGCTCATGGGGCATGGGGTTTCTGCTTGTGCCACCTGTGATGGCTTTTTCTTTCGTGGGAAAGAAGTGGTCGTGGTGGGCGGGGGTGACTCTGCCATGGAAGAAGCCAACTTCCTTACCCGTTTTTGTAGCAAGGTGACTGTGGTACACCGTCGTAAAGAGTTCCGTGCCAGCAAAATTATGGTGGATCGTGCGAAGGAAAACCCCAAAATTGACTTTATTTACGATAGTGGCGTAGAGGATATTCTTGGGACAAAAGAGGGTGGCGTAACGGCTATTCGTTTAAAAAATCTGTTAACAGGTGAAGTTTCCGATTATCCGACGCAAGGGGTTTTTGTGGCGATTGGGCATCAGCCCAACACCCAGCTGTTTAAAGGGTCTTCTCTTGAACTCGATGCGGCAGGCTATATTAAAACCATCCCTGGCACGTCTTTAACGAATGTTGAAGGACTCTTTGCCTGTGGTGATGTGCAGGATACTCGTTACCGTCAAGCAATTACGGCGGCGGGTAGTGGGTGTATGGCAGCGATGGATGCAGAAAAGTTTTTGGAAGCTCATCACGGCACATAGTCTCACGATTTCCTGTGTTAGGATGATTTTTTCATAAACACACAAGAGTCCTTTGCATCTTCTTGCAAAGGACTCTTGTTCTAAGAGGGTTTGAATGTTACCTGTGGTTGAGTCCACGAATCACCTCAGGGACCCCTGTGGCATCATTGGCAGCACTGTCACGGTTTTCAGCCATATAGAGGTTCCAGTAAGGGTCTTTACTGTTTGAACGTTGGTCAAGTTGGTAGTAATATTCTGAGTCACCACCACGTACGGCGAAGACTTCTTTACCCTTGACATTACGACTTACAATCTGACGACCGCCTCCAATATCATAGTTGAAATGACCTTTGTCTTTTAGGCTACCAAGACGTGTGTCACCTTGATAAACGGCACCATCACGAGCATTGAAGCTGTACTTTATTCCATTATAGGTATAGTCTGCAATGGTTGCACCCTGAGACTTGCCTCCTGTTACGGAGAGTTTGGAATGGTCAGAGGGGTCATCCACGAGGGTTTTAGTTTGTCCTGTTTTTAAGGGGACGTGGTACTTTCCGTATTTTGTGGTGACGATGGGGTCACCTTCAAACTTTGCCCAATCAGGATTTCCTTGTGGCGTGGTTTGACTTGGGGGGCAAGGGCGATTGGTTTTACCTGTGTTTGTAGACCTACCTGTACTGTTGCTACTGCTGTTTGCTTGACTTGTGCTGGAGCTATTGCTTGTTGCTTGGCTATTGCTACTTGCTCTGCCTCCTGTGACGTTGGCATTGAATACGTTACCACTATCTTCAATATTGGTTTTGTTGCCACTATTTAAGATGTAGTTGTAATAATTATTGGTTACACTATTGTCTACGTAGGTATTAAAGCTATCATCGTAGGTATTATAGCTATTGGTATTGTAGCTATCATCAATGGCTGTATCGTTATCGTAGTTGGTGTAGGTGTCACCTGCATCAGTGTAGTTGTAGTCATAGTCACTATAGCCACCTTTGCCATAACCGCTATAGTCATAGTTACCAGTGTCATAACATGCCTTACCGTAATTGCCCTTACCGTAGCTACTATAGTCATAACATCCACTATCATAGCTTGAGGCACGGCTACCAGCACGGCTTGAACTACTTCCCCAAGCATCCATCCATCCACTGTTTGAAAACGCATTGGCCCAAGCACTTGCCATAGAACGAGAGGTGCTACCGTATTTGTCGTGACCACTACGACCAAAATACTGTGTAAAGTTACTGGTATCGCATCCGTCATATCCGCCACAAGAACGCTTGGAATGTCGGGGGTAACCGCTATAGTAGGTACCGCCTGCACAGGCAGAGGTTGAAGCTGAAGCAGAGGCTGAAGCGAAGCTATACATCATAACAAAGAGGCTCTTTCTTTGAACTTAAAATCAAACGAATCATATGAAATAAAACAGAGGGGATAAAGTATAAAACTTAATGAATGGGGGTAGTCTAACGAATCCTGACAAATACAGAGAAACGATCAAGGGTATGAGAGAAAAACTCAAGGGTCTGAAAGACTTACGATAATGAAAACAATAAGATGCCTAAAATTGCTTAGAAAAAGCTCCAAGTGAGCTATCTCACCTTAAAAGATTGTCTATATAATGCAATAAGTTTCTTTTCATCCTTGGGCTTCATTGCTATACTAGGGCTACGACAGTTAGAGGATATCTTTGAGATGGACCACAAAAAAGGTCTGTAGCATGCGATAACTAGGCTAATGACTGTCATGGTTGACGCTTGATGTTTAGGGCGTTTTTTCTTTTGAGTCAATGCGTGTGTTGTGATGTGCCATTAAGATTTGATACGTGCTATTTGCAATGATGACACCTGACCATAAAATGACCCGCTTTTTCAGCTCTATTGAGGGGGTAGTGGATATGGATGACTCTGGCGAAGCATTGAATGAGTTGCTTCAAGGTGGGTTTTCCTCAACTCGTTCAGGCACGACGTATCCCGAAACGCAACAGGCTTCTGCTTCATCTTCGGGGTTAGGAAGTTTCGCCCCTGAGACAACCTCAATGCAAGAGGCAAAACTGCATTATTTACAGGGGAATCAGTTGCTTTTTCAAGGGCAATTAAGAGAAGCTGAAACCTATTTTGACCAAGCCTTTCAGGCGTTTCAACAAGATAAGTCAAAAGGTGCTTTTTCCGCTCTGTGCCTTTTGGAAATGGGCTGGATTCGTTATCAGCTTGAAAAAAATGATGGCGGGGCTTATAAAGCACAGTATTTTTTTGATGAAGCAAAGCAACTGATTAAGTTACAGTATGGTGCCCCTGGGATGCTTGAGGTTTATGCACGTTATTTGCATTACTCAGGACTGGTTTACTTTTATAAAGGGGATTATAGCGAGGCTGTGGCACGCTATAAAAAGGGTCTAAGTATTTGTAACCCTCAAGGGCTTGAGGCTGCTAAGCTCCTCGATAGTCTTGCACGATACTATGACCGTATTGGAGACTTTCACCATGCTTTAACGCTGTTACATCGTGCCTTGAGCGTGAAAGAAAACTTGTTTATTAGCCAAGAGGAAATTGCGACGTTGCGTCATATGGGACGCATCCAGATGCATTTGGAAGATTTCGCAGGGGCAGAGGTGGCATTTAAACGTGCCATTCGTTTAAGCGATCAGCTTCATGATAAAAAGCAGTCTCGTCAACTTTCTACCTATCTTACCTTGCTTTCTATTCGTCAAGGACACCTTGGGGAAGCACAACAAAAAATTGACACACTCATTCATCAGGTGTCCGCCATTGAAGACCCCGAAACGGTTGGGTTGTGTAAGCTATATATGGCCTATATTCACTATAAAAGCCGTGAATACTCTGACTGTGAAACCTTACTTCGTCATGAGGTCATTCATTTGCTTAAGCGGGTGCCTGAAAAGGTGAATTACGGTATTGCGGTGCGTATGCTGGGCGGCGTTCTTTTTGCTCAAAAGAACTTCTATGAAGCTTTAGAGTCTATGAGTGAAGCCATCAGTATTTTCCAAGATGAACACGCCATTGAGGAATTGGTAAAAACCCATCTTGAAATGGGGAAGGTGTATGCAGGCATTCCAGACCATTCACTTGCACTTGCAAGCTATCTTGAAGGCTTGCGTGTGGCAGAAGCCTATCATCTTAACTTTTTAGCACGCTATATTGAAGAAGAACTTTATCAGCTTGACCTTGATACTTGGAAGCAGGTGATTCAGCGTCGAGCTACCAATCAAATTTTCAATATTTCTTCAGAGAAACTCTTGTTAGGCGAAGATGCCTCGTTAGATGAAGCACCTGTTCAAGACCGTGATACCTATGTCACTTCCTTGATGTCTTTGCTTAAAATGGGACAAGCCATGGCGGGCGAGCAAGATATTTCTAAGCTGTTGGCTTTAATTACTGATGAAACTGCTACGGCACTCAATGCCGAACGTTGTACGGTATTTCTCCTTGACCGTGACACGAATGAGTTATGGTCAAAAGTGGGTATTGGTATTGAGGAACAAGAATTGCGTTTCCCTGCCTATAAAGGGATTGCAGGCTATGTTGTAAAAACAGGTGAAACACTTAATATTGAGGATGCTTACAACGACCCTCGGTTTAACCCTTCGATTGATAAACGCACGGGGTATAAAACCAACAATTTGCTCTGTATGGCAATACGGAACCGTAAAATGGAAACCATTGGGGTATTCCAAGTGCTGAATAAGCAAGGTGGTGTGTTTACGGCTGAAGATGAAGAGCTGATGACCACTATTAGCAGTTTGGCAGGGGTTACACTGGAAAATGCACTGCTTGTGAATACACAAAAGCTTGCCTTTGAAAGCTTCATTCATACCCTCGCAAGTACGATTGACGCACGAGACCCCATTACCGCAGGACACTCGAGACGGGTTGCCGATTATTCCATGCTCGTGGGTGAACAACTCACATTGCCTAAAGATGACATGGAAGCCTTGAACTATGCTTCACTGCTGCACGATATCGGAAAAATTGGGATTCGTGAAGATATCCTCTTAAAAGATGGACGACTGACCGAGCATGAGTATAAACACATTCAAAAGCATGCGTATTATACCTATGAAATTTTGAAGAACATTCGCTTTGATAGACATTTATCGAATGTACCCGAAATTGCCGCGTCTCACCATGAAAAGTTTGATGGTACAGGGTACTTTAGAGGATTGAGGGGCGTTGAGATTCCTTTCTTAGGGCGTATTGTGGCGATTTCAGATGTGTTTGATGCTGTAACATCTCGTCGTCATTATCGGAATCGTATGCCTTTTGACCGTGTGTTGGGTATCTTTCGCCGAGACTGTGGGAAACATTTTGACCCCGATTGTATTGAAAGCTTTTTTAACATTCCTCTCGCAAGCCTGACTCGTATTTTGTTGTTTGAGCGCGGTGAATACTATGAGTCTGCTCAAATGCGTCAGCTCTTAAATCAGTTAGGCTCTGCTGCGAGTATCCGAGATTATGAAGATATTTTCAAAAAAGAAAGTCGTAGTCATGGAGAAGAGGCTATTATTGATATTTT
The DNA here is from genome assembly GCA_046080605.1 of Vampirovibrionales bacterium. Lineage (GTDB taxonomy): Bacteria > Cyanobacteriota > Vampirovibrionia > Vampirovibrionales > JAJTHC01 > JBJTUH01. The sequence goes on from JBJTUH010000065.1 coordinate 5,898, forward strand.
CCATCAGCTGTATTTTATTGGACCCACCTCGGATTTATCCTAATGGATAGAGGGTATAGACTCTGGTCTTTTACCATTGTTCCTTTCTGTAGGAAGCATGTTGTCATGCAATGTAGGTTAAACAGGTGGCTTACTGGTGGTTTTGTGATGGGTCTACTGCTGTGTGCAATGCCTTTGAGCCACGCACGTGTTTTATCTAGGGTACCTGATCCCTCTGCTGCTGCAGCTCTAAGTCAAATGCCTCAATCTGGTAATGCTGGGGTGCCTTATCCTCCAGAGGGAGCAAACTTGCGTGTCATGCCCATGCCACGTGTTAAACCAGTCCCCTCTCACACATCAACATCGCACCAAGTACAACAGCCTCCAGTATCCTTAAACCCTTGGCTTCCTTACGCACAAGACATTCCTTTAATGAAGGCATTACATCTTTTGTCTGTATGTCCTTTGCCCGAGGCACAAGAAGCACTACGAAGTATTGCACAGCATCGTTCAAGGTTATTGCTTAAAGTCCTTGCCACCCTTTCGCCGAACTATGCACGCTATGATGCGTTAAGCTGGATTGCACCTGAAGGGAAACCTTATTTGTTTATTGCAGAGCGTCATAGACACGCTCCCCCTCAAGCCCTTGCTGCACTCATTGCCCATGAGGCACTCCATGATGATTTAACCAATAGTGTGGAAGAGGAAATTGAGGGCTGGACACGTGAAGCCACTGTTTGGCATTATTTCCAAACGCATCCTGAGACCACCTTAGCAGTACAAGACCCCTTGCGTCATACGTGGTGGTACGTTGCACAGCAAGAGCATCTTTCTTCAGATGCCCTTGCACTTCGTCCTCCGAAAAAAGGCACTACCACAAAACAATGGGACTATATTGCCCCTCATTTACCAGAAGAAAATGCACTGGTGAAACGCTTGATGATTCTTGAAAAAGCATGGCAACAAGGTGCACTACCTCAGATGGTGGCACAAAATGCGGGGTATCAAGCTCTTCCACGTACACGTGCCGAAGCGAGCCAACATTTTTCCAATCGACCCAGTACTTTACCAGCTGCTAGCCCAGAAGTGCCTGAAGCGTCTCAAGAATATACGACACCGCCGTTTCTGACAACTGTGGACAAATAGGCAGGGAAAGGACTTCTTTGGCAATGGTTTCAGCGTGGGGTAAGCTTCCTTCAGCATACCCAAGGGTTGCATGAATCCCTTGATGATGAAGGGGGACAGGATAGTAAATCATTGAGGCTATCCCCTTCTCCGCTAGGGCTTGCTGTAATGCGTCTCTGGAAAGCTTCGCTTTTGGTGTGATGCGCAGAGTATATTGATGAAACACATGCGCTTGTTCTTCTTCAGGCATGCTAGGACACACAACGCCTTGAAGTGCTTTAAGCCCTTGGTTGTATTGTTTTGCAAGGGTGCGTCGTGCTTGGTTCCAACCCTCAAGATGAGGCAATTTGACTCGTAAAATGGCTGCTTGGATACTATCCAAACGGCTGTTAATGCCACCGTGCATGGCATGATGATACCGTTGTGTTTGTCCATGAAGTCGTAGAATAAGAATCTTTTCTGCGAGGTCTTTGTCTTGTGTTGTCACAAGTCCGCCATCGCCTGCTGCCCCTAGGTTTTTGGTGGGGAAAAAACTATAGCACCCAGCATCCCCGAAGGTACCCACGGCTTGCCCTTGCCACGTGGCACCCATGGCTTGCGCACAATCTTCAATGACACGTAAGCCATGGCGGGTGGCAAAGTGTATGAGGGTTGTCATATCCACGGCTTGCCCGAACAGATGCACGGGTAACACTGCCTTTGTTTTGGAGCTCAGAGCTTGTTCTAATTGAGAAAGCTCTAGGTTAAACGTGATGGGGTCAATGTCTATAAATACGGGTGTGGCACCTGTCCGAGCAATGGCTTCTGAGGTTGCGACATAGGACATACTGGTGGTGATAACCTCATCCCCCGAGCCTATGCCTAATGCCATCAAGGCAAGGTAGAGGGCATCTGTCCCTGAGGCAACGCCAATGGCGTGCGATGCCCCAAGATAGCTCGCAACTTCTTGCTCAAACTGGGTTACGTCAGGCCCTAAAATATACTGTCCTGAGTGAATCACTCGTTGTACTGCCTCGTCTAATTGAGGCTGTAGGGTCTCTGCTTGAGCGACTAAGTTAAGCATTTGGATGGTAGTGTTTGTAGGAGAGGCAACAATCATCATCGCAGTAGGTGACTCCTTCCAGTCTATGAAATAAAAAAGGTGCGCTCATCAAGCGAGCGTAAAGACTTATCACACTCAAGACGCATTTGCCTTGATGACTTTTCATAAAAGATTGCCCTTCATTATACCGTGCGTACGTGCGTTTTTTATAGATGCTGATATATTCTTTAGGGCTTCCTCATAAGTTCTTAGTATGTATTGAGGTTGGTATTTTAAACCCCCCTCTTGCGACAAGAGCCAACAAGAGGGGGGTACTTCGAGTGTGCTAGCAACTAAGCAATATAACTTTCAATGCTTTCGGTGCGCCGTTTCAGTTCAACCTTGAGACGATTCAGTGCTGCCTGTACGATACGAGAAGTCCGAGAAGGTGAAATATTGAACAATAAACCAATTTCACGCATTTTCAGATTTTGGAAATACCGAGCTTCAATAATTTGGCGTTCCCGTTCGGGCAAACGGGTCATGGCTTGTTTGATAATGAGTCCAAGCTCTGAAGACTCGGTTTGCTCTTCAGGCGTTTGGGCGCCGTCTCGTAGCTCAAAAGGGTTTTCAGCATCCATCATGCCGTCTACTGAAAGCACTGTGCCGTACATTGCCTGAGACAATCCTTGTGGGCTTGGTGTGATACTGGTTGAGGTATCTTCCTCCGCACTAAGTGAGCTGGTTTCAGTGGTTTCTTCGTCGGTATCTTGTTCGGTCTCATCGGTCATGTTTTTGGAGGCATACCATTTATACCGATTTCTAAGCTCATTACGTACAGCCCACTTGATGGCAGTGGATAAATACGTGACGTTATACTCACGGTCTGGATTTTTTTCAAACATCATGTGAAGGGTTAAAGCCCCAATGCCAATAATTTCATCGTGCGTAATAAGGTAATGAGGCAGACGACTCATTTCAACCCGAGCAACGGTTTCAATTAAATCCCAGTAGTCTCGGATATCTTTTGAAAGCTCGGCAGCCGCTTTTTTAGCATCAGCGATGCGTTTGATGCCTTGCTTTTGTAGAGATACGAGGGTACTTTGAAGTGCAATGGCACTTTTACCAGAAATACAGCTTGACAGCTCAGAGGTGTCACAAGAAGGCATTACGGGAGAGGTCATAGGTATAGGGTGATCCTTCACACTAAAAACAGATGGATAGACACAAAAAGGGAGGGTCTCACGAAGGCTACACTCTTGAGGGCATTGACGTTCTAGGGGATTCACGTGACGCATACATCCTGTATGTGTTGTGAGATAGAAACTTAAGTATGACCTCCCATACGTGGTGAAGCTTTGTGCGCGCCGCCACGGATGGATGCTGAGATGTAAAACGAGAGACACAACACCATGTCAAAACGAAGCACGTGGTCAATGAAAACAGAATGAATGTGACATAGCATAGTGCCGAACCATAGGGTAGGAATGCTTGGTGGTTCTATGCTACAAAAAAATAAAAACAATCAAATCATAAGAATTGCACGTTTCTGTAAAAGAAGTTTTAGGCATGAGGTTCAGTCAGCACTTTTTTGTTTTGTATACGGGTCTGTTTTCTCTTGCCTTTCTGTTGACTGGGTTGAGGTGTCCTTGCGTATTGGACGGGTTTAAAGACTGAAAAAAAGTATGGCTTACTTGATGAAATGTCTGTTGAGTTATATTACTTTGAGAAGTAAAGTATAGCATTTTTTTCTTTCGTAATAAAGGGTCTTGTGGTGTAAAGAGGCTATTATACCCGCTTTACTTTACGAATAGTTACAAAGGAAAGGCTCTTAAAATGGTGTCGTGAGGTTCCCTCTGGTTAAACGAGCTTTGGGAAGGCTATGGTCAGAGGGGATGGGTTTTCGTTATACTATTTCAAGAACATCTTGGCTCAGAGGTCTTTCGCTAGAAAGGGTTCAGGGGCAAGTGTTTTTATCTCTCATGTTTTTCTGTGTGTTATTCATGCAATCTCAATAGAAAGTCTATACATCTTATGGCTCAAGTGACCTTTAAAGGCAACACCATGACCCTGCAAGGGCAAACCATTCAACAAGGACAGCAAGCACCTCAGTTTCAATTGTTAAACCAAGGGCTTGAGACCATCACGCTTGACACCTTCCGTGGTCAAGTGACGATGCTCAATGTGGTGCCTTCTTTAGATACTCCCGTATGCCAGATTCAGAGTCGTCAGTTCTTCCAACGCCTTCAGAACATGCCTGTGCAACTTGTGACTGTTTCGATGGATTTACCTTTTGCACAAAAGCGTTTTTGTGGTGCAGAGGGCATGGAAACCATGATGACCTTGAGCGACCATCGTAACGCCAACTTTGGCGAAGCTTATGGGTTGTTATTGCCTGACTTGCGTTTGTTGACTCGTGCAGTGGTCATCATTGACGCACAGGGTGCCATTGCTTACTGTGAAGTGGTGCCTGAAGTCACCAGTGAACCCAACTACGATGCTGCAATGCAGGCACTTGAAGCACTCACGGCTGCTCGTGTTTAATTCTTTTTAATGTGCTACAGGGCGATGTTATGGCATTGCCCTGTGGTTTCTCTATGACTGAAGTAAGTCTCTTACCCTGTTACTAAGAAATCTTCTACCATGATGTTGTCTCTGAATCATAGTCATTCTGTCTCATCATTGACGTTTGGAATCGTTTCTCCAGCGTCTGCTTCTGCACCTGAAACCTTGGATGCAGGGCTTGAGGTTCTCTTAGAGCTAGGGTACCAGTCAAAGTTTTTCCCCTATGCTGCAGAGCCTGACTATGGCGGTATTGGTTTAGCAGGTACTGATGCACAACGGGTGAGCGACTTACATGCGGCTTTTCTTGACCCTGAAGTGGATGCTGTCCTGTGTACCCGTGGGGGCTATGGTAGCATGAGGCTTCTCCCCTTGGTTGATTGGTCTATTTTGAGAGAGAACCCTAAACCACTGATTGGCTTTAGTGATATTACGGCACTGCATTTAGGGTGTTTAACGCATGCCCCAGAGGTACCTTGCCTTTATGGACCTATGCTTACCTCTAATTGGATTCACCCGCCAGAACTTGCGTGGGCGAAAGAAACCTTATTCCCTGTGTTACACCATTATCAGGCTTCTATCACGCCAACAGATTATAGTATCCCCAACGCTTTTCCTGATGATTGGGAGTGTTTACGCCGAGGTGTTACGCAAGGACGCTTAATGGGTGGCAATCTGAGTTTATTGGCAGCCATGGCGGGTAGTGCGTATGTGCCTTCTTTTGAAGGTGCTATTTTATTTCTGGAGGACTGGAAAGAGAGTTTGTATCGGGTGGATCGTAAGTTGAATACCCTTGCTCAAGCGGGCATGCTTGGAGGGCATTTAAAAGGACTTATTTTAGGAGATTTTTCGTTTATTACCCCTGAACCTTCTGAGGGCATAGGACACTGGCTAGCGAATACCCTTGCACACATTGCTAGCCGTTATGGCGATTGGGATTTTCCGATTGGCTATGGTTTTTCTGTGGGACATGGTGAGGTGTGTAGTACCTTTCCTCAAGGCGTTAACGCCACGTTTAATGCCACACGAGGCACACTGAAGGTGACGCTTCCTTAAGCCTTATTGCTTTCACCTTAACCATTAAAAGTCCCTTTTCTTCTAACGAAAAGGGACTTAGTGTATACGGGTAGGATGCTTAAAGCTTGTTTACGTGGTGATAGCTCTGATAGCAAGCACTTGACGTATCATGGGCTCAACCCAGCTAAGAGGAATCTGGTTAGGACCGTCTGACAGGGCTTTATCGGGGTCAGGATGGGTTTCGAAAAATAAGCCATGGCATCCTGCCGCAACCGCTGCACGTGCAAGCATAGGAGCATAGTTTCTATTACCGCCCGATTTACCATTGAGTCCGCCAGGAGCTTGGCAACTATGCGTTGCATCCAGCAAAATGGGAAGTCCAAAGCTACTCACAATGGGGATACTCCGCATATCAACCACTAAATTATTATACCCAAAGGTGGTACCACGCTCGGTGATAAAAACATCTCGGTTGCCTGTTTCAAGTACCTTGTTGGCACAATGAATGACTTCTTGCGGACTTAGGAACTGTCCTTTCTTGATTTGGACGGGCTTTCCTGTTTCGCCTGCAGCAAGGAGTAAATCGGTTTGACGACACAGGAACGCAGGAATCTGGAGCATGTCTAACACGTCTGCTGCTTCTGCTACTTCATGGGCTGCGTGAACATCGCTACACAGCTTTACCCCATAGCGTGCTTTAATATCGGCTAAAATCCCCAGTCCGCCCGTGGTACCAGGACCTCGGTAAGAAGTGCCAGAGGTACGGTTGGCTTTGTCATAACTGCTTTTGAAGTAAAAGTCTACCTCGGGAAATTGTTGGAAAACCTCCGATAAATACGCTGCTACGTCTCGGTTGACTTGTCCGTCATGTTCAATCACGCAGGGTCCCGCTACTACGGTAAAGCGTTGGGTGTTTTCAATACGGAAAGGCGTTGCTTCAAGGGAAACTTCAGGGGTGCCAGTGTAGGCAGGGTACTCACCGCAAGAGGATAACATCATCATAAAATGTAGGGTTCCTTATCGTTCGATGGGAGGTAATGGCGACATAAAAACAGTGATGACAGGTTGCTTGCTACTCATCATAAACGAAACATCTGTATCTACCTAACTGCCAACGTCTTAGTGCTTTTGATATACTAAACTTCATGGACTTCACCGCTTGTCACCCTTTGTATTGTCACTCCCCTTTCTCCGTGAGAAACGCTACTACCATGACGCTTTCATCTCAAGACCAAGAAGTATTAAATCGTTTAGAGCTTTTTTTTGAGCGTGCGTTTCAGATTGAGGAATATAATAAAGACTCTAATCTCTCTGGATCTAGACAAACTACAAAAGGACAAACTATAAAAGAATTCAAATATGATTATCAATACTGCCAAACAGCCTTTACGTCCGAAGTTAGTTTTGGCAAAGGATATATTGCAGATGTTCTTTGGTTTGCATTTTGTGCAGAAGGACAAAAGCCACAATCTGGTATTTTTCCTGAAGTTTTATTCAACACTAAAGCTGAGAAGCCTAACCATAATGTTGAAGTGGTGTATGGTACTTCTGTGACAGGTACACCACTTGTGCTATGGTCTGATTCCATTAGAACCAATATAACCAATTATCCAGAGTCAAGTACGAAGAAGTACAAAACAAGTCGTGTTAAGAAGGCTTTTACGATTCACTCAATGGCTGACTTTGAAATCTATCAATACGATATCCTTGAAGCCCTTCATGTCGTGATGAAAGATTTTGATGAGGTGATGCAAAAACCAGCTAAAATGTCTGTAATGTGAACGTGCAAGGTCTTGCGGAGCCATCAGACGAGTGCCATGTTTATGTCTCTGGTCTCCCCAAGACGGGATGCCACAAGGGTATCCCCTACTTTGAAGATAGGTCTGTATGACGTGAAGGTACTTTACTGGTGCATGCTAGGATATTCCCGCCACGTTTCATAGAGTTTCATAGACATTAGCCTTCCCTTGTTTTCTCCGTGCGTTGATAGGATACTAAACAAGGAGGCATTGATGCCACCTCGTTTTTAGGCTACGCCATTGGCATAAGGAGCAAGATACACACATGATGATGACATCCTCTTCCCCATTAGATTTATGGGTTACTGAACGAGACGAAACCCGAGGGTTTGGCGTAACGTACCGAGTGTTGGATACCCTCCACACGGAACAAAGCCCCTTTCAACGTATTGACGTAGTACGCACCCAAGCCATGGGGCGTATGCTGTTGCTGGATGGGTGCATTATGACCACAGAAAAAGATGAAACCACCTACCATGAAGTTATTGCTCATACGCCTTTATTTGCACTACCACGTCCTGCAAAGCGTGTGTTAGTGGTGGGTGGGGGTGACGGGGGTGTCATTCGTGAAGTGTTAAAACATCCCAGTGTGGAAGAAGCGGTATTATGTGAAATTGATGAGCGTGTGGTGCGTGTGTGTCAAGACCACTTACCAGGCATTGCCAGTAAGGTAGAAGACCCCCGTGTGACGCTAAAGTTTGAAGATGCCGTAGCCTATGTAGCAAATGCCCCTGATGCGTCTTTTGATGTGGTGATTGTAGACTCTACTGACCCCGTTTCTATTGGAGAAGGCTTGTTTACGCGTGAGTTTTATGGCAATGTACGCCGTATTCTTACAGAAGACGGCGTGATGGTCTGTCAAAGCGATGCCCCTTATGCCCTGACCGAACAGTGGCGTAAGGTACTGGCGAAAGTACGCAGT
>JBJTUH010000066.1:0-6620 GCA_046080605.1 Vampirovibrionales bacterium
CCAAGGTCTTGCCCGTAAAGTGCTGCTGTAACGGCAAGCATTTCACGCATCCCAGGACCACCTTTAGGACCCTCGTAACGAATCACTACCACATCACCCGCTTTAATCTGGCAAGACTGTACGGCAGCCCATGCTTCATCCTCACCGTTAAATACCTTGGCAGGACCTCGGTGTTGTTTATGCTTTAACCCCGCCACTTTTACCACACAACCATTTTCAGCCAAGTTACCATACAGTATTTTTAACCCACCTTTAGGGCTGATGGGCTGTGTGACAGGACGCACCACATCTTGATGACTAGGCACGTGCATATGAGCATAATTTTCAGCAAGCGTTTTGCCTGTCACGGTTAAAGCATCCCCATGGAGTAATCCACCCTCAAGCATCGCTTTAATAATCACCCCAACGCCTCCTACGGCGTAAAGGTCAGCCATGGCATAGCGTCCACCTGGCTTGAGGTCTGCAATTAAGGGAGTCGTATCAAACCATACGCCCATATCATTCAGTGTTAAGGTTAAACCACATTCAGCCGCCAACGCAGGTAAATGGAGCAACACGTTGGTAGACCCCCCTGTTGCAGCCACAATACGTACCGCATTTTCAAACGCCTTGAGGGTCAAGATGTTACGGGGCGTAATACCTTGCTCTAACATCGCAAGGACAGCATCTGCCACTTTCTCATGAATATTTTTGCGTTCCTCCGCAATCGCAGGAGGTGCTGATGAGCTGGGCAAGGCAAGCCCAATCACTTCTGCCACACACGCCATGGTATTAGCCGTAAACTGACCCGCACACGACCCTGGTCCAGGACACGCACTTTTTTCAATTTGACACAAGCGATGCTCATCCAATTTCCCAGCAGCAAACGCCCCCACCGCTTCATACACATCCTGAACGGTTAAATCCTGCCCGTCCAAATGCCCAGGCATCATCGACCCCCCATAAAGGAAAATTGCGGGGCGGTTTAAACGTGCCATTGCCATCATCATACCAGGTAAGCTTTTATCACATCCTGCAAGCCCCACCCACGCATCATAACAATGAGCGTGCATCACTAACTCAATCGAGTCAGTAATCACATCACGGCTAATAAGAGAAGCTTTCATCCCTGGATGATTCATGGCAATACCATCACTCACGGCAATGGTGGTAAACTCACGAGGCACTGCCCCTTTTTCGGTTAAATACGCCTTAATCGACTCTGCTTGGTCATGTAGGGTAATATTACAAGGGGTTACCTCATTCCATGTGGAAGCAATCCCAATAAAAGGCTTCCCAAAGTCTGGATCTTCCAGCCCCATGGCACGATGAAATGCACGATGCGGTGCTCGTTCATGACCATCTACAATCTGCCAACTGTAAGGGCGAGGATACACTTTCGAGGTTGCTTGAGACGAAGATTCAGAGGTCATCATCATGGTATGAGGGCTTTCTATGACACACACAAAGGAAACAAGACTACTACCCTTTAGTATAGCCAAAACATGCCCTAAACACCAAAAGCCCACAGCGTGACGCTATGGGCTTTGAGATAAAAAACTCCCCAGGTAAGATTCGAACTTACAACCCTGCGGTTAACAGCCGCATGCTCTGCCATTGAGCTACTGAGGAATAGAATGAGGTAGAAAACGTTTGTTTTTGAATATGGTTTTATAGTAAGCAAAACAAACTGAATTGTAAAGAGGGAGGAGATTCACTTTCCACTAAACGCAGGAGAGTTGGCTCAAGAGAAAGAAGGGGAAAGCAAACAGGGACGTTACTTAGCACATTAACACAACCATTTAAGCATAAGACTGAGCAATGGGGCTAGAGGCGAAAAGTGAATCTCCGTAAATCCTAAGAGATACAAAAGAGAGACCCTAACACTGTGGTAAAAGTCTCTCTTTCAAGTGCCAAAAGGCATTATCCTTGACGTTGCTTATGTTTGGGGTTTTCACAAATGACCGCTACACGTCCACGACGACGAATGACTTTGCACTTGTCGCAAATTTTCTTAACAGAAGCACGTACTTTCATAGCAATACATATCCTAAAAAGCAATGTCTAATAATCAACAACATCTATCAATGCTTTATGTAGGTAAAAGGCAAAAGCAATAATACGCAAGACACCCAGAACCTTCTTGAGAAGCAAGCCTGTTGTATTTAGGAAGTACAGAAAACATCAACGACCGTCTGATGAAACCTCATCAGGATGGACACGAAGGCAATCAGCCCTTTAAGAAGCAGCTACCCTAAAACCATGAAACGATGATTTCAAACTGCAACCCTAAACACAGTACACATGAGTATAGATAAAACCAAGTGTAAAAGCAACCTCAAAGCCTTGGTCTATACCGTATGTTTAGGCATCTTTTTTTCCCGAGAACTTACGACGGTATGCACTACTTCATACGGAAGATAATACGCCCACGAGTCAAATCATACGGAGAAAGCTCTACACGGACTTTATCGCCAGGAAGAATACGAATAAAGTTTTTACGAATTTTCCCAGAAATATGTGCAAGCATTTCAGCACCGTTTTCAAGTTGCACACGGAACATCGCATTCGGAAGTGCTTCTTGAATGGTACCTTCCATTTCAATTACGTCTTTGTTAGCCATAGAGAAATAAACATTCTTTTTTTTTGAAGTATCGTAAAACACAGGGTGCATTTGAAACACTGGTTGTCAAACTCAAACGCCCTGACCAAAAGGGTTTATTGTTGTGTATGGAGAACACATCTTTTTTCAAAAGAGGTACATCATTACTATACAACAATGAGCAAACCCCAAGAAAAAGAAACCCTATCCTTTAAGGCTAACATCTTTATAGGGACGCATCAAGAGGAAACCCGAAGCATCCAACCCGCCATGGGATAGGCAGACTGCTAAGGCATGGCTTTTGGCATTTTTATCTTACTTCATCGTCGTGGCATGGCACTGTATGGCTGGCGTAGGCAAGCATCCATGCCATGGCTTCCTCTTTGGAGTTCAAGGGTAAAGTGACTTGAGCCTCTTTCAGTGCTTGCAACAACACCCCTACCTGTTTCGAGGGAGGAATGTGGCACAGCGTCATAACCTCATGCCCACTGAGAAGCAAAGGCTGGCTCAGTAAGGCTTGCTGTGCATACCAATGCTGTGCTAGCCACGTCAGGCTTGCCATATCCTGCGTATGCACTCCTTCAGGACGTGCCTCACCTCGGGTACTTGCGGTATCTATCATACCTAAAAACACCATCAGAGGAGTCCACTCCCCCATTTTGGTATAAAAGCGGGTGAGTGCCTTCGGGGTACTCGTCTCAGACAGCTGACACGGATACAAATGAAATTTGATGAGCTGAAAAATAGGCGTTTTAAGTTTATGGGCTAATTTCAACCGAGGCACCACCTGCGTTTGAAAAATCGTTGCGGAGACATGGTCGTGTCCATAAAATGTGTGTCGACCGTCCTCTTTGACCTCCCATGTATTAGGTTTCCCCACATCATGAAACAGTGCCGCAAGACGCACCAGACAGAGTCCGTTTGCAAACGGGGTCACCGATGCAAACAACCGTTCCTGCCACCAAGAAGGTAACTGTGGTAAAAGCGTATCACTCTGAAATAAAAGCTCCAAGGTATGCTCCCATAGGGGTAAGTGATGGTGCGTATTCGGAGGAATAAAGCGCATAGGAGTCATACAAGGGAAAAGCACTTCCAAAACGCCCGTATCGGCGAGGAGTGCCATCGCAGCACGACAATGGGTGGCACTCAAAAGCTTACACAGTTCTACCTGCACACGTTCTCCTGCTGGATGTGCCATGGTAGGGGCAAACTGGTGTAACCAAGCACGTGTTTGAGGGTCTACCCGCCATGGTACCTGAAGGCTTGTATCTGTAGGTAGGGTTGCCAAAAATCTTGCCACTCTTAAGATGCGTAAGGGGTCTTCTTGAAAGTTTTTCGCACTCAAACCTCGTAGCGTATGGGTACACAGGTCTTGGTAGCCGTGGCAAGGGTCTTGCCATGCCCATCCTCTCGTTGGGTGCGGTGAATCATGGTCATGGTCACACACCACTGCCATGGCATTCACGCTTAAATCTCGACGATGCAAATCGTCTTCAAACGTGTGTCCTTGGCACACGGCAAGGTCAATATAGCATAGGGTTGCAGGCGGATACGCTGTAGGGCTGGAGGTATCTTGTACAAGCAGTGCTTCACTCAAAGTAACCGACTCCGAAGCCTGGTCGCCTTCGTCCTTATGGGTCATCTTAGAGCAACTTACGCCCGAAGCAACCTTATGTACCACAAGGCGTATAATCCCCCACGTGGGGTCTAAAATCACGGGAGTCACTCGGTAGCTCTGTGTCTCAGGATGGGCAAGGTAGGCTTCCTCACATACTTGAGCGAGGTGAGGTGCCTCCTCTACCAAGCGAGCGGCATCCCATGTACCTGAAACCATCATATCAATATCCCATGAGGCATCAGGCTCGAACGGTACCCCTAAAAGAACATCTCGTATCCATCCTCCCACAAGGGCATAACGAGAAAGCCTCTCACTCAGAGGCTTAAACCATACCATCGTCTCAAGCGTTTCTAATGCTTCGAGCAACCGTGCCTGATGCCCAGAAGACATCAAAGAACCATCCGAAGAAAAAGAGAGCGTCACCATGGCACCCACCTCAAGCTACCCATCAACGATTCAAACCACATTAACCCATCACAACATGCAATACCCTTATGTTACAGTCCATGACGATAAAACCACCCTAGTAAAGTCACTAGGATGGTTTTATGGCGGAAGAGACAGGATTCGAACCCGCAAGCCTTACGGCCAACCGCTTTCAAGGCGGCTTCCTCACCACCCGGACCTCTTCCATAATCGTATGCTTCACTGGGGTTGAAGACCATCAACAAAGCCATGGTTATCACAGCTCACCCAGTTGAGTATACTTTAGCTTTAACACACGTGTTTGTAAAGCACTGTAACATCTCAGGCCTCTCTTCTCCCTCATTTACTTTAGAATTCCTCTATACGGTCGATACTTAAAATGTAAGGGACAACGCACCGCCTAACCCTACCGCTTCCTTCAGTCACCCACACGTGACACAGAAAGAAGCACCCTAGCGGTCAAGCAAAGTGCTTCCCCTTACCACGAGTTTTAGAAGCACATAGGTTTGAGAGAGAGAAAAACACCCTCTGCATGAGTCACGATACGCCATGGGTACCCTCGGGTATCATTGCAATCGCTCATACGCAAGAGGGTTTTATTTTACCCTGTGTGGTTGTTTTAATCTTGCTAAAAAGGTAGAATCAGGCAATACAGTCATAAACAGGCGAACTTCCATTAAACCTGATGGGTATTCCTAGGTTTGCCTCTCTCTATTCAATCTGGACCATAACCCATACAACCATTGAAGTATCCTCCCATGACCTCCTCTTTTTTTTATGGGCTTTCACGCTCACCTCTTACAACAAAGCCTCTTCTTTCTAGGTGCAGTGTTTTGTGTGTGCTGCTTGGCATCCTCGTAAGTTTCACAGGATGTAGCCCCAGCTCAAAGCATTCACACCAAAACACCTCTCTTCACACGCTTAAGCCCAGCACTCGCCTTCATATCAGTGTGAATGAAACACAAGAAAACCCCATTACCCAAGAAAAACGCTTGACGCTCTCCGAAAACCAATGGCTTCTACTAAGCTTCCAAGCTTCTTCAGAAACGGAAGGGCTTTTTATCCCTATGGTGCAATGGCAAACCAAAGTCACCCAACGCACAGCCCCTTCCTCTCCAGATACTAAAACCCTTCAAACGTGGACTTTTGAAGCCACCTCTGTACCGTGGGTCATGATAGACATTGCCCCCATGAATCCTGAGGCACCCAAGACACACGCCTTGGTGATGCAATCTTTCTCAGGAGGAACCCACTGCTGTAACCATGTAAAGCTCGCACCGCTTCAACTTACTTCAGATAAGCCTTGGGTTACCACAGATATTGGCTTTAAAGAGGGTACCCCCACTGACCTTATTGATGCAGACCATGATGGTTTTTTTGAGCTACCTCTGCATAATGATGCCTATTTATATACGTTTGATGCCTATGCTTCCTCCTTGGCACCGCCTGAACTCTGGGCTTTCAGAAGCTCGTCCGAGTCTATCCCTCAAGTCGTAACGCAAGCCTCACGCTACAGAGCGTGGCTACAAAAAACGCTCAACACTTATTTGACGGACCTGAAAGAACCTCGTGAAAAGTGGCGTAATGGCTTGTGGGCAGGCTACGTAGGATGGAACGCCCTTATCAGTCCTGAAGCCTATGACACGGCATGGCATCTGATGCTTCGATATTATGATAAATCTAAAACCTACTGCCCCACCCTTGAAAAGCCTGTGGAGTCTTGTGACGAACCCTTAAAACCTCTTCCCGAGGTGCTGGCACCCTTTGTGCAAGCACAGTCTGTGGCATCTCAATAGCAGTTGACAAGGGTTGCCACACCCTGCGTCATGAGGCATAGGGTATTAGTTTTCTAATGCGTGTAAATAGGTGGTAGCAACACGCTCATAGCGTGCTTTAACCTCAGCCACTCGTTGCGTACAACTCAGTCTTTCTTGAGGATGCGTCATACGATGCCACCACGCTTGATACGTTCTCATCAATGCCTCTCGTGGTGCG
>JBJTUH010000067.1:0-21043 GCA_046080605.1 Vampirovibrionales bacterium
AGTCAATGTATTAGACGCACTGCCGCAGTTGCTCACCTCAGGGGCAACTGTTACGGTTCTAACTTTCCATAGTTTGGAAGACCGTCTGGTAAAGCAAGCATTTAAACGTTACACCACAGACGAGGTCTCTCCTCCCTCTGACCCCATGTACCGAGTGATTCAACCCGCCATGGCAACCATCGAATACCGTAAAGCACGCCTTGCACAGGAAGACGAAATTGCCTATAATCCTCGGGCGAGAAGTGCCAAATTACGTAGTATTACTTGGCGATAATGTTCCATTACGTTTAAGAGCTTTCACCTGACAGCCACAAGCATTATGAAACATTAACCCCTGTCCATTGATGGTGTACCGAAAAGCTCATATGGCTCAAGTCATTGCCCATGGCAATCCAAGTGGCACCCTTACTTGCCCATAGTGTTGCACTTTCAGGGGTAGGACAGTACATCCCCGCTTGTTTTCCGTGAGCTTGTGCCACAGACAGTACGTGGGCTATCTTGGCGTGCAGGTCAGGGTGGTTCATCTCTCCCACAATACCCATACTCGCAGAAAGGTCATAAGGACCTAAAATCAGACCTGTCACCCCTGGTATTTGAGCAAACGTTTCAGCAAGTGCCACACCTTCTAGTGTCTCAATTTGTAGCCATACTTGAAGCGTATGCTCCAACTGTTGCATATAATGAGCGGTAGACTTACCATAGCCTTGCGCACGTCCCCCACCAATGCCTCGATGCCCCAAGGGAGGATACCAGGCTATTTTAACCGCCTGATGTGCTTCTTCAAGCGTGGAAACATAAGGGAAAATAATACCGTCTGCCCCTGCATCCAATACACGCTTTACAATACCCGCCTCAATACTTGGCACACGTACCATCCCTAAGCAGCTGGATGATTTGACCATTAAATGATTACGAATATCTTTTGCACTCAGGGTGCTATGCTCCATATCTAACCAAAGCCAATCAAGGGTTTTTGAGAGGAGTTCTGTAATTTCTGGACTTTCTAGGGTAATCACCATACCTTTTTTAAGAAGGGATGCTGTCATAAAAAAACCTTGGCTCCTTTTTTTACTCAATAACGTGTTGAATCCGCAGGAGAAGACTCCCCTCATTCACCATGCCCATCAAGCCAAGGATGCACCACTTGGCTCTCTAACCCAAACAGACGGAGTTCTTCTGCAACAAAAGCCACTGCATCCGCAGTTTCTGGATGATGTTCAAGCCATTCTGAAGAAAGATTACGCTGAAAAATCTCAAAGAGTGGCAACGCCACTGCCCCTAAGCGTAAAAGCACCATCACGCACATACTACGCACCTCAGTATGGGAAGACTTCAACCCTTCCAGTATGACCGCAATGTTTTGTTCTTGATGCAAAACTGCCTGAACCAACTGGGTTTCAAGGCTTGCCTTCGCCTGAGACGAAAGAGGCTCAAGCTGAAGGGAGGCATCCTGATGCACGCATAGACTCAGTAAGAGCTTTTGCAGGTCTTCCCGTTGTTGATAATGTCTCTGTACCACATGACTGTTTTTGGTACTTTGCCAGTATGCCAATGGGGGTTCTCGCTTCAAGTCAGCCTCCGACAAAGAGGGGACTGTTAATGACACCGCAGAGTCAGCCAAAGGGCTTAAAGATACATCCGTGTAAAGCATCATCATGGATTCCTTATCGCATACTCAAGCACGTACACCCACTGAACTTATGCCAGAAACTTACCTAAAATACATGCCCCACTCGTTTGAACCTTCAAGCCCGAGCATGCTCTTTAAAGTATATTAGCATTAAAGCATAAGAAGCAGGATAGTTTCACCCTCAACAGAGAGGGCAAGAACGTTTCAGTCAGTATTACGCCATGCCATCACGAAAGGTATTCATGTCAGTCCTCATGAGTACTCTCGTCTCAACAGAGGATGCCTTTGCCTCTACTTCCACACGGTTTTATGAAACATTACAGTTTTTGATGCAGGGTGCCGAAACAAATAAAAGAATATCATTTAAAAACGTTCCGAAATATAAAATAGACTAGGAGCCTGCAAATGATATTCTTACACCCTGTCTTCTAGCTCCCTGTGTTCTAGCTCATGGTTAAAGAAGTGATGTGTTGTGACGAAGTTAATGAAGACGCACGATAAAGTATCAGTAAGGAGCATACATCCATGATGATGTTTTCACAAGTCAACTGGCAACAATTAGTTCATAAACTTCCTTGGATGAATGGTGGCTCCACTCAAGTGGGACGTTCATCGTATGGAAATCAATCGGTTCAAACAGGGTTTTCCCTAGAGCAGCTGGCTTCAGCTTGGGGCGGACAAGAGGGAGACCGTTTTGGTGCGATTCAGTCGAATGGCTCTCAAGGGTTTCCTGACATGAATGCAATCAAACAACACTATAACCATAGCTACAACGGTTATGATGCCATGCGTTCCATGCCTGTTTTTGAGGGTTCCGTACAAGGAGGGCATAGCTCACAACGGTACGGGTTTACACCTCCTAGTGCTTTCTTTGAAAATATTCAAACAAAAACAGACACTGGGTCTTTCCAAGAAAGTTCTTATCTGGACGATATTAACAACGACTTCCCTCCTTTACCGCCACCTGAGATGCTGCAAAAACTTCAGCAGTACAAGCACTCTTCAGGCAACCAAGGTACCAGTGGGCAAGGCGATTTTCCTCCCTTTCCTCCATCTGAAATGCTCCAAAAACTTCAGCAGTACAAGCACTCTTCGGGCAACCAAGGCACCAGTGGACAAGGTGAGTATCACGCCCATCGTCAGCACAGCCATAGAGTACCTACTTGGTTAGAGGGTTCTCAAAAATCCTCTTCTACAGGTCTAGGAACTCAGGTACCATCGTTTAACGTCTCTGAACTTGATACGAACGGCGACGGTGAAGTGACGGCGGAAGAGCTCATTCAAGCCATCCTGAAAAAGCGTCAAGCAAGTCAGGGTACCACTACTGAAACAAGCACCACAAGTGCTAGTGTAGCGTAAGCCACATAAACGTTCCCATGCCTAGTAAGCTCCTGTACCAAGCAGGTACAGGAGCTTACTCGTTCACCCTTACCTTCCCCCCTACACCATACCTTGACCATAAGCAATTCATAGCAAACGTAAGACTTTATTACGGTATCTGTAACTCATCTATTTCATCAAAGGCTTGAGAACCTCGTATTTCAGAGAGACTTCATCCATGACAGCATTTTCCCTTCTAGCAAACATCCAAAAAACCTATAGTGGTTTAAGAAAGAATATCACTCTTTCGCACATGAACAAACAATACACACGGCTCTTGAATCGGCAAGGCTCTGGTGTAGGAAACATTCATATTTCTCGATTTACAACACCTGAAGACGCTCAAACCATTATCAGCCGAGCCTCTGAAATTAAAAACCTTCAACACTCTTTGGTTAAAACCATGAATAGACCGATAAAGACTCCTCGTATTCATGCCCCAAACGCTAATTTAACAGGCTTAATTTTACCTGAAGGTGCCACCATTCTAGCACGTGCAAACCTTAAAAAAGCAAACCTACAAGAAGCCAAACTTCCTGCTAATGACCTAAAACATGCAAACCTTAAAAAGGCGAACCTCTATCAATTACAGGCTCCTAATACAAGTTTTGAAGGAGCAAATTTAAGTCGGGTTGACCTCAATCTTTCTAATTTACAAAACGCAAACCTTAAAAATACTACATTAACCAGGGCATTGCTTTATCGATCAAACTTACAGTACGCCAATTTAGATCGCTCACGTTTAAATCATATACTTCTTGATGAAGCTAATTTGAGTCACACGAGCATTCAAAATGCCAAATTAGTTCGTGCTAGGGTATCAGATGCTAATTTAAATCAAGCCAATTTATCAGGAAGCAATCTGTCTTATAGTCAGATGGATCGCAGTTTATTATACCAAACCAATTTAGCAGGCACAAATCTTAACCATGCACAACTATCTCAGGCGTTAATAGACGAAAAAAGAATTCGAGTTGCTAATAATGTCTCAACTGCGATATTACCAACCTATTTTACAGTAGAACGTAACGGTTACAATCATCAAGGAGGCAGAAACAACCTAGGCGTAAAAATCGGAAAAAATATGGTAAGCAAAAGAATGCTGTCAAACGATACACGAGAACTACACACCATGAAACGCATTGAGGAAAGGCTAGTAACGTTAGAAAAAACTGACCCCAAAACAGCAAACATGATTCGAGGCATGCTCGTACGTTACAAAACGGACTTTATAGACCCTAAAAACCCCGAACATCAGTACCTCATCATGGAAAAAGCCACAGGGGTTCCCTTAGAAACCATCCATCACACCCTTTCAAAGAAAACAAAACAAGCCATTGAACAACAGATTGATGAGCAAAATAATCTCTTTGTAAAGTATTTAGGACTTTATCTTGATGATAGAGACGAAGCGAATATTTTTGTGCAGCCTGACAAGCAAGGTATCGAGCTAGATGCTAAAGGAAAACCCATCCTTCAACATATTGATTATGGTATGGCTACATGGGACGATAATATCCATTTGAAATATTAGCCACTACCCACTTCCTACTATCGGTTATTCAGGGAAAACCTACCCTCTTTATATCGATAGATCACCGTCCTTCCTTCCAAGCCCCAAATAACAGAACATAAGGTCCTAAAGTCGTTCTTATGCCTAAGCACATGAATACGTTGTATGTGTGGTATACTCATGGCATACTGGCAAATATTTTGCCCTTGTGTGTGCGTGTTCCCTTAAGCTAGCAGGGTTCACGGCTCGTTCACTCTTTGATAATGCTTAGTTTTCAAGAAAGGCTCGTAAGTCCTGCATGTTTGCGTTACAAGACTGGTTTGCCGCACGTAAAGCTTCCAAACAACACACTAAAGCACTTGACCCCAAGGGAATGGACAAACTCCCTGATGAACACCTAAAGCATCTTTGGACGCAATGTGTGAGCTGTGGTGCCAATTACCCCACCAAAAAGTTAAAAGACCATTTATCTGTATGCCCTGAATGTGGGTATCATTTTCGGATTTCAGCTCTTGAGCGGATTGCACAGCTTTGCGACCACTTTCAGCGTCAGCATGAAACCCTTGCACCCAATGACCCCCTGCAATTCCATGACCTAGAACCTTACGCCAAAAGACAGGTATCCGCCCATAAAAAAACGGGCTTACATGATGCCATTGTCGCAGGTATTGCACATACCGAAGGGTATCGCTATGCCTTGGCAGTCATGGATTTTGCCTATATGGGAGGTAGTATGGGGAGTGTCGTAGGAGAGGTGATTACACGCATGGCAGAGACTGCACTAACAGAAGGCATTCCTTTTGTCATGATATGTGCCTCGGGTGGGGCAAGAATGCAAGAAGGAACCCTCTCGTTAATGCAAATGGTAAAAACAGGGGCTGCCCTTTCCAGACTGCATGAAGCAGGCATTTTGTATATCACGCTTCTGACCGAACCTACCTATGGTGGTGTTACGGCTTCCTATGGCATGTTAGGAGATATTATTCTGGCAGAAAAAGGCTCACGTATTGGGTTTGCAGGTAGACGTGTGATTGAGCAAACCATCCGTCAAAAATTACCTAATGACTTCCAAACCGCCGAGTATCTTCTTGACCACGGACAACTTGACCAAGTCCTTGAACGTCCTGCCATTCGTAGTACACTGGTACAGCTTTTTAAGCTACACGGATACCCCCTCAGTGACACCATGCCCTCAGTCATATCTGAGGAAGTGTTTGAAGCACCTCACGTACAGGTCTAGCGTTCAGTGCTATGGCAGAAGACTTCCTTCATTCAAAGGAAGTCTTCTACCAAAATGGTTCTAGCGATAAGTCCGTGTTACGCTTGAGGGTATCTAGGCTAATACGATTGAACCTCTTCTACCTGCTTGTTGTAAATCATGATACAGTCATTAAAAACAGATAGGGCTTGCTATGGTTATAAATCATCGCCCACTCCCCACCCAAAGAAAACGTTGTGAACATTGCATCCATTGGCAACGGTATCAGCCAGAGGTTGAAGATTATGAGTACCCCTATGACACGGGACAGTGCCGATTCTCTCCCCCCAGTGTACTCGTCAACCCTTTAACCAACAAACTCACAACGGTGTGGCCTCAGACCAAGGCTTGGCATTGGTGCGGGAAGTTTACCCAACGCCCTGAACGCATGAACGATGCGCCTAGTCCCCCTGATGGCTACCCTGACACGCCCCCTCAAGGCTTTCCGTTAGCCCATAAACCGTTACATCCATAACGCTGGGCATACGCTAAAAGCCATCCGCTAGGTTCGCTGTGTTTGCCATGTTTTAAACACTTAAAAAAGGTATCGCCATGATGACACTTACACGTGTGCCTGTCACCGTGATTACAGGCTATTTAGGCTCTGGTAAAACCACGCTCATTAATCGTATTCTCACTGAAGAACATGGGCAACGTATTGCCGTGATTGAAAATGAGTTTGGTGCATTGAATATTGACCATGCCCTACTAAAACTTCACGTTGAAGAAGAAATCTACGAGATGAATAACGGGTGTATCTGTTGCAATGTGCGGGGGGATTTGCTCCGTGCCATGGAACGCTTACTGAAGCGCCGAGATAAGTTTGACCGTATCGTCATTGAAACCACTGGGCTTGCAACTCCTGGTCCTGTGGCTCAAACGTTTTTTGTGGATAGTGACCTTGCTGAAAAAACGGTCTTAGATGCAGTTGTAACAGTGGTTGATGCCAAGCATGTGCTACAACACGTGTATGATGCACCTGAGTGTGCCGAGCAAATTGGGTTTGCAGATGTTTTGGTACTGAATAAGCAAGACCTCCTCACGCCCGAAGCACTTGCACACGTCACCCAGGCACTACGCCCATTTAACCCTGTTGCCTCTATCCTGCCTTGTTCCCATGGCAACGTCGCCCTAGAAGCTGTGTTACAGGTTGGAGGGTTTGACTTAGAACGTGCTGTCACCAAGCACCAAAGTTTTTTGGGGCATGCCAGCACTCATACCCCCCACCACCCTCACGCCCATCCTACCCATGAAGATGCCTCACACGACGATGGGCATCATCATCATGACCACGACCACGGCGGTGAACTCCCTCACTTCCATGACCATAGCGTCACCTCACAAAGCTTTCAGCTAAAAGGATGGTTTGATATGCCCGCCTTTCAAACGTGGTTAAGTGCGTTAACGAAAACCCACGGAGAAAACCTTTTCCGTTGCAAAGGCATTGTTGCCCTTGATGGACTCGATAAGCCCGTGATATTCCAAGGTGTCCACATGTTGCTTGACATGGTTCAGGCTGAAACCCCTTGGGAGCAGAGAACCATACCAGAAAGTCAGTTTGTTTTCATTGGCAGAGACCTACCCGCCATGGCATTAGAAGCTGGGCTTCATGCCTGTTTACGTCGTCAAGTCCAGCAAGTATAGGGTAAAGGATGGTACATGTCATGATGGTTTCATCTTCCACAGGTAGCTCACCGTTCACTGAGAAAACCCTCCGTGGGTACAATCAGGATACGCCCTTACAGGAGCCTGAAGCCGTGGCACTGTTTGATGCACCTGAACCTGCTTCAGCCGTTGATACCTTTGTAGAAGCAGAGCGTCACAGTGGCTTGTTTTCAGCAGAAGATGTCACCACCCTGAATGACACCGACCTTTTACGAGAAGCCTTAAAACGTCTTGTGGAAGAATTACGTCCCGTTTGGCAAAATCATGTCAACAATACCCCCGTGGGATGCTACTATGTCCCGTGCAAAACCCCGAAAGCCCCTGAAGGCGTGCTATGGGTGGTTGACTTAGAGGGTAACATGGAACTTATTGCTGTTGATACAGGGGAAAGCCTATGGCATGGCACCCTGATACCTCAAGCAGAAACAGGAGAGGATGTGGAAATACTCTCGTGCCATGTTTCTCCTGCCTATCAAGCTTCACCTGATGCCCCGTACCACTATATGCTTGCCTGTGGCTCAAGCACAGGGATGTTACAGGTATGGTCTTTAGAGACAGAGACGCTTCAATGCCAACCCGTACATCAAGCACTGGTATGCCCTGAAGTGGCTCATCCCGAGACTCTATGGGTAGAACATCTTGCATTTGCCCATACCAAAGTGCATCAACCCCCTAGGGTCTTAGTGATAGCAGACAAGCAGTTACGAGCATGGGATATGATTGGAACCTCGGTACCAGAAACCCCGAAAGCCTTAAACTTTCAGCTGAAGCCGTTACGTGTCATGGCAGAGGCACCACAACGCATTTTAGGGCTGGCATGGTCTCCTTCTTCCATAGAGCATTTTATTGTAGGGGGCTATCAAGGACTTTGGCGGTGTCGTGTGGGTGACCTTCAGCCTCACCAAAGCTACGCATGGCCTGGTGTCATGCTGAACACGCACTGGAGTTCAGACAGTAAGTATATTGCCTGTGGATGCCAAGACACCAGCCTACACATGTGGGAAGTAAAATCAGGCAAAGACTTCCGTATGCGAGGGTTTCAGGGCAAGGTCAATACCTTGGCATGGCATCCTCATCATTTAACCCTTGCTGCCAGTGGGGGAAATGATATTAGCCTATGGGATTGTACAGGTACAGGTCCTGCGGAAAAGGTCCCACTACAATTATTAGGTCATTTAAATGCGGTAAGAAGTTTAGCCTACAGCCCTACAGGACGATGGCTTGCTTCAGGCGGAGAAGACGGAGAAGTGCTTGTGTGGGATACGCAAAGCCCTACACCTGTGCCAGGTTCCCCCGAAGATGACCCCTTGTATCTACCCCTATTACGAGTAGATAGCGAGTTGCTTAACCCTGACCATACCAGTGTGACTCACCTTCAATGGCATGAACAAGGGTTACTGATTGCCTATGAGGATGGCTTACTGGGCTATGTCGGACTTACCTTGGCGTAATTTAACTTCCTCTTCCTGTATCTTTGGCAATGCGTTTTCCGTCAGGCGTGAGTTCAGGCATCAGTTTACAAGCTATCATGGCAATACCGCTCATGTGGTAGCCTTGCTTGTGCATATCATTAAGCCACTGCTTGAAGGAAGTATCATCTTTCAAGGTTTTTACAGGCACTTCTATTTCACCTTGCTGTACATGGCGTTCCATGTAGTCTAGCGTCGGTGTATGGTGTTTTGCATCAGGCTGAAGATATTTCTTGGAAAGCACCTGATAAAAATATAAGTTTTCCGTTGAAATAGCAGGAGAGATAAAAATAGGTGCATGGTGGAGTGGTTTTACATGGTCTACTTTGTCGCCTGATTCTTCTGCAATTTCTTGCTTTGCAGTCACATGGGCATGGTTGCCATGCGTTGCATCAATATTCCCCCCAGGAAGCATAAGCGTTTTAACGCCACCCAAGGCAGGGCGTTTCTCTACTAAAAATACCGCCACATGTTCCCCTGAAGGTTTCTCACGTAGTAGTAAACTTACGGCTGAACTGCCATTTTTACAAGCCTCCTGATGCGTAAACAACCAAGGGCGTTTTTCTTCCCCAACAAGCACTTGAGACATGCGTAAAAACTGATTCCCGTTTCCCTATGCTGGGGTTGCATACGTGGCAGGGTCTGGCAAAGGGTGCCGAGCTTGTAAAGAGGATACGGTATCTTGAGCTTCTCCGAAGCGAGTATGACGCTGAGCGGGTAGAGACACCCCTTGCCGAGGTACTACAGACCCCATAGAACATGAAACCATGGCGGGCAAAGCCTTTCTGGATAGCACTAGGGACGTATCATAAAATGTGTGCGTGAATGTGTGTCTGTTGAATAGCCTAACTCTAGTAGTATACTATTGAATATCCCGTAAAGCACAGCCTGAATGCGTCATAAAACCAGCAAGAATAAGGAAAATCATTATGTCACAGAACAATCAAGACCAGAATACCATCAAATTACGCCTTCCTAGCTCCAACTATGTTGAAGGATATAGCGATGCTATATCCTTCAACATAGAGAATCCTCTAGTGATTTTAGGAGCAAACGGCTCAGGTAAAACCCGCTTTAGCATTCGGATAGAATGGTTAGGTAGATCTTTTCCCATCGAAAATACTCCTCTTCTGACGGCAATTAGAATCGAAGCCAAAAAGAATCTTAAACTACTTGATACCAAATATACTGATTTAGATCTCACTAGGCTTCAGACAAGCTTAACTAACGAATTTAGTGACGAAGTCACCAGTGTTGACGGTAAATATACCGAACTCATCTCTTTTATGTTTGCAAAAGATGCAGCCATTTGTAAAAAGCATTATGATGACAATACATCCCCTAACGAAAAAGAGGAATTATTTTCTGCCAAAGTTTCTAGACTTTGGCACGAACTACTACCCCACCGAAAATTAGATTTTACTGAGAATATGTTTAGACTCACTACTATAGATGAAGACTCTTATCTAGGTGCAGAAATGAGTGATGGGGAACACACAATTTTATACTTTATTATGCGCATTCTTTCAGCTCCAGAGGGGGCGGTGTTCATAATTGATGAACCCGAGCAACACCTAAATAAAGCCGTTGTTTATAAGCTTTGGGATATCTTGGAGCGTGAACAATCAACTTGCTTTTTCATTTACCTCACCCATGACCTCGACTTTGCCCTTTCTCGCTCAACCGATCAGTATCTTTGGGTGAAGGGATTCAAGAAGATTAGGTTACCAGATAACCGTTTACCTGTGTGGGACTATGAGGTTTTATCCTTAGAAGATGAAGGCTATAAGGAGCTTCCAAAGCCTCTTTTGCTAGAACTGGTAGGTTCACGTAAAGCCATTTTATTTGTAGAGGGTACCAAAGGCAGTTTAGACTACCTCATTTATAAAGCCATTTACAAAGACCATCATGTCATTCCCTGTGGTGGCTGTGCTGAAGTCATTCAAGCCACAAAAGCTAAAAGGCAGTACACTAAACTTAATACCATCACAGCCTTTGGCTTGATTGATAGAGATTATCGTACTGAAGATGAAATTGAAACGTTAAAACAGAAGGGCATCTTTACCCTAAACGTTGCTGAAGTGGAAAATCTATTGATTGTACCAGAAGTATTAAGCCAGTTAGCGGAAAAATGGGATATAGACAATGGGGCAGAGAAAGCACAGGAAAGTATCAAGGCATTTTTTAACACAATGAAAAAAAAACTTATTCAAAAGGCACTGGAATCAGAAGTCAACCATCGCCTTAAAACCCACAGCATACCCGATACAAAAGAGAAAATAGAAAATTTTGGCACTACGCTTGCCAAGGAGTTTTCAACAGAAAAGCTTAACGCTCGTTTTAAGGAACTTGAAAACAGGTTTGAAGTGGATGAGTATCGAGCAATTTTAGCTGTATTTAATGAGAAACAATTACTAGGGAAAGTTGAAGAAGCATTTGAACTTAAAACAGGAGGTTACCTCCGACGCATAGAGCATATTCTCAAAAATGCTAAGCCAGAGGATACCAAAATTGTAGATGCTATCCACAAGTATATGCCTGAGATTCCTATCGCATAATACCCGTCCTACTTACCCCAAGGCTTGACGGCAATAGTGATCTCCGGGGAGGCTCTGGAGTAGTCCATCAAGTTCCATAAGCAGTAGGGTTTCTGTCAGTTCACCAGCACCATACTGTGGGAGACTTTGCTGTAAGCGGTGCCATAAAACATCGTAATGTGTTGGGCGTGTAAGATGACACTGTTGCCATACCCATGTTTGTAGCTCAGACCCCTGAACTTCAAGGGAAGCTTCTTGAACCGTATCACTTGTAGGGGATACCCTTGTGGTATCCCGTAAAGAAGCTTCAGGTAACGTTGCCTTATAACTACACACATGGTGCAAAAGCTCTTCGGGGTGTGTCAGAGGTACGGCACCTTGTGCCAATAAATAATGCGGCCCTTCACTGTTAGGGTCAAAGACATTACCAGGCAAGGCTAACACCGTTTTTCCTTGTTCTAGTGCCAAGCGTGCTGTAATCAGCGAACCACTTTTTTTAGGGGCCTCTATCACCAAGGTCGCATCGCTGAAGCTTGCAACCAGTCGATTCCGTTGGGGAAAACGAAATCCTTCAGGCGGAATAAAGGAAGGGTATTCACTCACCCAAGCCCCTCCTGCTTCTAGGATGCTTTCAAATAACAGCTTATTGGTTTTAGGATACAGGGTGTCAAACCCACATCCCATCACGGCAACCGTGGGTAATTGGTGGTTTAATGCCTCTTGATGGGCGTAAGTATCAATGCCTCTGGCACCCCCGCTCCAAATCACAACCCCTTGGTGTTTCAACCCTTTACAGAGCCAGCGTACCGCTTCTTTCCCGTAGGGTGTGGCATGACGTGTCCCCACAATGGCGAGTCCTCCCACCTGTTGCGTCACCAGCTCGGTATTTCCCTTCACAAATAGGGCAAGGGGTGCATCATACAAGTGGTGTAAGGGTTCAGGGAGTGCATCACGAGTCAGGTACACACTGCCTGTGTGCGTCAGTTCAGCCTCAAGGCGTGCATCAGCCTGAAGGAGCGTTAAAGGACGTTCCGCAAGCCACTGGGTGAGTCCCTCTTGAAAGGTCTTACCCTGTTTGGTTTTCCCTAAACCTTGCGTGAGTTGGTGTTCGGTGGCAGTGAGCAACCATGCGGGGTTTTGGTAAGTCACCCAACTGGTTTGTATCAATCGTTGAATGGTTTGACATCCCCAGTGTTTTACACACCCTAAGGCAAACAGCACACCACGGTACACCTGCCATGGCAATGGGGTATCAGAAAGCGTTAGAGGCGTGTATAAACCTTCATTCATCATGGAAAGGAGGGGTAATTGGGTTTGAGACATCATGGTGAGTATGGTGGGGCATCGAGCGTTCGGTACAAGCCTGTGTTAGGTCGCTGTACTTGTCACAAGGGCTTGACGTGTTTGGGCTTTATACAGTTTGTCTAAGGCTCTAAACTGAAGTGCCTCCGCAATGTGCTGGCGTTGAATACTTTCACTTTGAGCAAGGTCTGCAAGGGTTCTTGACACTCGAAGAATACGGTCAAAAGAGCGTCCTGACAGTTGAAGCTTTTCCGACGCATGGCGTAAAAGGGTCTCACTAGGGACATCCAGCTGACAATACTGACGAATTTCAGAAGCACTCATATCTTTGTTGGCAAAAAGTCCATGGGGTTTCAGACGATGCCGCTGACGTTCACGGGCTTCTATCACTCTGGCTTGAATGGTCGCAGAGGGTTCTCCTTGTGGCGTAGTAGATGATGTGGCTTCTTCACAACTTAACGCAGTGCCAGGATGAGAGGCTCTTACTTGTGATAATAACTCGTCTTCACTCAAGCGTGCCACATGCACGTGAAGGTCAATACGGTCAAGGAGTGGTCCTGAAAGCCTTGAAAAATAGCGTGTAACTTGTGACTCACTACAGCTACACTGGCGTGTTGTATCGCCTTTATACCCACACGGGCAAGGGTTACACGCTGCAAGCAACTGAAAGTTTGCGGGGAATGTAAGGCTCTGCTGCACTCTGGAGATGGTCACGGTGCCATCTTCTAAGGGCTGACGTAACACCTCTAACACTTGCCGTGGGAACTCTACCATTTCATCTAAAAACAACACCCCACGATGGGCAAGCGTCATTTCACCTGGTCTTGGGATAGTCCCCCCGCCTGTCATCCCTGCACTGGATGCCGAATGATGCGGATGCCGAAACGGACGCTGTTGCACCAGCCCTTGGTCTCTTTCCAATAAGCCTGCCACACTATAAATACGTGTCACCTCTAGCATTTCTTCAAATCGCATCGGGGGTAAAATCCCAGCAAACGCTTTAGATAGCATCGATTTTCCACTCCCAGGCGGTCCCACCATTAAGGCGTTATGCCCTCCTGCTGCGGCAACTTCCAAGGCACGTTTCGCAAGCGTTTGTCCTTTCACGTCTGCAAAGTCAACCCCGTAACTCGTACTCGTTTGAGGGGTACTTTGCATCCATTGGGCAGGGGTGGGTGTCGGTTTTAAGAAGGTTTGCGGATGCAAGAGAAAAACGGGGAGTTCTGATAAATGACTGAGTCCATATACTTCCAGTCCTTCCACCAAACTGGCTTCTTTTGCATTCCCTTCAGGGACAATCAAGGCTTTAATGCCAAGCGCTTTAGCTTTCATGGCAACGGGCAACACCCCGTGTACCTCACGAATGGCACCTTCTAAAGAAACCTCTCCTAAAAACCAAGCTTTTTCCAGTAAGGCAATGGGTTCTAAGGCACCGCTTGCCAGTAAAATCCCTAGTGAAATCGGCAAGTCAAACCACGTGCCTTCTTTCCGAATATCAGCAGGAGCCAGATTAATGAGAATCTTTTTCAACGGAAACTCAAACCCTGTATTTTTAATGGCGGCACGGATACGCTCTCGGCTTTCATTCACAGCGGTATCAGGCAACCCTACCACCGTTAACCCTGGTAGCCCTGAAAGCAAATCAATTTCAACATCAATAGGACGTACTTCAAGCCCTACAAGACTTGCACTGGTAATGACTTGAACGTTTGACATAAGAAGTTTGTTTCTTTTAAATACAACCGAATATTGATAAAAACTTTATTTCAAGTCTAACGAAAACATCCTAAGGTTGTCATGTCATAAAAGCGTATGGAGGGCAGACTCGTCTTGAAGCGTTACATGTTGTTACTGTGAGGGTTCCAAGGACCCTCAAAACATAACATGCTAAAATGCAGCACGTGTAAGTAACGTAAAGCCTTGTTGAATCATCAAAAAGCGTGCATGAGCATGACGGTCAGACACAGGGCGACAATCAGGGTGCCACCGTTTTACCAGTGCTTTAAACCGAGCTTTTAGGTCAGCTTGCGTAAATGGCCAAGAAAGTTCAAAGAGATACAGTGCTTGTTTGAATGACAACCCTGCCATGGTGGGTGTACCTTTCTGAAAAAACCACGGAAGTATAGACTTCTACATGAGAGATGAAGTACCATAAGAGGAGTAAACTGTTTTCAAGAAAATAAAAACAATCAAATAAGCTTTTTTGATATGACTGTTTCTCCTTCTATGTACGAGGTGTCTCATCGCCATACCCTGCCTTTTGAGAGTAACCACCGCCACTATGCCCTTGTGATTCTAGGCGATGAGCTAGAGTCAATGATGCTTGCCCTAAGCTATGCCATGCAGTGTCAAGAAGCTCATGCCTCTCAACCATCGGCATCGTCTCAGGAGGGCTTACAGCCATCTCGTATCTTACTGATACGTCCTCTCCAAGAGCCTGGCCTTCCTTTGGGTGGACTCAGTACCCGTGGTGGACTTAGTTACATGGATTTAACCCTTGAGTGCCTTCCTCCGATGATGGGCTGGCTACTTCAGCAAACCCCTTGGAAACGGGTTGCCCTGTACCCAGAAGCACTCCATACACTGTGTGAAAGGCTCTTGAGAGCGTATGAGGTTGAAATCCAGTGCGTTTCGCCTGAACAACTTCTGACTTGGAGACTCCTTGAACCCAAAGCGTCAGATACTACGGCACAAAAGACCTCTCAAGGGCTTTCCTGCCTATGCCATGACGGGAAAACCCTCACGGCAACGTATTGGGTAGATACCACCCCCGATGGGCTATGGTTGGAAGCCCAAGGGGTTCCCTGCGTCACAGGACTCGGCAACTTATGGGGTGAGGGCATCGAAAAAAACGCCCTAGGGCTGTCTCCGATGCCCACATTCCATGGGCTTACCACTCATCAGCTCATCACATGGGAACACGCCATGCGAGAACACCACCAAGACACACTTCCTGCCTTGCTAGACGCAGCCTTTCCTTTTCACCCTGCTTCCTATAAAAAAGCTTATTTAACCCGCCCTTGTTTTGCCCCTGAAGAGGCTGATTATATTGACCTGTTAAACCCAAGTATCGGTGTGTTATGGCATCAGTGGCAACAAACCCAAGGTATCCTTCCGCACACCCTTTCCTACCGTGAGGCTCCTTGGTGGGTGGATGGTGGCAATATTGCACGTTTAGGGGCTTCTCCCTACGGTGGCGAAAAACTTGCGTGGAATGGTATTGTCCTCAAAGCCCAAAGCCTACAAGAAGGCTACGAGCTTTCAAGTGGTCGTATCAGACAAATACCTCAACGGTTTTATGACGCAGTACAGCATTTTCAAACCTTTATCACGGCAACTTATACCATGTTGTTCGGAGAATGTCCTACCCTCCATGCCACACTTGCCCCTCAGCCTTATGTGCGTAACAGTGTGTTATACCCTGCGGAAGTCACCGTAACAGGAGAACATCTTTTCAACGGTGGTGTTTCTACCGAGGAAGCCATAGGATGGTTTTCCTACTGGCTAGACTTCCGAGGGATTGACTTATGGGAACATCTTGCCCTACAAGAAGCCCCCCAAAAACCTGCCTTCCGAGTCGGACTCAAGCAAACTCGCCCCCTAGGGTTCCCCGAATGGTGTCAAGCTCACGTGCGTGCAGTTTCACGGGCAGTGGGTGCTTCTCCGTTAGGGCAGAGTGTTTGTCGAATTGTCCAACATCAATGTCTCTTGGCGGAAGCCCTTGGCATTGAGCTTGCTTTACGGCACCCCTTACCTAGCAGCACATCACCGAGTCATGTTTCAGAAACCGCACTTGCCCGAAGCGTACGGTACGTCTTGAAACAGCGTCAAGCCCAGTGGCAATGTCCTTCAAAATTGGTGTGTGAAGCAACCCTACATCACCTTACTCCCTCACACGGAGTTGACTCTTTACCCCAAGCCTTCATGCCCTACTACTTGAAAGACCGTGCCATCATGGGTATAGTGTAAGCATATCGTATGCTCTGTTTCTTCATGAGTGCTTCATGCGTGGCATTGCCTGCCATTAAAACAACGTTGAGTCGCCATTCGGTGGTATTGTTCCTCAAGGTAAGCGTGTTTGACCTCATCGCTTTATGCCATAGACCCCTAGAACCTCTCGTCTTTCTTTATGCCTTTTCATACTACCACACGCTTTTTTCTCTCTCTTCTCTTAGGTGCCCTCTGTTGTGTCAGTATGGGCGTTCTTTTGAATATCGCCTCATTAGAAGCATCGCCTCTCAAACAACCCAAACAAAACTTTGGCATTATCCTCCACCCCAAAGACGACACACACCCAAGTAGCACCCGCCATGGCTTGAAAGAATTTTCTCGTCAAAAACAAACCTCTGAAGACATGACCTCTGAAGCATGGCTGTTAGCCCACCCCGACAAACTTGCCGTTAAGGTGGATGTTCCTCAAGGGTCTATTTATTTTAGGTTATTTCCTGAAGACTCTCCTGTTACTGTAAGCCATTGGCTCAAGCTCTATAAAAATCAATGCTACCCCAAGGTGAATGCCCAAGGAGCATTCACAGGCAATGCCATGATTTTTCATCGTGTAGTTGAAAACTTTGTCATTCAAACGGGCGACCCTACAGGAACAGGGCAAGGGGCATGTCCTGCACCTCCTTTGACACTAGAAGTACATAATAAACTCATCCATGAAGCAGGAACGGTTGCCATGGCACGTTCTAGCCACCCCAACAGTGCAAGAAGTCAGTTTTACATTACTATGACCAAACAACCTGACTTAGACGGGAAATATGCCATTTTTGGTAGAGTCATTCAAGGGCTTGCTTTAGTGCCACTTGTCGCACAAGGTACCCCCTTACAGAGTATTTCCTTGGTACCTCTTGCAAGTGTAACCCCCGACCCCAAGCCTAAGAAAGAAAAAGCACTCAAGCACAGTACCCGACTGAAACAAGCCGTTGACCACTCTGTCATGGAGGTCTCTGACCAATTACAACCTTCCTTTTTTGCCCCCAAGCTTCCTCATTTGGGGCTTAAGTAGCGTGAGCGTCTTGAAGCACTTGGAACCATAGTTGAACATGAAGTTTTTTCACTTCGGTACCTTTTTAGCGGCTTGTACCACCCTTGTCATTCTAACGCAAGGGTTTGTGTTGCATTCTCCGTTGTGGCTTATGACCTTAAAAAGCTTAGGGTTTGGTTGGGTGATGCTATGGCTGGGAGGCTTAATACAACAACGCTTTGACATGGCATGGCTCCAATGGCAAGTAGAGCAAAAGCTCGCAAAAGCATCTTCTCCCTCTGAAACTGACGACACCCCTCAACATACGCTACCTGTCATCCCCAGTGACGCTTCTAGCACACCCGATCATACCACTTCTCGTAAAGAAGTCACTGAAACCACACACGCTACAGGATTTAATCCTCAGTTTTTAGACCCCTCCTAGGTCTAAAAACCCTCAAGACAATCGAGAGCCTTCAAGCAACTTTATTACAGTATGTTTTTGCCGAATATACTGTATATACTGTGGAAAGTTTTTTTATGACTCATTACTACCCCATTGAAACCAAGTTTATTCATGCCAATGCGACCCCCTCAGCACGCCAAGGGTACTGGGTGATGGGTGATGACGAGGATGAAAAAGGTCGGTCTTTTATTCGTGCCACTCGTATAAAATATGGTGAACGTGCAAAGGGAGATGGTATATTCCCGTATTTCAAACCTGAAGCACTTAAAACATCTCTTCAAGTGCAAGAAGGCTTTAAAGCGCCCTCCACAGGATGGGCAAACGCCCATGTAAGGGTTGAGCAGGATGGTGCTATCGTCTACAGCAATGCACTAGGAAAACTTGTGTTTGACTATTTCAAACCCAAAGGACTACACGGTGCCATGTCTTTAAAGAGATTTTTGCAAACAATTACAGGAGGACACCGTAAAGAAATACGATTTGATGACAATAATGATGGCATCACGGACACCACTGTGACCTATACACCTTCACAAAAAGAACCTCATAAAGGAGCGAACTCATGACCAATTGGGGCATGTTAGAGGCAAAGTTTATCAATCGTAACCCACAAAACCAGAAAGGGTACTGGATTTTTTGCGATGAACAAGACGAAAAAGGACAACGCTATATCCGAGCGACTCAAAGCGACTCAAATTAAATACGGTGCCAGTGCTAAAGGAGATGCCGTGTTTGAGTATTTCCGCCCACAAGAGATGAATGCTGGTGCCCAAAAAAGCGAAGGGTTTAAAGCACCTACAACTTTTAATCTTGGTGATATTATTGTTGGAGAAAATGTGTCAATTTCATACACCAATTGTAGCAACATTCCTTCAATACAAATATTACCAAGATGAAAATGGTCCAATGACTCTAGAAACCTTCCTTCATAAAATGAACGGAGGAACCCCCATTGATGTGAAATTCGACGAAGGAGGCGATGGTACCATTGATGCCAGCATCCGCTACCTAGGAGATAACCCTAAGTAATACAACCCTCACACAGGCAGTCGTGCAGCTAGAGGAATCCTCACGCCTGAAGATAGCCTTTTAAAAGAAATAACCGAAAGAGTGATTAATAAGATGTTTCACTGTTTCGGTTATGACTCTTTTTCACTGTATCGCACTTCTGGAGATTCCTGCGTTATGATGCCTCGGTTTCAGGTAATACCTCATCACGGTTTACGGTGTGGGTTAGGAGTGATGTTAGGTGGGCTTATCCTAGCGAGTGGATGGGTCTTTACCTCACCCATAGAAGCAAGCATGATACACTCTAAACGCTTTATTCAACCTACCATTGCGTGGCTAAAGGCAGAAGGGAAGGGGACGAATGTTTCCTGTCCTGTCAAGCTTGGGATGTTGTTTGAGTATTTAAGCCAGTATGATATTCATGAAACCAGTCTGATTAATCTTGCCTCCAATGCCAATGCTTCTGCATCCGAGCCAACACATGACGGGGAACAAGACATTGCCCTTCAGGAAAGTGATATTGCCTTGTTGCTAGGACAAGAGAACTTTCAAAAATTAACCTATCTGTTAATGCAACCCTCTTCACAGCATGAATTACTGGTATTTCAAGCCATTGGTGATTTAGAAAACGGACAAAACCGTGAAAAAGCCATGAGCTACATTCACGAGCATGTGGAAATGTTAAGCTTGTTTGAAATGGCAATGATTCAAGGACTGCACCCTACAAAACAGGTGGCTCAGAGTCTTGAAAAACGTTTTATTGCCCTACAAAATCAAACTCCTGAGCCTGCTGAATTAAGCGTATTTTTAAGTATTGCCTCTTTAGCCGAAACACAAAGTAAAGGGCAACAAGCTGAAAACCAAAAAGCACAAAGTAAAGTGTTACTCACAACACTAGAAAAGCTGAGTGGTCATTACCTCTTTCAATTAGATGAACTCGTCACTCTGGTTGTCCTAACCCAACGTTTGGGCTTCCCTGAACATACCCTCTTTTGGCAACAGCAGTTAATGCAAAAGCTAGACCAATTAAGTGTCGCAAGCCAAGAACAAGCTTGGGATGAACCTAGTACTGCCTCTCCCGTACCTGCAAGTACCACAGAAGCACCTCAAGAGGATGACGCACTGTTAATACCTGAGGAAGCGCCTGCAGAAAGTCATCATAGCCCACCCCTACCTGCCCAATAGCTTAGCCTCTCTGTAACATAGCATCCGTTACAACCCGTACCTATAGAAAATCATTCATGGGTGACCTCAATCATCGCATCATAGAATGGTACAGGCAGTCTTGACCCATCGGTAACATCCCTTTAGAACAAGGGGATAGTATGGTGTGTCATTTTTAAGCAGGTTGCAAACGATGCCAAACAAAACCGATGTTAAGCTAGTTTTAATGCGGGTTTGATAAATCAAACCTACAACCAATGTGTATATGGGACAAACGCCATGAATACATCCCTGCCTTCCCGCAAATCCATGCGGTTACATGGATACGATTATTCCCAAAATGGTGCATATTTCATTACAATATGCACCCACCATCGGGTATGTCTGTTTGGTAAAATCATGGATGGTGAGATGATTTTAAATAATGCAGGACATATGGTTCAATCTGTATGGGATGCCTTATCTCATCATTACCCCAACATCCTATTGGATGCGTTCGTAATAATGCCTAACCATGTGCATGGTGTTGTCATAATCAATACGGGGAATGCGGGTTTGAATGCGGGTTTGAATGCGGGTTTGAATGCGGGTTTGAATGCGGGTTTGAATGCGGGTTTGAATGCGGGTTTGAATGCGGGTCTGAATGCGGGTTTGACTGCGGGTTTGATAGATCAAACCCCTA
>JBJTUH010000068.1:0-3997 GCA_046080605.1 Vampirovibrionales bacterium
TGCGTTATGCTCAGGTTGGATATATTTTGAGTAGGGGTCTCTCAACTGGGGTTTGTACAAGTGTTTACTCTGTATGCTCTGTGGAGACGCTCACAAAAACACTCAAGCCTTCTCAAAAAAGTACACCTTTCTGAAGGTATCCTTAGTAAATACGCTTTATTAAAATGCCTTAATACCGTTCATTCTTGCATCTTTTTTCTCTTCCCTATTTCAATGCGATAAGGATACCTCCCATTAATAAGCCAGCTTTCTCCTCGCCCTCACGTCCTTCCTCTCCTCAGGGTAGTACCCCACGCCCTCCTCATGGCGGTCATTCGGGTGGCGGTCATTCGGGTGGTGGTCATGCAAGTGGTGGAGGGTATCATGCTCAATCTAAAGGTCCTCAGATCCTGAATGACCGTATTCGTGCAACCGAATTTCGCCTCATTGACGGGGAAGGTAATCGTATTGTTTCCAGAGCCGAAGCAGAAGCCCTTGCCAAAGAAGCGGGTCTTGACATTCTGGTACTCAACTTGGAAATAAGCCCTCCTGTCATTAAATTGGTGGACTATGGAAAATACAAGTTTGAAGCCGAAAAAAAGGCAAAAGAAGCCAAAAAGAAGCAACATCAAGCTACCGTCAAAGAGCTTAAAGTGTCTGTTAGAATTGATGACCATGATTATCAAGTCAAAGTTCAACACGCTAAGAAGTTCTTAAATGGTGGCGACAAAGTCAAGCTCACACTACGCCTCAAAGGGCGTGAGATGCAACATAGTAACTTGGCATTTAGTCTTGTAAAACAATTTGTAGAAGACCTTGAAGGTTACGGCATCCCTGACGGGGGTATTCGGAGCGAAAACAGAGTGGTATACGTCGTACTATCACCTGACAAGCAAAAGCCTGATAAACCTGATAAAAAAGCTGAAAAACTCAAGCCTTCGCTACCCGCAGGGGTTGTGCTGGATGATGAAGCACCTACTTCAGATTCAACGGTCTCTTGAGGAACCTTATACTGCGTTGCTTGAAAGGTTTTCATGTTTTCTTTATGATTAGGGTAATACTTTTTTATTGCCTATCATCATTTGGAGAAACACACTGATAAGTGCTTTAAAAAGCCCTTAAGCATCATGCTTCAGATTTCCAAATCCATGTTAAATTTCTGTTTTTTAAGTTTAAACCAATCTTGGTATGAGGTTCCAACACAATGCCTAAAATGAAAACCCATAAATCTGGTGCAAAGCGCTATAAACTCACTGCTTCTGGTAAGCTACTGCGTAACCAAGCAGGTCGTGGTCACTTAAACGAAAAGAAAACTTCTATTCGTAAGCAACGGCTTGACCACGTGGTACAAGTCAGTGAATCTTTCGTAAAGAAAGTTTTACGTCAAGAATTACCTTATGCAAAATACGCCCGTTAGTCGTTGCTTAAAAGCAATTGCCATGACTGTGGTGTCTTTTTCAAAGTCTTTTTTCTTCTAAGTTTAAAACCACCCAAGTATTTCTTCTGAATAGAATAGTTTGGGTGGTTTTTAGTGGGTACCCCTTGTGTCTGAGTCCCCCTCTCGCTTTCATCATCATCTACAACAAGCCTTACAAACGTCTAGTTTATCTCAAAACGCAGACCCTCCAAGCGTGTCATCTTGGGTACCCAGTATCAAGGTCTGTGGTTTAACTCGCCTAGAAGATATGGTCCGAGTCGCAAAACTTGGAGGAACCCATTGGGGAACCATTATGGTACCTGAGACCCCAAGACACCTTGACCTCAAAGCATTACGCACCCTTCTGGAAGAAGTAACTCATCTTGACTGCCGAGAAGGAAGTACTTGGCACCATGGCATGACATGGGTATTAGTGGTACAGCTGCCTAAAGCATTCGCAAGCCTGTCAGCGTCTCAAGACTTTAACGCTCTTTACGAAAGCGTGTTAGTGCCATGGCTGAATCAAGTACATGACACACTGGAAATGATAGCGTCCTACCGCCAGCAAGCCCCTCTCTGGGTACAGTGTCACGGACTTTATGAATGTTTTTTGGCATGTCAGCACCAACACGCACTGACATTTTGGCAAAAAATCATAGAAGCATTTCATCACGCAAGAAAGGTGTCGGACAAACTCATACCTTGGAGCTTGGCATTGTCGTATGTGGGTGAAACAGCACCTAGTAAAGAATGGTGCAGATGGCACTCATGGCATCAAGCCTTCAACCACTCGTCACACCCCACGCCTTCTTTAGAAGCACCTTTTTATATCCCTCAAAACTTAGAGCCACTTAGACATGACGCTTTCCTACCACAGGCGTACATTTTAGACCTACCCAAAGGGCTACCCCTCACACTGGAGGAGACCCTACCCGTATTGCCTTCTTTTTTACTTCCTCATGCTCAACGAGGATGCCCTATTTGGCTAGCAGGTAAACTCTCTCCTGAGACACTCCCTCAGGTTTTCAAAGCCTTGCAAGGCTTGCCCTTACCCGATGGATGGGATGTTGCCTCGGGGGTAGAGTATGCTAAAGTTACACAAGCACGACCTCTTCTTACAAGTGCAAAATCACCAGAACGTTTAGAAGCTTGGTTTCAAATGTTACAACCCGCCATGGTACATTTTTTACACTAAAACTGAAGAGGTATGACCATGTTTGAATTTTTGAACACCCTAAACTCCGTCAGTGACATTCTCACACACTGGGAAGAAAGTCCCTTACAAGTCAGAGTCACCATTCTTACTTTAGGCAGTGTACTATCATGCGGTATAAGCTTCTGGGTTGGACGCTCACTATTGGGGTGGTGGGCTCACACCATAGCACCTAAAGTGCTAGCACGTTGGCTTCATGAGGACGATACAACCATTCCTTTAGGTCTTCAACTTGCTCCTATCGTACTGAAACTGTTAGAGCGAGGAATGATACTCCTGCCCTTAGCCTTTGCCTTACGTGTAGGGCTTTTCTGGCTCCAAGACATCCCAAAAATCCCTCTTTGGCTTGACTGGTTACCTAGCATGCTGCTACTTGGACAACTTGGTATCTGGGGACACTTGGGCATTAAGTTCATCATTAAACGATGGGTTGACTATCAAGAAGAAGAGCAACAGCGTCACACTCTGAAAACCATTTCAGGTCCCATGATATGGATGGGTCAGCTGTTACTATGGAGCCTCTTACTCCTGATTGTACTGGAAATGTTAAGGGTTAATGTATCTAGTATTGTTGCTGGGCTTGGGATTGGGGGGGTTGCCATTGCACTTGCAAGCCAAACGATTTTAGCAGATATTTTTGCAGCGTTTGTGATTGCCCTAGACCGTCCTTTCATTGTAGGAGACAGCATTACCGTTGATACTTTTGAAGGAAGTATTGAGCATATCGGCCTTAAAACCACACGCATTCGTAGCTTCGACGGTGAGCTTATTTTGTTCCCTAATAATCAGCTCTTAAATAAATCGTTTCGTAATTATCGCCCCCTACAAAAGCGACGCATTGTGTTACGCTTTTTGATTCACCTCGACACACCTCCTGAAACTGTGTTAGGCTTTTTAAAATGGTTTGAGCATCACGTACGTGACACCTATCCCGAAGACTACACTGCTTTTGATAGAGCACATTGGGTGCATAGTTCACCCGAAGGTCATCACTTAGAATGTGTTTGCTGGCGACTACATCACGAGTTTACCGAAAGACTAAACCTCCAACAGTCTTTATGGCTACATTCAATGATGTATTTTGAAACACACCATATTCAATGGGGGGAGCCTCTGAGAGTAAGATAACACGTAGTAGTAGTACCTATGTGTAAAGTCTTACTTCATTCAGAAAACTATTTTTAACCTTATTGCTGTGCTTTCCCTATTGAATGATTGTTTTGCAGTAACTTTTCCTATGACCCTGTATTCCCAACGCATTTTACGCATTTTACTCACCCAACCTTCCCAATCCAAGTTGCTTACTTGGGTGATAGGAGTTTTTAGCGTACTTTCATACACCATGGCGTTGGTCACACAAGTATTTGCAGCACAAGGGGTACAAAATG
>JBJTUH010000069.1:0-20408 GCA_046080605.1 Vampirovibrionales bacterium
ATGGTTAGGAACGGAGAACCCTCTAATTTTATTTAAGGGTAAGAAGGTGGCTCGTCCTGCACCTCGACGTTTTAAAACCTCGTGGTTGACCACGACGGCGTGGCTCAACGTTGTATTGAGCTTTTAAAACGTCGAGGTGCAGGACGAGCCACCTTCTTACCCTTAAATAAAATTAAAGGGTTCTCCGTTCCTAACCATCTTCCGCAAGGCAGTGGTGTGATTGATTACGCCATCAACCTATTAGCGTTTGACCCTGCTTATGACATTGTTTTTAGCTTTGCCTTGGGTGACACCCTCATTGTTGAAACCCTTGAAGACGGACGACGGCTGCTTGGCAAATATCGGATGGTAACCCTAGATGGCAGTTTACTTGAAAAATCAGGTGCCATGACAGGGGGCGGACAAGCCCCTCATCGTCATGGGCAACGTAGCCTGTTACAGGTCGGACTCCACCCGTCACAAAGTTTGAAGGATACAGGCTCTGAAGACACACTTGCCGTGTTACGCCAGCAAGTGTATGACCTACAAGAGAGTATTCGTAAACGTCAGGAACACTTTAAAAAGGAAGCCCATACCCTAGAGTCGTTACGCCATGAACACCAAGCACTCACTCAGAAGCTTTCACGGTTCCAAAGTGCAACGGAAGAGCTACACACCCAACAAGCTGCCTTAGCCCAAGAGCTTGAGGCACTCCAAACCACAGCCTCCCCGTCGGCTGAGGTTGCAAGCCATGCCTCGGAAGATGCTCAAGCACAGGCTCGTCTCACAGCAGAAAAGCAATCCCTTGAAGAAACGCACGACATTGAAGCACGGCATCTTGAGAACTTACTCGGAGAGCTTTCTTCTTTTGAAATGGCTCAACCTGGAGACGGTACCCAAGAAAGTCAGCAATTCCAGACCCTCACACGACAACAGCAACACGTGCAGAAACAGCTCATTCAACTTGAAAAACGCTACGAGCAAACCAAGGCAGAAGTGCAACGTAAGCAAGACATGCTCGCCCGTTTAAAACAAGACCAACTTTCAGGCTTAGAGCGTTTAACCGCCATTGATGCAGAAGAGTCTAGCCAACGTAGTGTAGTCACCCAAGCTCAGAGCGAATTACACGCCCTTAGTACCCAACAAAAGCACTTGGAAGCCCAGTTGCAAAGCCTCCACCAAGAACGTCAAACCCTCCAAGAGACCCTCTTAACCCTTGAGCGTCAGCGTGCCGAGCAAGAGCGTGAACAACAACGACGAGATGAAGCCATCCTTGCGTGGCAAGCACGTGTCCGAGAGGCTCAACAAGGACTTGAAACAGGGCTTGCCTCTCTCCGTGAGGAAGGGCTTTCTCATGACGCACCGAACCCTCATCCTGCTTTTTCCGAAGCCATGCCGACACAAGAGACATTAGAGAGTCTTACCAAATGGCTCACCGAGGTTGCTCGAAGACTTCAAAGTATGGAACCCGTGAACATGCTTGCCCTAGAAGAATACGAGGTATTACAGCAACGTTACGCCGAAATGCACACCAAACTTGAAACCTTAGCACAAGAACGTGAAGAGCTTTTAGAGCGGATTGGTCATCAAGAGGTCTTAAAAAAGGCAAGCTTCTTAAAAGCGTTCGAGTTTGTCAATGAGGCATTTCAAACCATTTTTGCTGAATTATCAGATGGTATTGGGCGTTTAATTCTCACAAACCCTGATGATCCGCTACGGAGTGGCTTAACCATTGAGGCACAGCCCAGAGGCAAGAAAATGCAACGGCTGGAGTCGATGAGCGGAGGAGAAAAATCATTAACCTCTTTGGCGTTTGTCTTTGCTTTGCAACGCTACGCCCCTGCCCCTTTTTACGCACTGGATGAAGTGGACATGAACCTTGATGGGGTCAATGCGGAAAAGCTAGCCCGCATGGTACGTCGTGAAGCACATAAAGCACAATTTTTGGTGGTCTCTTTACGGAAGCCCATGCTTGAGGTGTCTGACCAAACCATCGGCGTGACACAACGCCGTGATGGCTATACGAAAGTGACAGGCTTACGGGGTCATGGCGACGGGCTGATGCAATCCGCCCCTACAGACGCTCTCACCTCTACCACGGCATCACCCGATGCCCACCCCTCTGTTGCCCTAGAGGTGACAGACCCCTCAGCCTTGCCCGTCTCTTGACCCAAGATGCCCCGCAGCATCCACAGACAGAAAGTAACACTCCCTTATGGCACCACATGAGGATACCCCCCATCAGTCAGGACTTCCCCTTGAGCTTCTCACCCCCGGACATACCACACAAGGCGGGGATGGCTTAGAGCTACTCCTAGACATGGCAACTCGGGGCGATATTGACCCTTGGGATGTGGATATTGTACAGGTCGTAGAAGCCTACACCACCGCCACCCAACATGCCGCCTCAAGTTTACCTGAAAACAGCACCGCAGAAACCGATGAAGCCAAGCTAAAGCGTTTGGGCAAAATGTTGTTGTATTTGGCAATTCTTCTAAGAATGAAAAGCGATGTTTTACGAGGTGAAGACCCCTTTCGTCCTGTGATAGAGGATGCCGATTTTTCAGACCACCCACCCGAAGACCCTTCTTGGGAACACGCCTATGATGCATGGGACGGATTTCATGACGGCTTATCAGATGATGCCTCCCATGCCCCCAACGACCTAGAAGACCATTGGGGCATTCCTGCCCTTACAGGACTCAGTGTGCCGAAATCACCGTTTGATATTTTAAAGGCTGCCCTTGTACGTCGAACCAGTGCCAAGCAACCTAGAGTTCGTCGTGTCACCCTAGAAGACCTGATTAAAGAGCTACAACGCTATGATGATATTGAAGCAGAGCTTCAGCAAAAAGCCCATGTGAGTAAAGCTCAAGACCGCCGTCAAAAAGTGAGAGACTACAGCCAACTCAGCACAGAAGCCATTAAGGAAATGGCCCATGAAGAGTTCCATGAAGAAGTCATTTTACAAGTGCTTGCAACGTTAAAGCATCGTTGGCTCAGTTTGGGTATTGCAACGCCTAGCCTTGAAGAAATCGCTCATGAAAGCACGCAAACCATCACGCACGCACCCCAAGTAAACCCTCGTCAGTGGCATACCAGTATTGAAGAGCTTGCAAGTTTAAGCCAAGAAGATAGATTAACCACCTATTTATCCTTACTCTTTCTCTATACCCGTGAGCATATTGACCTCCACCAACCCACATGGTATGAGGATACCCTTGCCATTGGTCCTTGGGACAAAGACATCACCCAAGGCTTACTGAAGGAAGCCTAAACGCAAAGCACTAAAAAACGCTACACCCAATGATGGCTTCATAGGGTGTTATTTTGTTCTTGGAACAAGCCTATAAGCCTCAACCTTCAAGACAACAGGCATTTTTGAAGCGTATGCGGTGTTTATTAAACGCATAGAAACAAGATGAATGGCACTACTTTTAGGAATCATCCCGAGAGACTTACAGAGCATTATGACAGTATCCGCTACTTCCAACAACACGAAGCTACAGCAAAAACGACCTCGTCCTACACTCCAACCCTTACCTTCTTTGGAAGCAAGTCCTCAAAAAGATCACTCGGATTTGATTGCAATTGTAATGGGCATCATAGGAGGACAGGCTCTTGGAGGAGTGGCTCTTGCAGGTATCGGATGGTATGCTGCAAGTTTGATAAGCCACAGAAGGCAAATACATTTGAACAAACCTAAAGCGGAGGCTTTAGTCAAAGAGTTTTTAGGCTCGAACACAGCCAAGGTTTTTAAAAAGGCGCTCCCAACTTTTATCCCTCCTTCAGTACAACTGTCAAAGCAAGGACATTACTTTCAGCGAAATAAAATCAATATTGACCCACGCTATCGCCTAACGTCGGACCTAGGACACGAAATGACGCATGGGTTCCTAGCCCAATATGTAAAAGCTAAGCATGAGGAAAGGGTAAAAGGAAAACTCCTTGCCCCGTTGCTACGCTTCATCGGAAAACCACGCCCTACAAGTAGTTTACAGGAAGAACGCCTTGCTGAACTCATGGGAAATATTCATTTTTCAGAGGGTCATAAGCTCGACAGAGATTTTCCATTAGCTGCCTCTAAACTTTGGATGAAAGGTGTTGAGGCAGACTATGTTAAAGAAGGACTCAAGCCTGAGTTCCCCGCTAGGATTAGAGCAGATATGCACGGCTTAATTTCAAAATGGGTTAAAGAGGGCGTTCTAACAGAAGAAGAAGCCAAGTGGGTGATAGAAGGCAAGCATTAAAAAAGAATGGGCATGTTTAAGCTATACTAGGAATGGAAAAATAGAGCCTAATGACTCGTTAGTGCTACAACAATCCTGTATGACCTATTGGCAACCACTCGCACTTGTTACGCAAGACACACGACCCAAGACCCTTTTATGAATACTATCACACAGCCGCATACACTGCCTTACCGAAGTTTTAATGCCATGTTGCAGGAACGGTTTGGCACACGAGTGTATAAGGTTTCTATTGACGCTGGCTTTAACTGCCCCAATCGGGATGGTACCAAGGGGTTCGGGGGCTGCACCTTCTGCGATGACACTGGAAGTGCCGCAAGGAGTCATCCACCCAAAACGGCGATTCAAAAGCAAATCATTGATAATATGGCGTATCGTAAACATCGGTTCAAAGCAGAAAAGTTTATTGCCTATTTTCAAGCCTACACTAACACGTATGCCCCTGTTGAGACGTTAAAAGCACTCTATGATACAGCATTAGAGGTAAGCCCTGATATTATAGGACTCGATATTTCAACACGCCCCGATTGCGTAGACCTT
This sequence comes from Vampirovibrionales bacterium, assembly GCA_046080605.1. GTDB lineage: Bacteria > Cyanobacteriota > Vampirovibrionia > Vampirovibrionales > JAJTHC01 > JBJTUH01. The sequence continues at coordinate 4,770 of JBJTUH010000069.1, forward strand.
GAAAAATTGCAACTCATTGCCTCGTACAAAGAAAAAGTCCCCTTTGTGTGTGTAGAATATGGTTTACAAACCATTCATAACAGTACCCTTGAGGCCCTTAATCGATGTGAAACCTATGAAGACTTTGAGCAAGCCCTGGCATGGACTAAAGCACTAGAGCTTGAACATTGCGTGCATGTCATTTTAGGACTGCCTCATGAAACATGGGACATGCAAATGGCAACAGCGGAAAAACTTGCAGCCCTTCAAGTAGATGCTATAAAAATCCATTTACTGGTTGCCATGAAAGGAACACCCATTGCAGATGCCTACCTACGAGGAGAATGGGAACAAATCACTTATGAGGAATACATTACCTTATGTTGCGACTTTATTGAACGATTACATCCCGAGTGCATTCTACACCGAGTCAGTGGCAATGGACACCCTCAATTTGTCGTGGCTCCTAAGTGGGTCTCTCGGCAAAGAAGCCATGTCATGCGAGACATTGAGGCTGAGTTTGAACGTCGTGGCACACGTCAAGGTAGCCTATACGCTATTTAAGTGAGCCATATTTTATTGCAAAAATAGTGCTGAAGGTTTCAGCCACTGGTTTATCCGCAGCACTTTCCCTAAAGCTTCCCATATCAGGGAGTACCATGGGGGGCTTAGTGTGAGAAGCCTCTAACGCCTTTGGGACGTAGACATTCTGAGCGCCAACATCATCCATCACACTGGTACCATCAGCAACCGTACGCCCTTTCACCTGAATAGGGGGTTGATGTTGCAGAAACTTATAGGTGTTATGAAGTGTATGGTATGACTGTACTTCTGCTTGACGCTCAACAGGAGCCTGTGGTTGTTCCGATAAACTAGGTAGAGGTTTCAAAGCCTCTGCTGCACGGGTACTTACATGAGGTTGAATCAGGGCAAAGTCTGTACTAGGTTTCCCTTGAACCGTTTGCCCTTTCCCTTGATATAAGCCGTTCAAGGGTAGCACATCCACACCCTGTGTTTTAAGAGCGTCTCGGACGGAAGTACCCAAAGGGTTTCCCTGAGCATCCTGTGCAGCTTGATTAAAAAAGGCATCTACATGACGTTTTCGGGGATATAAGGCAAGTTGCTCTTGAGATGAAAGGTGCATCTTTTGCATGAGCCATTGTCTAGGCGTAGACGCAAGTTTTAAGACATGGGTGGGTGAATGTCCTGAACGCTCTTTTAACGTACGGTGAAAGGCAGTATCCTTTGTGATAGGGTATACATCAAACTCAGTGCCTTCACTTGGTGGCTCAGGATGCACCGTAAAAGAAGCCAACGGCTTACGAGAAGAGGGTTTTGTTTCCCAGAAGGAAGGTTCTTCACTAACCCAAGCTCTAACAGGTCTTTTACCCGTAGGTTCTAAACGATGAAGCACATGAAGCTGTGTACTGGCATGTCCTCCTAGCTTTTCAGTACTACCATTGCCAACCAACAGGTCAGAAGATAGCGTTTGTAGCGTGTAGCTAGGTGCTTGAGAAACTGCCCTAGAAGAGGGGACACGAGGGCTGAGTCTGGTAACAGGAGAACGCATTGCCTTCATTTCAGCCCCTTGAGGGAGAGCTTTTGCAAGCATTTTTTGGGTTCGAGCCAGTCCCGCTTTAAGACGTTGTGGTGTAAGAGAAAAGGCGTGCATGGGTCTAAAAAGTCTCTAAATGAAGCAAGGTAATGAATACCTCAATCAACAACCACTGTTTCCTTGAATTGCCTTTTGATTGCAGACAAAGCTTTTTTAGTTCTATGATAAAGAAAGGTTCCTTACTAAAGAGCGGTACCGTCATTGAATAGTTAAGACGTTGAACTATGAAGCAATCGCTACCTCACAAAGCCCCATCGTTTCATGTGCTACCCTTGGTGCATGTATGGCGTACTGTGGCATGGCTGTATGCACTGGGTGCGTTATGACCTTTATGGTGGCTTGTCGTCACAGCATTTCAGCCCGAAGGTGTTAATATTGAGCATTTTCCTCGCAATTTAGGATGGTTTGAAGCCTCTCCTTCTTTACAAACATGGCATACCTTATGGCACAGCCCAGGACTCGTAACTGTACTCCTGCATAGTATGGCAGTAACACTGCTCACGGCTGGGTGTAATGTAGGAAGCTCATTGATACTGGCTTACGTCCTAGAGCGTAAGCTTTTAAAAAAGTACACCTCATGGCTGTATAGTATTGTATTGGCAGCAACAAGCATCCCCTTTCAAGTACTACTGATTCCTTTATTTCTTGAAATGAATACCCTAGGACTCACCGATACCCCTGAAGGTATGCTTCCTGCTTTCTTGGCACTTGTACTCCCCTTTGCCTTTAGTGGCTTTGGTGTGTTTTACCTTAGAGCGGCTCTTAAGTCATGCCCTACCACCTTGGAAGAAGCAGCCATGTTGGACGGTGCCAGCCAAGGATATATCCTGTGGCATGTCGTACGTCCACAGCTTAAACCCACCCTATGGAGCCTTTTTACCTTAAGTTGTATTGCGACATGGGGCGAGTTTTTATGGCCGAATGTGGTACTCATTGAACCTGAGCATTTAACACTACCTATTTTTTTAGCACGGTTACAACAAACCATGGGCGACCAATGGCGCCTACTAGCGGCAGCTTCACTACTGAGTACCCTTCCCTGTTTGATGGTTTTTCTATGGGTACAACGTCGTATGGTAAGTACCCATCAAGGCAGTGCCTTAAAGTAGCCTCTTGTACTGAATGACCCCTTTCCTTTAAAATAAAGAAAACTGCAATAACCTTTTCTTTTGGGTGCATCTTCTTTTAAACGCATTGGTTCAGGATTCGCTCAGAGACACCTCTTTTATATTCTAGCCTTAAATAATGAGTACCGTCATGCAAGTACAGCAACGTAAACGCCTTCTGACTCTCTTTTTACTCACCGTATGCCTCACACTGATTGTCATGATTGTGGTGTTTTCGTTGGTGTTTCAGAATGTGATGTTTAATTTTAACACTCGTATTCCCGACACGGCACCCAATCCACTTGAATCCTTACCCACACAGGGTCAACATGCAGGGCTGGAAGGCGGGAGTATTACCCCCAGAGTCAATGCACCAAGCGATGGTATCGCAGGCTCTACCCCTACAGGAAACTCAAACAAAGCATCCGAGCCTTCTTCGTCAATTTCTCCTGAGAGCCTCTCACCAGAAGTTGCCCCCTCTCCAAATACTGCTCCGCTACCTTCAGAGGGTACACCATCTGAGACTTCTACCACAACGTCAGGAGAAAAACCCTCTAGCCCATCCAACAAAACGCCTACTGGGGGAAGTGACGCTAAGGTATTTAAAACCGACCGCTCCACCTTACAGATTCAACCGCCTGAGCAAAAGGCAGGGGTAGGACAACTACCCACTACCCCTCATGCCAAAGCGGTTCCCCCCTCTGAGACAGCCCCTCCTTTACCCGCCCCCCCACTCCCTAAACCCTAACCCTCTACAAGCGTCTGCTTCCGTATGCCCATGGGTGATAAGGCAGGTTCGTATTGAGCATACTACCCCTCAAGGGTTTGAGATACCTATGGCTCATCATTGAGGGGCGAAATAAAGGGCAATGTATCATAAACACAAAAGAGGTACTGTCCTTCTCAGCAGAGGCTACAGAGAGAGATACTCTAGGCTGAGGTCAATGCCATAAAAGGTAAACACACTATGAAGGGTCGTTTCTTGTACACTGAGTTGTAGGCTTGTAAATTGTCCCGCTGGAATCCATTGGCGAATTTGTGGCGTATCTCCCTGCCACTGATACCCCGCCATGGTATCGCTCCATTGCCCTCCAAGCCAAGTAAAGGGTCGATAACTGGGGTCATTAAAACTTAGCTGACTGGTACCCCCCATGCGATTCCCATAATCAAGGAGGGTATCAATCCGACACACAGCATCTGCCGAGCCTTTCGCTTGTAACCAAGCATTTAAAATACGTTTGAATTGAATGGGTTTCCCAAAGGTCATAAATGGGGTTTTATAGTAGGCACGAATAGCCTCTCCTGCAAAGTGAGTACTTTCAGGATTCCACTGGTATACTTTCCCCATACTACTACCAAATAGTACTGTTCCTGTGCGTTTATCCACCCCTACACTCACCACAGGATGACTAGGGCGAACCTTATACCATCCTGTTGGGGTACCCTGTTGCAGGTCTAAACAGAGTATCACGCTTGGTTGAAACCCACCTGCCTCAGGTAGTGCATAACACAACCGTTTTCCTTGAGTATCCAGCCATGACATGGCACGTGAAAACCCTTGCGGGTTAAGGGTTTGCCATACGCTTTGAATCCCGCTGGAAAGTTGTGCCTGAAATAGATTTCCCGTGGTCACATCACTTCGCCAAGAATCAATACCCGTCGGTGTGATATAGGTGACATCTTGCCCAAATCCTACAAAGGCATGAGGACCCACCACCCCTTGATGTTGACTCACTGGTAAAAAGACAAAGGGGTCTGATTCTGTGCCTTGTCCATCTAAAATGCCCATACTTTGTTGTTTTCCCACAAACACCAACGGTTGCCCTTGAGCAGGATGAAAAAAGCGATATACACTTGTGATACTATCTCCTGTTTGTAAATCACAGGGAATGAAAGAGGTATCATACCCAGAAGCAATATTTCCAACATCAGAATGGTACAGTAACGATGGTTCTTGGGTACGACTAAACACAAAAAGGCGTTCTTTATAAAACAAAGAAGCCACGGCACCAACAGGTGGATGACCTTCAAGGGGTTGCGGCGTGGTACCATCTCCTGCATAGTACCAAGGCGCATTCACACTATCGCACAAGACACACCCTTGATACGCCGTTTCAAAATGGAAGGTACTGTCTTTGGGTAAATCTGTACGTAAGACCCTAGGGGTCGCTTCAGTGTCATACCAGCTATACCACGTGCCATTTTGTACCATCAGCCACTGGGCTTTACCGTCATTAGGCTGAAAACGATACAGGGCTTGTACAGGGTTTAAGGTATCGGGAAGCTGGTTCCATAGCGTATACCCATATACTTTAGTTTGAGCCCCCGTTTCAGCCACAGGCATAAAGTTTTCAATGTCATGGGCAAACACCATTTGAGCAGACAACGATTGCCCCGTAGGACCCACAAAGGTACTTTCAAGCCCTTGAAGGGTTTCAGGACGTTGGAGCATCCCTCCTAAAAAGTTTTGCAGTGTGATATGGCTTGTGGTGTTAGGCATAAAACGTGAAACCCTCATGAGGTAGTAAAAAACAAAGAGAAGCAACAAGAAAGATCGCTACGTTTTATGCTACTCGATGAAAAAAATCCTCTTACGTGACATCGTATCCTACCAATGAAGGAGGTTTGTCTTTTTTATTGCAAGAAATTAATAAATGGCTCGTTTTATAAAGTACACAAAGGTTGTTAAATACCACGAATAAGTTTGCTCATTAGAGTGATCTAAAATAATTTACTGTTGCTCATTCAAAAGCCACGCCATGGCAGTAAGTTCAATCTATCAAGTGCTATCCGAAGGATAGTATCTGGTGAATGACATGCGTTATTTTAAACTGTGTTGTGGGTTACCAGGGATACGCACTATCTCGATGAACTCTCTCTCTCTTTGTTAGGAAGTGTGGTAGTGTCATGATGCCAAAATCATTCCAAAACCATTTAAAGAAAGTGTGGGATACCTGTTTTCAGTCTAGTTCTCATGCTGAGAATCACGTCTCTAGGCATGAGGCTGATACAAACATTATTGAGCATTTATGCATGTGGTTACTCTCTGAAGAAGACGCTGACTTATATGAAGACAGTACCCTTTTTGAAGCGTTACACCACATACAAAAACAGGTTCACTGTGACCTCAATGACATTCAATGGTCAGCCATTTTAAGTTATTACCTACGAGTAGGTGAGACAACATTCCAAAAAAGTTCTGTACGACGTGCATTAAATGAACGCAATTTATACCAAGTAGAACAAGCTTTATTACAATACACAGGCTACATTGACCCCATCACTCGGCACACACTCAGTGCTTGTGGTTTCAACTTTAAACAGCATAGTAAAATGTTACATCGTTGTTATTTAGAACATCAAGCTTTCATCGGCTACGAAGACGAATGCCATAAACTTGAAGCAAGCCCTCATTCAACACACCAAAGCGGGAAACCTCGTTGGATTGCAGAATCTCCCCATGCGTCTACCCATATGAGAACCAACCCAACTACAGACTCAAAGCCAGACTACGAGCTTCAAACGCTTCTTGAAGCACTCAATCTGAAAATTGAAAAAATGCCAGAACATCAAGCCAAAGACATGCTTAATGGGTGGCACCCTCTACAGAAGTACAAGGTGTATGAAACCTTAGACGAGCATCCTCAAGATTAGCGGTTTTGAATAGAGGCTCACTTTGAGAAACACAAGGTACAAGTGCATGAATCCCTTGCTGTTGTAACCAGAGCGTGGCAGAGGTACTTGTTTTCCCTTCTAGCTGGAGGGTCTCGACCCCTAAAAACTCGTTTTCTGAAAGATAAATCCACACAGGTGAACGTGTGGTATCTAATAGGGAAGTTTCAAGTAGAAGCCCTTGAGCGACAAGAGTCCCCGCAACCACGGGTGCCTCAGAGTGGCTCACTCGTGCTTGAAGACCTTGCAAGGTTAAAGCGTTAGGCAATAAAGGAGAGGACAATTTCACCCGCTTATCCTGCCAGTACGTCGTGTTACCAGGCCATGGGGTATAAGCACGCATCCGACGATGCAAGGTTAAAGCATCCTGCTGATGCCAATGCACCCACGTATCGTCCTTACTCATTTTAGGGGCATGGGTCACTTCAGCGTCTTTTTGTGGGATAGGGGTTAAAGTACCGTCATAAAGTCCATAAAGGGTCTTTTCAAGTAATGGTCCTGCCAACGTTGCAAGCGTGCATGAAAGGCTAAGGGTTGTGTCTGTCATGGTAATCGGACAGGAAGCCTTCAGCAGCATGTCTCCAGCATCCACCTGCATGACCGTTTTCATCGTGGTCAACCCCGTTTCCTCATCGCCATGAAGAATCGCTGATGCAATCGGATTCGCACCACGCCATCGGGGCAATAACGAGGCATGCACATTCACTACACCTAGTCTGGGGATGTCTAAAACAGACTGGGGTAAAATCTGACCAAACGCCATCGTCACAATGACATCAGGGGCTTGTGAGACTAACCATGCAAGAACTTCCTCACTTTTTGAAAGTCGCTCAGGTTGAAAGAGCAGAATACCCTCAACCCCCAAGGTATGATGTGCCTGCCAACAGGCTTTAATGGCAGGGGGCGTAAGTTTTTGTCCTCGCCCAGAAGGTCGGTCAGGTTGCGTGACAATACCTTTCAGCGTCAACCAAGCTGCCTGCTGATGCAGTGTATAAAGATGCGTTAAGCAGGGTACGGCAATATCAGGCGTTCCCATAAAAATAACTTTAAGAGGCTGGCTAAGAGGTGCTTGAGGGGTTGAAAGCATGGCGATTAAGAGACCTCTTGGGTCTCTAGGGTTTCTGCTGAGGTGATTAAAGTGACAAGGTCTTCCTCAGAGACTTTCCGTTTAGGGTCAATACTCGGAAGGGCTTGCGCCTTAAGTGACGCATTGGTGGCTACCTCATCGAGCGCATGATCCACAAATAACACCCCGTTGAGATGGTCAAGTTCATGCTGAATGGCACGAGCCAAAAGCGTACCACCCTCCACCGTCATTTCCTTCCGATGTCCGTAGCTGTCCATATATCTCACGGTAATGGCACTGTAACGTGCAACCTCCGTAAAGACTTCTGGGAAACTTAAGCAGCCTTCTTTACTAAGACAGGCACCTTCTTTTTTGACAATTTTCGGATTAATAAACACCATTTGTGGCTGAGGGTCTTCCTCTGTGTTGCAGTCTAAAACAAACACTTGATAGGGTTCTCCTACTTGCGTTGCCGCCAAACCACAGCCGTTCAAGGCATACATGGTATCAAACAAATCTTTAATTAAACGCTGTATTTTAGCCGAAACCTTTTCAACTCGTTTAGCAGGCATCCGTAAACGAGGGTCTCCATATTTTAATACTTTCAGAATAGCCATCGTGCAAAGCGTTCCTTTTTTCCTGAAAAAGCAATCAATCTATCATCAAGCCCGATCAATGCGTCTCTCGTCTATGACGTTGAGTAGAGAACAATAGGTGAAGAGGCTTGCTAAGGGTCGTGCAAGTAGTATAGTACAAAGGCACCCATTGTACAGAACACGATGGCGAGAGAAACCGTTTTACAATCAATAGATACTATCGTTATAATAACAATAGTTACGTACCCAATCTGCTCTATGCCTCGTATCTCTCTTTTCTTGTTAATGACTCGGCTGCCCTTCGGCACAGTGTGACATGATGTCTCCTCCTTCACCGCTTCCTTTTCCCTTTCGGCGAGAAGCCTCGTCTACAACACCCGATGAGCTATCAGGTGGGGGGACAATGGCTACTTCCTTTGAACATCCTACACAAGACTCTTTAGACAGTGGGAAGGTCTCTGCCGAGAAGCCCGCCATAAAAAAACCATTGCAAAGCCCTAAACCTATTCTGAATGCTCTTAAAAACTTACTACCTCAAGGAAAAAAAGGGGGAACTGCTCAAAGTGCTTCAACCTTTTCCTTCCCCGAAAAAGCACCGTCTTCTTCTACTGTACCTACGGCTCATATTGGACATCAAGCTTTAGTCCATGAGGTACTGAAACAGGCACCCCCCACAGGCATTCAAATCACCTTAGAATGGGTGAATGCCCAAGAAGTTATGGCACAATATACCTCAGAGCCTCTCACCCAAAGCCTGTCTCTTCAAACCCTCCAAAAAGAACTTTTTCAACATATTCACCAGTTTTTACAACAAGGCTTGGAAGAACATATTGCCCAATTTCCCATACTACAGGGCATGCAATGTCAGGCTGTGCCTACGTATACGACCATACCCTTACTTGCACTACAGTGGACCCACCTACAGCATCTTCAGGATGCGGTGTATGTTGCACTAAAAACCTGCTTAACCCTATTGAATAAGCCTTTAAAAATACAGGGCATCCCGATTCTGCTCCGAGGAGGTGCGGATCTACTGCACTTGAACAAAGAAAGTCAGATGGATCCCTTTGCAACCGTGCATGAACGTCAACTTGCACCTCTTTCAGGGATGTGTGTCAGCCAAGCTATTGTAAGTTTACTAGGCATCACCACGGCTCATTTTGAGCTTGAGGAAGTCCCTACAGAGTCTCTGGTGAACCTCATGAATACCACCACCCAAGGTATTCCCACGGCGGGCATCACTCCTATTTGGTTTGTCCGCTTGTCTATGCAGCAGCCTCAAGCTCAAGAGACCCGTGAAAGCCATCAAGCTCCCATTCAAATTGAAGGACTCTGGGAAGAAACGTCCTCATCCGCTAGCTCGCATCCGCCAGAACCTACAGTACATGTCCCTACGTTAACACCCAACGTAGACCCTCCTATGACACAGGCAATCACGCCTTCCGTGTACCCTTCTCAACCACAATACGATACACCTGAGGCGTTTCAAGTTGCTCACCCCTCCTCTGTGGAAGTGCATGAGGATGTGAGCCACACGAATGCCCATCACACAGACTCTTTAACCGCTCAAGACCCTTCTCATGAAGTGGCACACCTTAAGCCTTCTTCTTCGTTACACCCCATAGCTCCCCAAGATACCTCAACACTATTTCCAACGGCAAAACCATGCCATGCACACGCAAGCCTACCTCCTGTAGAAGCTTTGCCTACAACCACCACAAGACCCGCTATCGCAACAGAGACCGCTGATTCTATCAAAATAGCACATCCTTGGTTAGAAGTTTTCCATACTTGGCTGACCCACTATCACGCCCCCTCTGAAGCACGTTTCAATGCGAAAAAAGACCCTACAGCCCCTTCTTCACTCCCGTGGGCGTGGTATAAAAACCACCCTATCCAACCCTCCGTTCATGCGAACTCTAAACTTCATCGTGAAGATCTCTCACTGGCAGAACTTGCCCATTGGCTTGAGCATAGTTGGTTACAACCCATGCTACAAAAATCTGAAAGAACGACCCCAAGACTTCTTCTTTCAGGTGCCAAAGGAACAGGGAAAACGCAACTGCTACAAGTTTTAAAAACAGCTTCTGAGCAATGGGGGATTTCTCAAACCTCACAAGAAACTTCACGCACGCAACTTCAATGGCTCCATGTTCAAGGTAGAACACGCTATTACGCCCCAAAAACCCAACACCCTCTTGAACTTCCTGTGCCTTTTAGTTTCCTGCAAGAATGGCTCTTACAATGGCTTGGGCTTCCTGTAGACAGTATTCCATTTGAGATGCTGGCTCAACGCATTGATGCGGTCATTCAACATTTGTTTACCTCACCCTCTACAGGGGGTGAACACTCTGCCCTGGCACAACGGGTAAGAGGATATTTTGAGCGGTGTCTGATGATTCAAGACCCCGAACCCGTTACAACGCTCATTCAGAGATGGCACCAAGACAAACCTGAAACCCTCACTGGAAGCATGCCTTCTCAGGTAGAACAGGGCATATGGTTTAAGCTATTGGCTGAACTGATGCCTTTATTGCGCCGTTACGGCTCAGTGGTATGGGTACTGGATGATGCCCAAGTCATTGACTCCGCCTCTCATGAAGTCCTTGAAGCACTGATGTGCCATACCCAGGAAGACCCCAATATTTACTGGTGTCTCGTTTTAGAACAACCTTCTCATACGACCTCTGTTCCTACGATGTGGCATCAAACACTAGAGAAGCTAGGCTATGGGGCGTGGAAACATTTTCATTTAAGAAAGCCCAGTGCCATTGAACTAAAATGGATGTTTCAGCAAAGTACGTTTGGGTTACGCATTGCTCCTCCTGACCGAGCCTTCCAAATGCTTCATGCGCTTCTACCCGAAGAAGGCGTTTATTTTTGGCAAGAAGAGGTATTCAGATACCTTCAGGAGTTACATTATTTACAACCTGAAGGCATTCATACGCAAGACACACCTGCTCAGGAGACCGTATTCTCTGAAGCCTCAACCATTGAGCAAGCACAACAACTGCCTCTTGTACCCGCAGGAGAGTTTACGTGGGATAGACTCCCACAAATACTCCCTTTAACAAAAGTTTCAGCTCCTGCCTCAAGCGTTGCAACGCCTCATATTCATGTGGTTGACAGTAGAATCCTACTAGAACGCATGGAACGCCTCACCATGCCTCAACAAGAATTGTTACGTTGGCTTGCCATGGCAGGAGGGGTTGTGAGTATGCCAGCACTCTCACAACTGATGCAAATTGAGGAAGCCTCATTACAAACCCTCCTTGAAACCTTATGGAGCTTAGGATGGGTCATCCCTGATGCCTCAGGCAACATCACCTTCAGACACGGCATCCAACATACGTTTGTCTATGAGCAGATTCCCCCGTCTGTCATGAAACAGGCTCACGAGGTGATGTTACGGTATTTCAAATTTGCCCTCAAGCATCATCATGTGTGTGACTACGCCCTACTCCTAGAGCAGGCGGGTCTTACCCATGACTGGGATAGTACGTGTCATGCACTGGTCGGTTTAAGTGTTCGTTTTACGTCACAGCTTGAACAGCCCTCCGCACTACTGCCTTTACTACAAGCCTTCATGAAAGAAGCTCAACAAAGTACCTGGAAGCCAAGTCCTCAAGCCTTTAGTACATGGTACGGCGATTTGCAATGGCTATTTATTCATGTGTTAGCACTTCACGCTCCTCACGAAGCATTGCCTATCCTTGAAACCCTTCAACATCACTATGAAACAAGTCATATCCCTGCACAACAAGGGCTTTCATCTGAACCGTCTCAAGGGGATAGCTCTACCTCTTTAGGGTTTACATCTCTTGAGTTACATCTTTTTCAAGTACAACTTTATAGTACGCTCGGGCAAGCATTCCAAGCAGCAAGTCTATTAGAGCAACTACCCATCCCAGAAGAACCTTTAAATCAGTGGGAAACCTTACCTACCTTGAGTGAAAAAGTAGGGTATTATCTTGATGCTGGCTATGTGGGAACCGCCACGTCTATGATTCATATTCAAATGTTCCCCCTCCTCTTTCAGTGGCGGGATATGGCGATGTCTCATGAAGAGCGGCAAGCCATTGAAATGGTACATCTGTTTTTACGTTGGAAACAAGCATGGTGCTATGCCACGATGAATGGCTCTCCAAAACTCACCGTTCATGCTCAAGCGTCCCTGCACGAACAACTCCAACACATGTATCAAGCACTTGAAAGCCAAGCACCCCATACATGGCTAGGAGCAGGTGCCATGCACTACCAATGGGTAAGAATGGGACTCCTTATGGGTGAGGTCTCAAAAGCAAAGCATGTGTTAGGTATCCTAAAACACAAGCTCACCCAATACCCTCAAGAAACGCTTTGGGTCTATGAGGCACTTGCACAGTTTGCATTACTCCAACACCAAGCCTCACACTTCATGTGGCATATCAAGCTGAACACTTTATCCGACCCACAAGAAGTTTATACCATCACGGGAATAGAGCCATTTTCATTGGAAGCATTCTCTCAGTGGGAAGAACGCATTGCCTCACATAGCTTGTATTTATGGCAACAAGTACTTCCCTTAATGTCAACACCTTTAGGCGTTGGACTGTTTTATGAGGCCGTCTATTTAATGCTAGAGGCATGGCTTACATGGATTGAAGCGATGGTATCCCTCTATCGTCAATCGTCAGAAACATCTATGGCTCCTATGCCTATAGAGACCATCATGCAACATAGCTTAGAGAGTTTGAGCCTACTGGACTCATTACGCCAAGAAGCCCAGGCTTTAGGTCTCGTAGGCTGGTGGAGTGAATGGGAAACCCTGAGTTTACGACTTAAACTTATAGGTATGCAAGCAGGCTGGGGACATCCACAGTTTTCAACAGATAGTGCCTCTTGGCACACATGGCATCAAGGACTCCAAAGGCTTGACTCCCTCATTACCCGTGAAGACATCTCACATCATGCAAAGCATATACTACTACAAGTCCTAAAAGCTGAAGCCTTATTTATGCAACAACAATGGATTGAAGGGGGTAAAGTGCTGGAAGAAACATGGAAAACGCTCAAACGCTTGGAAGCTCAAGAAGAAAAAGGGGCTATCACGCGCTGGAGTGCCTTGCGTGCTTCATGGCTGATTACTCGCCTATATACCCACTTGCATGAGTCTGCCACCACGTTGGCACAAAAAGAGCATTACAACCAAAAACGAGACAGACTCATGCAAGAGTTTATCACCCGAGCCACAACCTGCCTCGCCGTGTAAAAAGGTTCGCATGGCATTCATGATGAATGGTAAAATACTAACGTAATCCTCATTTATCTGACACAAGCCATTGTAAGCCTGTTACTCCATTTTCACCCTTGGTAATTTCATGACCTCACAACCTCATTCCCTTCAGCATCTTTCCCCTGAACAATACCATGTGACACAACAGTGTGGGACTGAGCCGCCTTTCCAAAACGCCTACTGGAATCATAAAGCTTCAGGTGCTTACCACTGTGTGGTGTGTGATACCCCTCTATTTTCTTCGGAAGCTAAGTTTGACAGTGGCACAGGCTGGCCTAGTTACTTTCAACCTCACCCAGAGGCTGTCCTTCAAGAAACCGAAGACACCCGCCATGGCATGCGACGCATTGAAGTATCTTGTGGGAACTGTCACGCACATCTGGGGCATGTGTTTCATGATGGTCCTGCACCCACAGGGCTACGCTACTGTATTAATTCAGCAGCCTTGAGCTTTAAGCCCCAAGTATAACCACCAAATAACGGCTAACCATAGCCTATTTTCATCCATCGTGTTCAATGTTTTACAAGACAACACACCATGCGTCACAACAACCCATGGTGTATTTTAGCATGTATTTAAACGGGTACTAGTAAACTACCAGTGCATCCACAAAACCCGCTTCAGTGAGTTGCGTTTCGCCATGCAGAAAAGAAAGTGCCACCACAAACAGTAAACCTAGCGTTGTAGCACCTGTTTGTTGAATAAGGGCATGGGTTGCACCTGCCGTACCACCTGTGGCAAGTAAATCATCCACAATCACCACACGACTTCCTTTGGTTAACGCATCTTGTTGAAGCTCTAAGGTATCTTCACCATATTCTAATGCGTAGGTTTGCTGGTAAGTCGCTCCAGGTAATTTTCCTGGCTTACGGACAGGGACAAAGCTCACCCCTAAGGCGTGGGCTAAAGGCACCCCAAATAAAAACCCTCTTGATTCCATCCCTACAATATGCGTCACATCCAATGGCTTTAATGCCTCTACCCATGTGGTAATAAGGGCATGAAACACCTCGGGGTTGGCAAGAACAGGCATCAAGTCTTTAAATAAAATACCTTCTTTAGGAAAGTCAGGCACATCCTTAATACAGGCTTGAATTTGCTGAGAAAGGACTTCTCGCTGCGGTATAACCAACCCTTGATAGGGTAGAACATGTGTATCGGATACCATCATGGTTGAACGGTTCATGACAAAGTGTCTCATTGTTGTAGTTAGAAGGGTAAGAAGCACGAAAAGGTGACAGTTGCCTTCATTGTATCTCAAAGATACCCTTCACAACGCCTAAAGATTAGCTTTGGTTTTCTAGCACTTCCAGTCGTTGTGTTAATGTCGCAATGAGCTTTCGATTTTTATCCGCTTGATCCGCTTGCTTCGCAAAACAGCTATACACTACAGCAATAATAAGCAACACAATGAAGACTAAAAGCACCCACAATGGCCTAGGGTCAGACTGTATAACGATATTAACAGATGTCTTGGCAAGCTTCATAGCTTCTTCTAGTTTATGAGCTAACTCCAGTTTAAACTCGGCGAGTTTAGCCACTACCGCAGTATCAATACTCCACGTTTGGAAAGATAATGTTGCACCTGCTAAGACCAATCCAAACGCCACTAGAATCCCCATCGCAAACTGAATGAGTAGCTCTCTGGATTCTTTGAGTTGCTTTTTCAGCTGTTTTTTGAATGCCTTCAAAGAATCGTCAATAGAACTCGTCATAACTAGCTTTGAAAGGACAAATTCTTCTTGGGTCGGTAGTGTATTAACTTGTGTTTGCAGGGCTTTTACTTTCTGTTCAAGTGCGGAAACTCGATCCTCAAGTGTTGGACTCATAACAATATCTCATCAGCCAAACCCATAATGGTGGCACGTAGTTTACGAGCCTCACGAGACTCTTCGAAGCGTTTTTTTTCTTCTAAAAAAAGCTTTTTGATTTCTTCTGAACCTGTATTAGCCTCAAGCGTATCGAGAACACGTCTTTGTTTTTTAATAAGGTCTTTGATTTCGTCCATAAGTTAATTGCTTTCCAAACGACTGTATGTAACAAAGTCTTTATCTAAACTAGATAAAACCCAAATTAAAGATACCTATGTCATTGTAAACCATGAAAAATATATCAAAGAGCGCCAGGAAATTGCGGGATTCTTTACAAAATTCATGCACATGAAGGACATCCCCCCTTTAGCCCGTGACTTTCTTCACATCATTATAATAACTTTCGACCGACTCACCCAAACCTTGATAAGAGAGTGTTATTTATGAATGTTTAATATAGAATAGAGCTTATTTATCCAAGAAAGGCTCTATTGTATGACTTGTATGAACTGCCCAAA
>JBJTUH010000070.1:0-4976 GCA_046080605.1 Vampirovibrionales bacterium
ATCCTTTAATTGATACCATGAAACAGTGGATACATCAGGAAAAAATTACAGGACACCTGTTTTTATTTTCTGCGTCTTCCTTTAGTAAAATGGCCATTCATCAGTTGTATGAGGCATGTGATACAAACACCTATATCGATGTAGGGACGGCATTGAATGCCTTCATGGGCATGAAGTTAGACCGAGCCTATTTGAAAGAATTATGGTTAGGGGAACATAATGCAGACTCAGGAAAGGTGTGTGTATGGTAGGGTTACAATGTCGCCACGCAACACCAGAAGATGATGAGTTTATACGGAAGTTACGCAACCAGCTCAAGGCTTCGTTTGTGCATCAAGAAGATATTACGCCTGAACAACAAACAGCCTATATGGCAACGCACCGTGCCTCTTACTGGGTGTGTTGGATGGACCGCATCCCTGTTGGTTTCATTGGTATTGTAGCGCATGACCTTCGTCTTGCGGTAAGCCCTGATCATCAACGGATGGGCGTTGCCGCTCATATGCTACAAGAGGTGTTACCCTTGTTCCCAGAGGCTGAGGTGAAAGTAAAGCCAGAGAACCTTGCAAGCTTGGCATTTTTTCAACGTCAAGGGTTTCAACCGTGTGGGACGGATGACCGTGGACTTATCAAGATGCAACGTCCCCTGTAAAATATTGGGTAACCTAGGATAGGTTAGTATTGAATCACCCGTGTTTTGGAGCGTGTGTTTGATACAGGCATCCCTTTTGTGGAGGGGGCTTGCGATGGACTGGGTACAGGCGTTTTGCGTTGTATAGAGGCTTTAGGTTTTGTGGAAGAAGCTTTTGAGACAGGGCGTGAAGGGAGATGGTTTAATGTTGCTGAAACCTTGATAAGAGGGGAATCATTCGGTTTCGTTGCGTTGGAGGGTGTGGTTTCAAACGTGGGAAGTGTGATACCCAATGCGTCAAGGGCGGAACAGTCTGAAACATCTACCACTCGTTTGGCACGAGTGAGGGCGACATACAAAATATTTAGTTCATCGTGGCTATCGGTTTTAAAGTCATCGCCTAATACCACATAGTCCCATTCCAGTCCTTTAGCTTGATGCACGGTAGAGAGTACCACGGCTTTTCGGGGCTTTTTTCGGGACTGCTCGGAAGGGGTTTGAGTGGTTTTTCGTTTCGCACTTTGCTTTAAATGTTTTAGTACCTCGGGAATCATGGCTTGGTGTTTTTCAACCCACAGCATCAGTTTAAAGGATTGAGGGGTTTCCTCTTTGGTTTCAAGTTTAAGAGCTTTCCAAGCGGTTTCATCTAAGCGTTTAAAGGCTCGGAAGTGTCCCTCAAGTTCAGAAGCCATCGTGAACTCCTCTCGTCCTACAATCTCAATATGACAGCTCTCGTAATATTGCAAATAGTAGTTAAGCAAGGCAGCATTGGTACGACATAACACCGTACGAGGATATTCTTCTGCATTCACACGCCGAATGCTTGTATGGGTTGAGCCACGAGTATGGGCTATCCCATCCAGTGCTGAACTAAGAGGAGGCGTTTCTGGGTCAATGGCTTGGAGTACTTGGGTTGAAAGTGTGGCTAATGACGCACCAAAGCGAAAGGTTTGCGTTAGGTAGTATTCTGGCATATCGAGCGTTTTTAAAGAGTTTACGGCACCACGCCACGCATAAAGCTGTTGAAATCGGTCACCCACTACCACTTTTTGACAATGGGTTTGAGCCATGACGATGCTTAACATACAGGGGTTTGCATCTTGGGCTTCATCAAACAGGATGGCATCATAGAAGGGTAGCTTGGGGTGCGTTAACTGCCATGCTTTTAAATAGGAGTCATGGTCAAGAGGAAGGGTACTTTCGGGGGCAAATTGTGCATGCCAGAAACGAGTCAGAATCCCTTGAAACCCTATCAATGCAAGTGCTTCAAGTGTATCAGGGGTGAATGATTTTTCGTCTGAGGGCAAAGACACTTTTTCTCTGCACTGAGGATGTTTGGCAAGATGCTGTAAGTAGCGTTTGATGCCCTGCTGCTGAAGTGCTTCTAGCAGTGTTTCTGGTGGATATAAGGCTTTGAGGGCAGGAATATGACCATGGTCAGATTGTTTAAATTGGTGTAACGCAGGTAGTAATACATGCTCACATACGTGGCTTACCTCGGTAAACTTTCCTAAATGGGACTCTGTTTGAACCCATTGTATCAAGGCTTTTAGCAGTAGGCGAGTGTCTGGTGTGATACGCTCTCGGACATGAGAGGGAACTTTGGCGTACGCTAACTGGTGGGCTGTTTTACAGTGAACATATCCTGTGGGGAAAATCGCAGAGGCTTCCTCTACAATGCGTCTGTTAAAGCCGACATACAAAAAACGTTTGTTTGGATGGGCTTCCGCTAATGCACGTAGGGTAAAGGTTTTTCCTGTACCTGCATACGCATTCACCTTAAAGCTATCGCCTGATGCAAACGCTTTTAAAATGAGGGATTGTTCTTGGGTAAGCGTAGAAAGCATGCGAGGAAGAAGCTGCCTAGCACAGGACAAGCAAGTTTATGTGAAAGAGTCATCAGGGTGAACATATCAACAAGGTAAACTTTTCTTACTATACCCAAACTGAACCGAAAGTGCTATGTCTTCCTCAGAGGGACTCCTTGTCTCACGTGTTTTAAGTTGGTATCCCAATAGACGATGTTTGCCTTGAGCCTATCTTCAAGCTACCCTAAAAGGGTCAGAGGGTGTGTGTTCCTATTGTTTCTATCCTTCTGTTTACCCTTTTCCCTCACACAAGAAATGGATGCCTTACACCATGATGTCCGATTTTACCCAAGTTCGTGCCAGTCATTTACTCGTTGATACTGAAGCAGAAGCTCAAGCATGCCGTGACCAAATTTTAGCAGGTACTTCCTTTGCAGACGTTGCAAAAGGGGTTTCTAAATGCCCTAGCCGTGCCAAAGGTGGCGACTTAGGCTTTTTTGGTAAAGGGATGATGGTACGTGAGTTTGAAGAAGTCTCTTTTGTGTTGCCTGTGGGTGAAGTCTCTGCTCCTGTTAAAACACAATTTGGCTGGCATTTACTCATTGTCACTGACCGTAAGTAAGCGTTTTCTCTGACCCCTCATTATACGTTTCTACCTCAAAAACCCTCTCCCCATACCACACCTTCTTGGTTTGTGGTGTAGCATGAGAGGGTTTTTTGTGCTTGCTCAAGTCTGAATTTCCTCTGAAGAGATGAAAACATGGCTCTAGGCTCGAAAAATAATTGGATTTATGCCTTTACAATGAAACAAAATGACAATTGTGTCATTTTGTCAGCGTCATACCTCGCATGGTATAAGGGTGTCATGCGTTTGAGTGTGACGCACTGAGTCTGCTTTTCAAACACGGTGGGCTGTGTGTTGTTGCTGTGCGATTCGAGTAAAGTGCTGTGATATTGAAGTAAGGCCGTTTAAACCATGCGTCTTTTTGAGCCTGATAGGATATGTCAAAACCGTCGAGTACAACCATGCAGTTTTATCATGGTATGCCTTATGGTGGCTTTGAATGTACGTGGAGTGTATGCACAAAACTTGTCTGATATTCCTCGTCCGCAAACCATTGGGGAATGGGGGCAGTTGGCGGTACCTGCAGCAGAAATTCAGGCAGCCCGAGGGGCTAGTGCCAATAATGAACCTGTGAACCTTCTTTTGCCACAGAACCTTACTCAAATTGAAGCAGCGTTTCTTGAACTTCTCCAAAAAGAAGGCACTTGGCGTGCGGATGCTATTCAATGGGAAACACCGCTTGAGGCTCAACACCCTTTAGCATCTTTTGACTTTACGCCTTATGCCTCTAGTACTTTGACGCTTAAGTCCCTTGCCACACTTGCCGAGCAACTTCAAGCGGTAGTCCAAAAGTATAACACGCTTTTTGTGATTGGGTTTTATCCTGAACATCTGCCCGATGGCACTGAACACCTTATGGTGAAGCTTACACCCCTTACATTGGGGAAACTTACCATTCAAGGTGGGAAGCATTTTTCAGAGCGTTCAATCAAGCGCTTATTAGGCTTTGAAGAAGGTATGCCTCTTGAGCCTTTAACCCTTGCAAAGCGGATGCGTCTCATCATGGATAATCCTGATATCAAGCTTTCAGGGCAATTGGCGTTTGATGCCTCAAACCATCAAACGGATCTTACGTTAGATGTTGAAGATAGCCATACGCTTCATGCCAGTCTGTTTGTAAATAACCTTGACCAAACGTTTTACGGACCTCAAACGGCAGGCGTTTCTTTCATTGCGAATAATCTTACAGGGGGGCAAGATACCTTAGTCTCCACCACGATTACGGAAAACCGTGTCACTGCCGAGTACCTGCATTATGAAAGACCCCTCAACAAGCATGGCACACGCCTCGGGATTGACTATGCCTATGGTCGTGCAAACCCTATAGGCTCGGACTATGACCCCTATGCGTTACGGGGGAGATTTTGGAGTTTAACAACCAGTGTGATGCAACCCATTATTGCGAAAAGATGGGCTTCGTTTAAGTACTGATTTAAGCGTGGATGTGCGTCATGCGATTACAAAGTCAAAATATGCCCTGCTTGATACCGATGAAGATGCCATTGAGGAAGAATACCGAGACACCCTCATTGAAAGAGACAGCATCCGTGATATTCGCTGGGGGATTAACTTCCAAAAAATCAGAGAAAAAGATGAGTTTAGCACTCGTCAAGAATTAACGGTTGGACTCCCCTTTGCAGGAGCAAGTTTGAATACCAATCCTGACGCAAGTAACCAAGGGGGTGGAAGTCAGTTTTTTAAATACTTGGCAGCTTACAATTATGTAAGAGAATTACCGAAGTCCTTGGCACTTGTGTTGAATGCGGCTACTCAGTGGTCACCTGGAACGCTTCCAGCCTCAGATGTAGGAGGTTTGGGTGGTATGTATCTTACTCGTGGGTATCATGAGTCATGGTTTCAAGTAGACCAATTTATTTATGGGAGTGCGGAATTAAGAGCCCCCTTTTTCTTG
>JBJTUH010000071.1:0-15359 GCA_046080605.1 Vampirovibrionales bacterium
TTGAGGTGTGTATTTTTTCCACGCTGCTTGCTCTATAAGAGCATACGGTGAAGGTTTCCCCCCAACACTCACCACTAGCGTATTGGTTTTTGTGTAACGTTTCCAAGCCCATTTACAGATTTTGGAATACTTTCGAAGGTGTTTTTCGTTTAATGTAGGATGGGGTTCGTAGTATTCCCCAAAAAAGGTAATGGTCATAGTCATGGTTTCCTTTCGTGTTTGGTTAGGCTTGCTTTGATTTTTTTTCGGTGGCGATTGCGTGTTCAATAACCAAAAGATGCGCTTTAATGGCGATGGTTTTGTTGGTCATTTGATTTGTGTATTCTATGGCCGCATCATAATCCCCATCTTTCATGGATTTTTGACATAATTTTAAAAGATTTGCATCGTTGTTTATGGTCATGGTTTAGGTTCCTTTCGGGTTGTGGGGGGGCAAAACCCCCCGTGTTTTGTGTAATGTTAGGCGGCAACGGGCATGTTTTTGGCCTTGGACACGTCAAAAACAGCGGCCCCATATTGTTGGGCCATGTTGTGGAATTGTCCTTTGCCACGGTATATTTTTTTGCGCTCGCTCTCAGGGCGAAAGTACCAACACAGTTTTTCGGAATGCCAGATAAAGGCGCGGGCTTTAAGCCAGTCTTTCACGGGCTTGGTGTCCCCCTTCACCCAGAGCCATTTGCCTATGATGGCAACGGTAAGATTTGCGTTCAAAGCCAGCACTTGGAGCAGCATTTGGTACGTTTCCGTTTCTGCTTTTTCGTCAAATTTATAGGTTTTTTCACCATCTTGGGTATTGTTTGCGGCCTTTAGGGCGGCCATATATTGCGCATTGATCTCTTGCATGGTGGCAGTATCGCCGCCGCGGTCTGGATGGTGTTGCATTGCAAGGGAATGATATAGCTGCTTGATCTCTGAAACAGTTTTGGCGTTTTTAAAGTGTTGCATAGTCATAGTTATGGTTTCCTTTCGTGTTTGGTAGTATGCAAAGACTATCACGGGGAAAATGGAATGTCAATAGAAAAAATGAAGGTGATAGAAAAAAAAATATCACAAGCGCACAATTTTATTGTTGACAACAGGAAAAGCCTGTGCTAGTGTACAGATACTACCAAACACAAACACTTGAAAGGGTAAGACTATGCTACCATCTACCGAACAGCTTTTTTTAAAATCTTCCAAAGCGCGAGTCAAAGCGCGAGTCGAGTTTACAAAGTATTTATCGCATTATGATCTTTATGTTAGATGCGATGTTGTTTTTGTCGACAAAGTACATGCGAAAAGATGGATTGAGCGCGTAAAGGCCAAGGATCCTACCAAGTCCGATTTTAAGATAACTTTATGCAAATAATCAAAAACACAAATATCACAAACACAATCGAAAGGGTAAGATTATGGAAAGCATCACCTACACAATACGCCGCATAGGGAATGGATTTAAAGCCGTTTATGTCGTCAAGTATGACGGCGAACATGGCAAGCGTACTTTATACACAAAAACGTCTGCTATTGTTCATATATCAAAAAAAGATGCACAAGATCATGCAGAAGAGGAGATAAAATACTTTAACGAAATTGGCTGCATTCCTCTGGATGCAGCATAAATATCACACACAAACAAACACTTGAAAGGGTAAGACTATGCTCCAGTTTATGTATAACGGGATCAAAGCAAGCGACGGGAAACTGCAAAAGGCTTTCTATGTAAAACATACCGAAGACATCACGATCTACAAAGAGATGCGACACGACGATTATTCTTTCACCAAAGAAGTGGCCAGCATCTTGAACGTGAGAAACGATAGCGACATGATGAGCGATTATTCTGAAACAGATTCTATTCGCCTCAGTCCATCGCATCCTTTTTATCAAAATGCCCTAAAGGCGCACGAATTGCAGCAGGAAAAACAAAGAAAAAGAACAGAAAAACACAAAAAAAGAGCATAAATATCACACACAAAAAACCATAGTGACATTGTCTGGTATGTATTTACTTGACAGTGTCATTTTGGTTTTTTATACTCGCGTCGCGCGCGCGCATATTTAAAACTTCCTTAGCCTTTACTTGTCACAAGATCTTACTAGTCGCTAGTAGTGAATCTTGTACGCATCACAAAACTTCTTGCGGATCGTATTTTGCCTTTTGCGCTTCACAAGATCTTTCTGGTTGCTTTTCAGATCGTGACAAAACGTCACAGGTTGAAACATTGCTTTGCTCTCAGCGAAAATATACAAAAAGACACAAAAAAGATAAACGTTTCAGATGTTTATGGTGTTTGTTGTGTTGTTTGTAATGGTTTTAGAGATGATTTGAAGGATGATTTGAAAAGGATTTGAGTGATGTTTTAAAGGATGTTCAGAAAGATGTTGAGAAGAATGATTTAAGTAGTAGTTTGAATGATGTTAAGAAAATGATGCTTAGAAGAAAGAATGATTTGAGTCTCTCACAAATGATTCCTTTAATTATTCCCTAGCTATTTTGACAAAAAACTGTCTTATGCTTTTTTATGGGCTTTTTTATTGTTTTGTTTGTGTTATAAGAAAAATATCAACAAAAAGGGTAACAATATGACAGAGATTGTGAAAAGAAAACCTGGTCGACCTTTTGGCAGCATAAAGGTCAAGGCTTTGACGTCTGAGTATATGGAAGAGATGGAAGATACTTTGACTCTGTTGACTGGCGCAAGTTATCAAGACTTTCCAACAGTGCCTAAGAATTGGGATGCAGAGAAATGGGCAGAGAGCGCATGCTATAGAGCGACTCAGGTTGTGTGGAAGATGCTGAACGAAGAGAATGCTAACAGTCTAACAGCAGCACAGATCATCTTTCGTATGGCAAAGAAACTTGAGAGCAAGAACGCATCCAAGCAAGCTGTTGAGGATACGATAAACGCCCTAGCAGCAATCCAACACGTTATTGTTGACGCAAAGCCTGTGGTGGTAAATGCAGACACAGATCAAAGATAGGCCAGCAAAGGCAACGATTGCACCTGAGGCCAAAGGTCCAGAGGGAAAGGTGTTAGACATACCTGTGGCAAGGGTGTTTCAGCCATTGTTAAAGCCTTCACGATACAAGGGGATCCATGGTGGCAGGGGATCAGGCAAGTCAACCTTTGATGCACAAGCGATAGTGACGCAATGCATGTTTAGACCCGGATTGCGTGTCGTGTGTGTGCGTGAGACACAGAACAGCTTGAAAGAGTCTGTATATCAGTTGATAATAGACCAGATAAACAAGTTAGGTGTTGCGTCAGCGTTTACCGTGCAATCATCACGCATTATCACACCGGGGAATGGATTGGTTATCTTTCAGGGGATGCAGGATCACACGTCGGAGAGTATCAAGTCGCTTGAGGGATTTGACATTGCTTGGTGTGAAGAGGCGCAGACTATGTCCAGTAGGTCCCTAGAGATATTGAGGCCTACGATCCGAAAAGATGGTAGTGAATTGTGGTTTACTTGGAATCCGCGCAATGCCAGCGATCCCGTGGATCAGCTGTTAAGGTGTGAACATCCACCAAAGGATGCTGTTGTTATCAAGGCAAACTACATGGACAATCCATGGATGCCTGATGTTTTGAACGAGGAGAGGCTTTACGATCAGAAGTTTAGGCCTGACAGGTATGGGCATATATGGCTAGGTGAGTATGAGCCTACGGCTGTTGGTGCGATATGGTCAAGGCAGGTATTGCATGAGAACAGGCGGCATGAGGTGCCTAGGATGGCTAGGATATTGGTAGCGGTTGATCCGAGTGTGACGGTGGGGGAGAGGTCGGATGAGAATGGTATTGTTGTTGTGGGCAAGGGGGAGGATGGTCGTGGTTATGTATTGGATGATATGAGCATGAGGGGATCGCCGTCGCAGTGGGCGCAGAGGGCTGTATCGGCGTTTGATAGTTATGAGGCGGATGCGATTGTGGCGGAGGTGAATCAGGGTGGATTGATGGTTAAGAATACGATTATGGCTGTGCGTCCTAGTGTGCCTGTGATAGAGGTGAGGGCGACGCGGGGGAAGCATGTGAGGGCGGAGCCTATTAGTGCCTTGTATAATTTGGGTAGAATATCGCATATTGGTACGTTTCCTGAGTTGGAGGCGCAGATGTGTAAGATGACGGCGGCGGGGTATGATGGTGAGGGATCTCCTGATAGGGTGGATGCGTTGGTGTGGGGGTTTACGCAGTTATTTGAGCAGATTGCGCGTGGTCCTGAAGTAATGAAACCTGTAGTTATAGAGCCTATTTCGTGGCGTTGGAGGTAAAGTGGTTAGTAAAGCAGAAAAAGAAGTTGATCTTTTGAAAGAGGCTTTAGAGAATTTTGATGCCATTATGTCTGCTGTTAGGGAGACGAGGGACATGTGCATTGAGGATCGTAGGTTTTACAGTGTTCCTGGTGCGCAGTGGGAGGGTGTTCTTGCTGAGCAGTATGCGAACAAGCCTATGTTTGAGGTGAACAAGGTTCATTTGTCTGTGATACGGATTATCAATGAGTATCGGAACAATCGGATTACGGTTAATTTTGTGAGTAAGGATGGCCGTGATGGTGATGACATGGCGGATGTTTTGAGGGGTTTGTACCGTTCGGATGAGCAGGACAGCAATGCGAATGAGGCATATGACAATGCGTTTGAGGAGGCTGTGTCTGGTGGGATTGGTGCGTGGCGTTTGCGGTCTGATTATGAGGATGAGGAGGATCCTGATAATGACAGGCAGCGGATACGGATTGAGCCTATTTTTGATGCGGATTCTTCGGTCTTTTTTGATTTGGGTGCGAAGAGGCAGGACAAGGCGGATGCTAAGTATTGTTTTGTGATTACGGCTATGGATGCGAAGTCTTATGAGGAGGAGTGGGATGATAGTCCTGATTCTTGGCCTGAGGATGTGAGGAGAACGGATTTTGATTGGTCAACGAATGATGTTGTTTATATTGCGGAGTATTACAAGGTTGAGCAGGTTTCGGAGAAAGTTTTTTATTATGAGAGTCGTATAGAGAAGGATGAGAAGGGCAATCCGAGGAGGGAGCAATATACGCAGGAGGATTTTGATTCTGATCCTTTGCTTGAGAATTTGTTATTGATTACGCAGATGGAGCGTGTGGGTGAGCGCAAGATTAAGCGTCGGAAGGTTCGGAAGTATATTTTGTCTGGTGGTGCTGTTTTGGAGGATTGTGGTTACATTGCTGGTAAGCATATTCCGATTGTGCCTGTGTATGGGAAGCGTTGGTATATTGACAATATTGAGCGGTGTATGGGTCATGTGCGTTTATCTAAGGATGCGCAGAGGTTAAAGAACATGCAGATTTCCAAGTTAGCGGAGATTAGTGCGTTTTCGACAGTGCAAAAGCCCATGTTTTTTCCTGAGCAGGTTCATAATCTTGAGAATTGGTGGAAACAGGATCAGAAAGAGAACTTTCCGTATTTGTTAATCAATCCGATTAAGAATGCAGCGGGTGAGATTATTGCGAATGCGCCTGTTTCGTTTACGCAGAGTCCTCCTGTGCCGCCGGCTATGGTAGGTTTGTTGCAGGTGACTGAGCAGGACATGCAGGAGATATTAGGCAGTCCTCAGCAAGGGGATAAAATGGTGAGCAATATCAGTGGGAAGGCTGTTGAGATGATTCAGCAGCGTCTTGATATGCAGACGTTTATTTACATGAGCAATATGGCTAAGGGCATGAGGCGTTGTGGTGAGATATGGTTATCCATGGCGCGGGAGATTTATGCTGAAAAAGGGAGAGAGATGAAATCAATGTCGGATAATGACAAGATGGAGTCTGTGGCGTTGATGCAGCCTGTTATTGATGAAAATACGGGTCAGCAGGTGTATAAAAATGATATTAGCAAGGCTAATTATGATGTTGCTGTGGATGTTGGGCCGTCATCGAGCAGTCGTAAAGCGGCTACGGTTCAGGCGTTGACGGGGTTGTTGACCATTACAGATGATCCAGAGACAAAACAGGTGCTAACGTCTATGTCCATGATGAACATGGAAGCGGAAGGCATTGATGATGTAAGGGATTATTTTCGTAAAAAACTGGTTCGTGGAGGCGTAGTAAAACCAACAGAAGAAGAAAAACAAGAACTTATGATGGAAATGCAGAATCAAAAAGAAGACCCGAATGAAATCTTTTTGAAGGCGGCTGCGGAGGAAGCAACGGCAAAAGCATCACAGGCAAGGGCCAATGTGGTTAAAACCATTGCGGATACGGAATTAAAGCGTGCACAAACAGAAAAAACATTGTCGGAAGCAGAGCAAATTAGCAATCTGCCTGAGAACAAACACAAACTATCAACTTTTTGAAAACACAAAACCAAAACGATCTTAATAACGCTATAAATCTTCTTAAAGTCAGCCTCAAAGAAGATATAGAAATTATTGACATGTATTTGGAAATAGAACAAAAAGAAGTTATGGCACTACTTGATGCAATTAGAGTCATACTTTAAACAAGCAACCGCCAGCTTTACGGCGAGAAAAGGACCATTATGACGATTATTGACGAAGAAGAACAATCCTTAGAACAAAACCTGCAAGAAGAAGATATTGAATCTTCCGAAGACAATTCAGAAACAGAATCAGAAAAAACAGAATCAGAGGAAACAAAAGTTTCTGATGCCGAAGAAGAAGAGTTTATTGTTTCTTTGGGAGACGAGCCAGAAGCGGAAGAACCAGCACCCACATCGCATCTTTTGCGCGATTTACGAAAAACAATTCGTGAAAAAACCAAACGGATTAAGGAATTAGAATCTCAAACCAGTCGTCCTGTTCAAAAAACAACATTAGGTCCAAAACCTAAATTGGAAGATACGGATTTCGATACGGATGAATTTGAAAAGCGTTTAGAAACGTGGTACGCGCAAAAATCGGTTGTTGATGCAGAAGAAAGAGATTTGCAAAAACAAGAGGAAGAACAAAAACGGCAGTGGCAATCAAAATTAGATGAGTATGAAAAATCCAAATCGACGTTGCGTGTTCGGGATTATGAAGATGCAGAAGCAACCGTTCAGGAATTGTTTAGCGTGACACAACAAGGCATGATCCTTGAAGGCGCATTAAATCCTGCTGTTCTTGTTTATGTACTCGGAAAAAATCCAGAAAAAGCAACAAAGTTTGCTAAAATCACAAACCCCATTGCGTTTGCATTTGAAATGGGAAGACTTGAAAAGGACATCAAAATGACCAAAAAAACGACCACACCATCCTCTGTTCCTGCACCAGAACGCTCCGTTCAAGGAACAGCAAAATTACGCACAGATAACCATCTGGATCGCTTGAGGAAAGAAGCAGAAACGTCTGGTGACTTTACAAAGGTTGTTGCATACAAAAAACAACAGGCTAATAAAAAATAATGCTTGCAAAAGGATTAAAAGCCTTTTAATTCAAAAAAAGGTTCGCTGTCCTTAAAGCTGTAAACAGTATCCACCCGCTTCAGTGGTGAGTAAAAAAATCGCTATCTTTTTTTTATTCACCAACTGGAGTGTACACATGGCTAATGCTTTTTCAAAAGAAGAGCGAGTTGCATTTGAAGATGTCCTTGAAGGATTTCAATCTCAACTTTTGCTTTTAAAAACAATTACAAAATTTAATGTTGATTCCACCATGATGGAACGGGCTGGAAATACCATCTACCGTCCTCAGCGGTACGTTATGCGATCTTATGATGGTTTGGACCAATCAAACAACTTTCGTGATGTAACGCAGCTTGTTGTGCCTGTGACCATTAACGTCCAGAAAGCAACGCCTTGGATGATGTCGCCAACGGATTTAAATGATGCCATTCAAGAGGGTCGTTTGGTTGAAGAGGCTAAATATCGTTTGGCTGCGGATGTGAATCAGTCGATTTACAATGCTGCATGTTATAACGGTTCTGTATTTATTAAGCGGACGGCGGCGGCTTCTGGTTTTGATGATGTTGCGGCTATTGATGCGGCTTTTAATGAGCGCGGTGTTCCTATGGAAAATCGTGCCCTTGCGTTAAGCAGCAGAGATTATAACGGTATGGCTAGTAACTTAGCCACATCGACACGTTCGTTTGGAAATGACGTCAGTGATCCTGCTTTGCGTCGTGCATATGTTGGTAATATTGCCAACTTTGAGACATACAAATTGGATTATCCGTTGATTTTGCCTGCTGCGGCGGGTGGTTCTGGTATTACCATCAGTACATTGGCAACGGGTGTAAATGTATATGTACCTCGTGCGCGTACACAGGCAAGCAGTGGTGAAACACAAAACGTGGATAACCGTTTTCAAACGGTCACGGTGTCCACGACAACAAACGTTCGTGCTGGGGATGCGTTTACCATTGCCAACGTCAATGCTTTAAACGGGTTTACTAAAACGGATACGGGATCTTTAAGAACATTTCGTGTTACGGCTATTAACTCGGGCACGACCATGACGATTACGCCTCCGATTATTAGTGCTCAGGGTGGTACAGATGCGGAATTGCAATATCAAAACGTGGTTGTGACAACGGCATCGGGTACGGCGGCCATTACCTTTTTAAACACGGCGGCTGCAGCTATGAATCCATTTTGGACCAAAGATGCTTTGGAAATCATTCCAGGTCGTTATGGTATTTCTAGCGGTGACGGTATAAGTTTTATCCGTGGACGCATTGAGGGTGGATTAGAGGTACTTATGTCCAAGCAATGGGATATTGACACTATGCAATTCAAAATTCGTATTGATTGCTTTTATGGTGTTGCCAATAAGCAGCCTGAAATGTCTGGTATTGCTATGTTTTCTCAACCTTAAAAAAGGAATACGTTTATGTCTTTGGTTATTACCGATATCGGAACTGCAAGGGCTGTTGTTCCTGCTGGGGGTTCAGTGGCTGTTTACACGCAGGGTCGTGCGTCTGTGGGTCGGATTTTGACAGAATTGGCAAGTCCACTTGCAGAGCTTACACCCATAGGTGTTGTTACCAATGGTCAAACGGTGTTTGGTCCTTTTACAAACGGCACAACGATTGTAATTGAGAACAAAACATTAAACCCTGTGTATTACGAAGTTGGAACGGCTCCAGTTGTACAACAGGGTCGTCTTTTGACTACGGTTCAGGTTGATCCAGCAACATTGAATGCTACGGGGACTTTGACGGGTCAGTTGTGTTTAACGGGTCTTGTGACATCCACCACTGCGGCGGCGGTTACGGGTACGTTGGACACGGGGGCGGCTTTGGACGTTAAAAGCACTTGGGGCATCAATGATGCTTTTATTTTTACTGTTATTAACACGGGCGCAACAAACGCCTTTACGGTTGCGGCTGCGGCATCGGGTCATACACTTGTTGGTTCTGGTACGGTTGCTGCCAGTTCATCGGGTCGGTTTATGACACGAAAAACGGCAGCCAATACGTTTGTGACGTATCGTTTGTGATAAGCAGTAGAATGACGGGTTGCTTAGCGACCCGTCTTTTTTAGGAGGATTTATGCCTTTAAAAAAAGGTTACAGTAAAAAAACCATTTCTGAGAACATTAAAAAAGAAATGTCCTCAGGAAAGCCGCAAAAACAAGCTGTTGCCATTGCTTTGAGTGTTGCTAAAGAAGCAAAAAAGCGTGGTCGTCCTGCAACCAAAGGAGTAAAAAAAAAATGACTGATTTTTCTGAGATTGTTTACAAATGTCCAGGTCCGCATTTTGGTGCTGAGGGGACAACATTTGATTCTCGTGGTGTTACCGACGAGGATGTGTTTGCGGATTTATTGGAGAGTGGCTGGTATAAGACAATGCCAGAAGCCATTGATGCTTTTAAGAAATCAAAATAGAACCATATGTTATGGCTTATACATGTCGTCAGTTGGTTAAATCTGCATTTGAAGAGATTGGCATGGCGGCGGTGGGTATGGACCTTCAGCCAGAACAGTTACAATCTGCGTTAAGAAGGCTTGACATGATAATGGCTGAGTGGGATGGGGCGGGAATACGTTTAGGGTATCCCATCCCATCTACGGCTTTAGGAAATGATTTAGAGGCATCTTCCAACATTCCTGATGTTGCCAACAATGCGGTAATTACGAATTTGGCAATTCGGCTTTCTTCTTTGTATGGCAAAACGGTATCGCCAGAAACAAAGGTGTCGGCTAAGAATGGCTATGATGTTTTGTTTTCTCGTGCGGCCAAGATACCTAAATATGCGTTATCGGGTATGATGCCTAAGGGTGCGGGTAACAAGCCGTGGCGGACGGATACGTTTATAACGCCTGAGGTTGATCCGTTGCTGGTTGGCAATGATGGTGAACTTAATTTTTAAAAGAAGGTTTTTATGCCAACGATTCAAGAGCTTTCTGAAACGACGACACTTTCTGCGGGTGATTTATTGCCTGTTTGGAATACGAGTAACGGGTCATCTCGGAAAATATCTGTAACATCGTTGTTATCGTATTTTCAGCAATCGTTTGCATCACCGACGGTGGCGGTGAGTTTATCGGTTCCTTCTACAGGTTTTAACATTACGGTTCCCACACCTGTTTCTCAGGCGCAGTGGTTATTGTTGCAGCCTGTGGCGACGTTGGCAACGGGGACTATTACTTTGCCTTTGAATACATCGACGGTAGATGGAACGAGTGTTTTGGTTACAAGTACGCAAACTATTACGGCACTAACGGTGGCGGCCAATGGTGCAACGGCGGTTTTTGGTGCGCCTTCGACGATGGCGGCAACAACGCCGTTTACTTTGCGGTTTTATCAAGCAACAAACAGTTGGTATCGTGTATAGGAGAGTTTATGGTTGCTCAATCCCCTTTTAATCCTGCCTATGGCAGTGGTGTTACGGTTGCCCCATCGACAACATCGGCATCGAGTACTTTGGGCTTAGGATCAAAAAATCTGGCAATTACGAATCTAAGTTCTACGATTGTGGCCTATGTTCGTGTTGGTGAAGGCACGCAAACAGCGACGGCGGCGGATTATCCTATTCCTGTAAATACACAGGTTCGGATTACCAAAGCGGATCATCACACAACGGTTGCATACATTGTAGATACGGGCACAGGGTCATTGCATATTATGGCTGGGGAAGGTTATTGATGCAAATTGGCATTTTAAACGGGATTTACACCGATAATGCACCCAGTTTGCGGACAAGTTACCCTGTTAATCGTATTCCCATGCCAAAAGGTTCTGGCGTTAGTCAGGATTATTTACAGCCTGCAAATGGTATTGTGACCTTAGGAACGGGTCCAGGTGTTGATCGTGGCGGCATCAACTGGAAAGATGTGTGTTACCGCGTCATGGGCAGCAAATTGGTTTCTGTTTCAAGTAATGGCGTTGTCACGGTTTTAGGGGATGTGGAATTGGGCACTGATCCCTATGTGACCATGGATTATAGCTTTAATGCTTTGATGATTGCCTCTAATAAGTGTTTGTTTTATTGGGATGGCACAACCTTAACAAAGGTTACGGACCCTGATTTGGGTTTTGTGTTGGATGCTATTTGGATTGATGGTTATTACATGACCACGGATGGTACAAACATTGTGGTGACGGAGTTATCGGACCCAACGCAGGTTAATCCTTTAAAGTATGGAGCTGCGGAACTTGATCCTGATGCTATTAAGGCTTTGATAAAAGTGCGTGGCGAGGTGGCGGTTATTGGTCGTCATACCATTGAGTATTTTGATAATGTGGGTGGTGATTTGTTTCCGTTTGCGCGGATTGCGGGTGCTTTTATTATGAAGGGTTCGATTGGTACGCATTCGTGTTGTTTGTTTTCTCAATCTTTAGTGTTTTTAGGTTCGGGGCGAAATGAATCGCCGTCCATTTATTTTGTGGATAATGCGATTGCTCGCAAAATTGCCACAGAAGAGGTGGACAGGATTTTGATGCAATACACAGAAGAACAGTTAGCACAGGTTAAATTGGAATCTGTGATGAACAGTATGGGGTATGAGTTTTTGTACGTTCATTTGCCAGATCGGACTTTGGTTTATCATCAAGAGGCCACTGATCGATTGCAGGCATCCATTTGGTTTGTGCTTACAAGCGCGTTAGAAGACTTTGAGCAGTATCGTGCGCGAAATATGGTATGGGCTTATGACAAATGGATTGTTGGTGATCCACAGTCAAATAATGTGGGTGTTTTGAGTGATACTGTTTCTACGCATTGGGGTAACAAAGTGCGCTGGGAGTTTGGAACACAGATTTTGTACAATGAAAGTCGTGGCGCGATATTTCATGAATTGGAGCTAGTGGCTTTAACAGGAAACGTAGATCAAGGAAAAAATCCTTTGATAAGCACAAGTTATTCTTTGGATGGTCAAACATGGAGCGCGGATCGGTTTATTCGTTCTGGAACAACGGGAGATCGCAATAAGCGTCTTCAATGGTTTCAACAAGGTTGCATGAGGGATTGGCGTCTTCAAAGGTTTCGTGGGGATAGTGATTCTCATTTGTCTTTTTTAAGATTAGAGGCACGGCTAGAACCGTTGGCATACTAGTATGGCAAAAATTCTTGGATTAAGTCGTGATGAATTGGCAACATTTTTAAAATCGCCGCATCAGATAAAGCAATTTGAGCAGTTATTTTTAAAGGCAGATACGTCATCTACGGATGTAACGCAGTTGACGGCGCAGGTTAATGATTTGGCGCAAGATGTTGGCGATATAAACTTATCCCTTGCATCCATCAATACACAGATCACAAATATCAATACGCAGATTCAGCGTTATGTGGGATCATTTTATGATACGACGACACAAACAGCGGCAGCGGCCAACACAGCAACAACCATGACGTTTAATACAACGGATGTGAGCCAAGGTGTGTCTATTGGAACGCCAACGTCCCGTGTTTATGTGAACGCAACACGGATGTATAACATTCAATTTTCAGCACAATTTGATAATACAACAGGTGGAAGTCACCTTGCCTATGTTTGGTTGCGTGTGAATGGTTTTGATGTCCCTCAAACGGGTTTTCAAATTCGGTTAAAAGGTACAGATGGGGAATTGGTGGCGGCGTGGAACTTTTTTTACACTTTGAGTGCCAATGATTATTTTGAGATTATGTGGAGTGTTGCGGATGTGGCTGTTCAGCTTACGGCATCGGCAGCAGCAGCCCCTGTTCCTGCTATACCGTCGGTGATTTTGACATGTTTCAATGTGACATGATGTTTTTTTATGATTGAAAAACAAAAAGAAAAATGCAAGGTTTATGAAAATACCCATTGTCAACAAGGATGATTATATCATCTGGCTGGAGTATTTTGAGGATGCGTATTGGGCGCATGTAAATGTGTTTCGGTGGTCGGCGAATGTAAAGCGGTCATATGTAAGGGATTTAGACAGGGTGCAAAATTTGATTGAGGATGATTTGTTTGGTATTGCAGAGGCAAACAATCAAAAATTGATTCGATTTGGTCAAATGTCTGGGTTTCACTATCTCAAAGCGTTTACGGGAACCGATCAAAAAGACTATAAGGTTTTTAAAAGGAGTTTGTGATGGGCAAGATTGTAAGCGCGGTTGGTGGTATTGCTGGTGGTATTTTAGGTGGCATTGATCAACAGCGATCACAAAGACGCGCTGGCAATGCACAAATGGGAGCAGCGCAAAGGGCCATTGATGAACAGGCTTATCAGTTTGATTATATTCGAGACTTATTAAAGCCATATGTAGAGGCGGGTACTCCTGCTTTGGAGCAGCAAAAGGCTTTGATTGGCCTTGCGGGACCAGAGGCTCAGCAAGCGCAGATTAGTCAGTTAGAATCATCACCGATATTTCAGGCATTGTTAAAACAACAAGAAAATGCCTTGTTACAAAATGCTTCGGCAACGGGAGGCTTGCGCGGTGGTAATTTTCAAGCCACTTTAGCACAATTTCGTCCTAACATGCTGAATCAACAAATTGAAACTCAATACAAAAGATTAGCAGATTTTATCAATCTTGGTGCAAAATCTGCGGGTGGCCTTGGTGATGTTGCCATGCGTAAGGGGGAAAATACGGCTAATCTTTTGCTGCAACAGGGTCAGGGTTTAGCAAATAAGCGGATGGCTGGTGGATGGATGGGAACTTTGGGCAGTGGCCTTATGATGGCGGGTTCAAATCCAACCATTCAGGGATTGTTTGGGGGTGGTGGTGCCCCTTCAATAAAAAACGCTTATCTTCCAGGGGGTTTTGGCTCGTACTACGCTGGTTTGGCACGATAAAAAAGATGGAGATGCGCTATGCCTATTGAAAATGTTATTCAACCGATGGCTCCTATCAATCCCATGCAGGATGTGCAGAATTATTTGACTTTATTGAATCAGGGTCAACAGTTAGGTGTTCAGCAGGCAGAAATGGACAAGCGTCAGGCGGAAATTGCTCAGCAGCAGCGTTACGAACAAGAACAAGCTGTATTTTTAAGCAATCCAAATCCTACATTAAAGGATGCTGTGCGGTTTATGGGAACAATGTCACCTGAGCAACAGCGTGCGTTTTCGCCTGTATTTGACCAGATTGACGAGAAAGAATTGCGTTCTTCGTTGATGTTTGGCGGTCAGCTTATATCGGCTTTGGGATCAGACCCTGCTGTGGCACAGAGGCTTTTAAAAGAGCGTATAGAGGCAGAAAGAAACTCTGGTAACACACAAGCCGCGATGTTTTTGGAACAGGTTTCTAATCAGGCGTCAACCAGTCCATCCAATGCCATGAAATCTGTGACGATGTTTATGAGTGCCATTCCAGGTGCTGGAGAATACATGAGTTCTCAGTATTCAGCAGGTCAAGAATTTCGGGCGCAGGAATTGGCACCCTTACAACAGCAAAGCGAACGGGCTTTGGCCGGGCAACGTCAAGCGTCGGCAGCAGAATCAATGGCAGGGGCAAGTTTAAAACAAGCGCAAGAAAACATTGCTTTGGCAAAAGCTCCTTCCGAAATTGGAGCCACACAAGCTCTCATGCAGCAAAGACAAGCAGCAACGGAACTCAATCAAGAAAATGTACGAAAAGCCAGACAAGTTCCTATCGAGATTATCAACAAGCAGAAAGGTGCTGAAAGTGCTATTGCAACATCAAAAGAAAACATTGATTTTATTGATGGATTTATAAACAAGTATTATAAAGAAGACCCAAAAACAAAAGACCTACAGCCAACAGAAACATTAAAATACGTCACGGGTCCCATACAATCTTTGACGGATTTTGCTTTTGATGCACAAAATGCCAATGCTATTGCGGATATAAACAGACTTAAAGGAACTGTTTTTGTTGCGGCAACGGAAGATTTAGATTTAAAAGGTGTAACGGCAACAGAAACAGAAAAAATCGCACAGGCCAAATCCAATTTAAATAGGACTCAAAGTCCTATGCAATTATATCGCGTGTTAAAAAATTTGCGTGATTCTATGGAAACTGTAAAAAAGCGTCAAACAAACTATGCAAA
>JBJTUH010000072.1:0-55661 GCA_046080605.1 Vampirovibrionales bacterium
ATTCAGGGGAAACAAGAGGCTCTCTCTATCGACTAGGAGCCATTCACATAGAAAAACCATTTAAACGCAACATACTCCTTAGTCAGTCAAGCATCTATTAATCTGTTTTACCCTTCTCGGCACACCAGTACCCTATGAAGCCACATCACCGTGGTTCACCCTCGTGCCATCAGGCTTTTATTCGATATTCATCAAAGAGCATGGCTGTAAAACCTACGAAGACCCATCTGCATGGTATGCAAAACATCTTACTCATGCAATAAATAAACATTAAGCACACCTCCTATACCCTCTTATTTTGATGCCCACTTCTCACGCAAGTCATGTATACTAGGGGTATCTCTTTCGCATACGTTTCCTCTTTGATACCCTTTAATACGCTTCCCTCACTGCCATGACCCTAGCCTCACACCTTACGAACCCTTTAGGTTTATCATACCCTACGCTTGAGACCCAAGCCACTCAGGGAATACTCACAGCACTCCAGGCTTACCTTGACCCCCAAGGGCAACCGAAAACCTTTCAAGAGGCACAAACCATTAGTAAGCTTTTTTTAGGAAACAGACGCTACGACGACGATAAAGCACTGATTGGCTTCTGGGTACCGGGGCTTACCACAGGAACCCTCCAAGGACATGCAGATAAGTTTTATCTGGAAGTCTTTATTCCCAAAGCCCCCCTTGAACTTAGTACATGGCACAAGGGGGAAACACGTACCTGTACCATGCAGCGGCATACCCTACCCATACAAGCCTGCGGTGATTTCCTACTGGGCGTTTACACCCACCTTCCCTTAGGTTCTTCAACAACAGACGGTGCCTTGTATTGGCTCAGGTACACGGGTGATTCTCTCACAGATGCTGAAGGAAACGCTCATGCGTTTATTCTCCGAGACCCCTTGGGTGCTTCGTATCCGTTTGGCATATACGCCCCCACTGAACTCTATGATATGGAAGCCTTACTTGCCTCACGTAAAGACCTTTCCTATTTTAAACAGCACTACAGCAAACGTTTCCCTGATGGCTCCTACCGCGCAAAATCGATTGGTACCACACTAGAAATCCATGTGGAAACCGCCACCGAAGAAGGCACACTCCAAGCACTCACAGAACGCTTACAAACCATTGCATCAAAACTTGAGTATGCCACGGCACACGGAAAAGATCCCTTTCAAGGACTTACGCCTGAAGAAATGCTCTACGTGGGGTTTGATACCTTTGAACTCACCCCCGAAGTCCCACCCGTTGAACGAGAGTCCGTCACACATCCCTATGGTGAGTTCTTCCAGTATCACGACACTGACCCATCGCATGAGACACATGAAGTCAATGTAACACTGAAAAAACCCGATATTTCTAACTGGGGCTATGACACGCCCATCATCGGAACCGCAGCAGTGAATCCAAGCATTACACGCTCAGGTCGTCCCCATGAACTTCTTGCATTCATTGAAACGCTTCATACCTTCCCAACCCCTATTCAGCTTTCACTGGATGCCGTCCTAGGACACGCCGATTTCCAAGGCGCTAAACTACTCGCTACACCCGAAGGAGAGGCACCTCTTCCTGATACATTAAACTATGTACACAGTGCCTATTTTCGAGGTGCCAATATGTATGGCAGAGATTTAGCCTATCAAACCCCGATGGTACGTGCCATTTTGCTAGAAATGTACCGCCGTAAAATTCAATTTGGGTATGATTGCGTCAGAGTCGATGGCGGACAAGATTTTGTGCATCATATCGATGAAACCACAGGCTACCGTATTCAAGATGATGCCTTCATTCAAGCAATGGTCACCACACGGCAAACCATTCCTACAGTGTCTGACGCTGGCACTCTCGAGGTGATTGAACGACGACTGGACATGAATGTGGAAGATGGTCGCCCTTGGCCCAATGACATGAATTGGCTTTATAATGCAACGTATACAGAACATATCTTAGGAAGAGTGTTACCTGACCATGACCGTGTAAAGCAGTGGGGGTCTTTAATTTTTGCCCACAATGTCCATGGTAAGTTTAAATGGTTCCAAACCAAATGGGATCGTTTTAAAGACACCTTCAAAGATGGAGAACACTGGATTACAGGACATTCCAACCATGATAACGCGCGGTATTTCTATCGCCTCACGCACCCTGTGGCGGGGTCAACGTACCAAGAAGGCACCTCCGTCGAAAACTACTACAATGACCACTTGGGCAAGAGCTATCAAAGTGCTACGCACAAAGCACTCAACAACCCTGCACTTTCTGCCCTTGTCCTTGGCTTTCTTCCTGGCTCACCCATGTTTTTTCTCAATGCACTGGCAGAAACCCCTTGGCTCTTTTTTAGGAATACCGATGAACAGTATGGTATCAAAGTGGTTGCCGATGAAGGAAGTCGGTTTCTGACATGGTACATTGATGAAGCTCGGTACAACCACCCTGAGCTATTCCCTCAATTAAAAGCATGGGGATTTACTCGTCCTGAGCTTGCCAAGGACCCTCAAAACACAACCGCTCCTCTTGGCTTTTTAGATGTGCTGTTTACCCTCCATGAAGCCATCAAAACAGATGCCACCATGGTGTTAAGCTTGGTAGAGCCTCCTCCCGCTTCCCAGCAGGATACCTTAGGATGGTTTCCTTCATTGGAAGCATTACAAGGGTATGCACAGGCATTAGAGCATCCCTTCAGCGAAGCAAAAAAAGCGTTAAAGCATGCACTTGAAACACGCATACAGCAAGACCCTCTGGAGTCCGAGCGTAAGCTACAGTTTGCACGTACCTTCCTGACTCGTATGCAACATGATTACCCCAATCTACAAAAAGACCCCATCGCTCAAAAAATCCATTACCTTCTTTCTCTGGCAAACAGCCCTCATCCCCAAGACGCAAAACGTCTTGCATTGCTCCTAGAGGCTTCTGCCCATGAAAATAGGTACTGTTTAGCAACGTGGGCGAATCACCCCGAACTCATCGCCACTTGCCCCGAGGGGTTCCTACCCTTAACGGTTGAAAAGCTAAAACAGTTTGCCCACGCCTTCATGGAAGATGCCAAAGCCTGTAGCCAAGTGCATCGCTATACCGACATGCTCACGCAAGAAAAAAGTCACTTCCACTTAACACTAAGACAGTTTCGCCAAAACCATCCTTGGCTCGCCATGAATCCAGTGAATGACATGACGAAAGACTTTTTCAATCGTCGTATTGTGGTGAACGGTGCCAAAAATACAGGTGCCTTTTTCTCCGACAAAGGAGATACTATTTTGTCAAACACCCTCTATTACGGATGGCGTACCGCCCCGTCAGAAGACACCCAAATTGCACTGATTGCTATGATGGAAGGTGCCTCTTTGCCCATGCTTACTCTACAAGCATACCTCCCACCTGAAACCTCTGAATCTGAGCCATGGCGGGTTGTGGTAGCCTCAGAAGGCATTCAAAGCCAAGTAGGCAGCCACGGTGCCACCATTGACACTTCCTCGATACTTTATCACGTCGGGAACGCCGAAGTACTATTACTGGAAAGACGCTTAAACAAGCAATCATAACCCCTAGATACTTCAGACAAAGAGGGTGGCTTTCTGTGGTCTATGAGAGCTACCCTCTTTAACATGCAGCATGCCTGCCAAAGGTGGAAGGTAACCTTAATGATTTTTCATGAAATTACCCCCTTGGCAAGTAGAAAAAAAAATGGTATTGTAATAAACATGGGACTTGTCACTTTAACACTAAGCATCCTTTAAAGACGCTATTACTTTACTTTAAACGACATCAAAAATTGGGTTAATTCAAAAGACACATTTCTTGTGTGTGGCTTGTTGTCTTTAAGTAAAAGATTGTCTCTTTAATGCTGTTTAGCACAAGTTTATCCTGAAGCTACCTTTATACGCATAGCTAGGCTTTATCTTTTTTTAAGCGTTTGATGTTCCTTTGACATTCCCCTATACGTGATGTGGTCTCACAACACATACATTACCTCACTCGTAATGCCTGTGGTTGATGAGGCATACCCTTTTTAAAAATGAGTGTCTTTATCGATTCACATGCGTTTTAACGAGTATTCATCGTTCAGGAATGACGTGTCATTCCCTGTCATCAACGTCTGCCTTGAATCATTTGAGCGTTATGCCTTTTTTAAAAAGCGTGGGGGAAATTCAATTTAAAGCATTCAAACCTTGTCGCCCTCGTTGTTTATCTACAACGCATGTTTAATTCACGCTCACGTGGATGTTCTATGTTAATCCTATGCCCCTAAAAAGGAACTCTGATCTGAATGGCTGTCTCAAGCACCTCCAGTAAAAAACAAGCTGTACAAAAATCTTTCGAACAACTCGTTCACGACCTTAAAAGCAGCTCATCAGAAAAAGTACGCTACAATGCAGCCCGTATGCTTGGCGAAATGGGAGATTTTAATGCAGTTGAGCCTCTGATTGAAGCCCTCAAGTTCGATAAAAACGGCTCCGTTCGCTTATATGCAGCCCGTGCCTTAGGGGAATTAGGACACCCCGATGCAGTCCATCCTCTGATTGAGTCTTTACAAGAAGACCGTAACGTAGACGTTCGTGTCAGAGCGGCTCGTGCTTTGGGTCGTTTAGGAGGAGAAGATGTCGTACTTCCCCTCGTTGAAGCCCTCAGTGACCCTAACAGCCAAGTCTGTATGACTTCTGCCGATGCTCTCATTGAAATTGGACCTATTGCCGTTAAGCCTTTAATTGAAAGCCTTGACAGTGAAAAAGTAAACGTACGCTGTGATGCGACACGTGCTTTAGGAGAACTAGGTGATACCTCTGCTGTAGAGCATCTTGTTAAAATGCTTAATGACGAGTGGGTGAATGTGCGTATTTATGCCGTACAATCCTTAGGCAAATTGCGTGACCGTCGTGCGGTTCCTTCACTCATCACAACACTTGAAAATCGTGAAGAAAACTCTTTAGTACGTGCAGGGACTGCCCAAGCCCTTGGCTTCTTAAAAGATCCTCGTGCCTTGCTTCCGTTGCGTCAGCTTATCATGAATGCTGATGAATTAGGGGAAGTAGAAGATATGGCACTGAAAGCCTATAAAATGATTATGTCTGAAAATTGGCAAAATCTTCCTGGTGCTCAAACCCCTCGTAAAGCAGGAAGCCCTGCGGTTGTCGCATTTTAAGGTTAAAGATATACTTGAAAGACACTCAATGACCAGAAGCCCTTTTCACCGCAAAAGGGCTTCTGTTTTTGGTAAAGCGGTCACGTAGGCATACCCTCCCCAGGCTAATTACCAGCCTTGAATAGGATCGTACCTGACCATGATTTCCTCAGGACAAGGGTCTTTCGGAGGTCGACTGATAGGTACAACAAGCTGAATAGGTTCATCCAACACAATACCCCAATGGTCACCCACAGGAATACTTAAATGTTTTCCCATCGCTCGTACGCCACCATAACGTAACTGGTTATACTCCCCCAGATGCCACACACGATGTGTCACATAATAGGGCATAGTGTATGGCGTGATTTCTCCTCCCCATACACCATCATCGTTTTCAGTCACCACATGCGCTTTCAAGGTTGACTCTTGACCATCAGGCTGAACCAAGCGGTCAAATGCTACTTTTAATATCGCATCTCGACCTTGTAACGGCTCTTCTACTTGAATAATATGCCCAAAAAGCTTTGTATTTTTACTTAATACTTTTTCATCGTCTACAAAGACAGGACCTTCTAAACGTGCCTCTATGAGGTCACCTACTTTATTACTTTGTGTACTTAAAGGGGTATAACTACAGACACTTAAGCGGGTACCAGCCCGTAGTATAACCCCTCTAACACCTGTCTCTGAATAGTCCCATTGTACCGCAGGAGACGCACTCGGGTAACCCGCATAGACATAACAAGCACCTGTATGCCATACATACAACGCAACAAGCACAACACTATGCACAACCCCTCTAAAACGCATACACGCTATCGTCCTATCCTTATCCTCTTAGTCTACAGGGTGCCGCCATATTCCAAAGCAAAAGGACGTACCCTATTAGGAACGTCCTTCGGCATCGTGTTATGAAAGCTAAAGGTTAGCCTTGAGCTTTTAGTGCTTCTGACCCACCTACCACTTCAAGTAACTCTTGGGTAATGGCAGACTGTCTCGCTTTGTTGTACACCAATGCCAAGCGTGCAACCAGCTCGGAAGCATTTTTTGTCGCATTAGACATTGCCGTCATACGAGCAGACAGCTCAGAGGCAGCCGCCTCAAGCAACAAGCTGTAGAGTAAGCGTGCAAGTACCATAGGAATTAAGGTGTTTAACACATCTTGAGGGCTAGGCTCAAGCAATAACTCCTTACTAGGTAAATGCGTTCCCAAAGTTGCATCCTCAGAGGCATGAAGAAGGGATTCTTGATACATGCTCTCAGTGAGTTGTGCGACCGTTAAAGGTAGCAACACTTGGTGTTCTACATGGTACTGCACCATCGATTGAAAGCGTGTTGAAAGGACTTCAATACTATCAATACGGAACTTCAAAAACTGCTCTACAAGATGACGAGCAAGCTTCGTGCCGTGGATGGGCTTAGGCTGTACGCTCATGGTGTGCAAGGTCATTGCAAGCTGTACTTTATCTCCTAAGCGTTTAACGGCTTGTATGGCTTTGTTACCCACAGGGTACACCCGAACCCGAATGCCTTGAGCCACATACGCATCAACCTTGGCATTCAAGGCTTTGATAAGTGTGGTATTGTATCCACCACACAGCCCACGATCTGCCATCATGACAACCAAGGCAACCGCCTTGACAGACCGAGGTTTAAGCAAACTAAGGACTGGATTACTCAAAAGTGCATCATCCGAAGGCTTATACCCTTTAAGGGCTTGAAGAAAAATAGCTTTCAACTCATCAGTAAACGGGCGGGAAGCCTTCATGGCATTTTCAGCCCGTTTAACTTTGGCAGCGGCAACCATCTTCATGGCTTGAGTGATTTTTTGAGTACTTTTGACGCTTTTAATGCGCCGACGAATATCTTTTAAGTTAGGCATCAGTATCAACCTTCGTGTTTATGAAAGAAACCTAACTCACAGAAAAGACGGCATCACGGAACTGAGTCACAGCACTCACAATTTGTGCCTCTTCTTGGTCATTGGGCTTGTTACCCTGATTCAGAGACGCTTCTAGTGTTGGCAACTGTGTTGAAAGATACTCAAACCACTCAGACTTAAAGCGCTGCAAATGACTACTTGGAACAGTATCTAATAGTCCTTTATTCACTGAATACAGCACAGTAAACATTTGAGCAATACTCAATGGTGCATACTGGGGTTGTTTCAGGACTTCAATCATTTTTTGCCCACGAAGTAATTGGTCTTGCGTCGCCTTATCAAGGTCACTTGCAAACTGAGAGAATGCCTCAAGCTCACGGTACTGTGCAAGGGCAAGACGCAGGGTACCCGCCACTGATTTAATCGCTTTGGTTTGTGCCGCACCGCCTACACGAGAGACTGAAATCCCTGCGTTGATGGCAGGACGAATGCCAGCATTAAATAAGTCAGACTCAAGGAAAATTTGTCCGTCTGTGATAGAAATGACGTTGGTAGGAATATAAGCGGAGACATCCCCTGCTTGCGTCTCAATAATAGGAAGCGCGGTTAAACTACCAGCCCCTCTTGCATCACTTAACTTTGCAGCACGCTCTAATAAACGAGAGTGGAGGTAGAAGACATCTCCAGGATAAGCTTCACGACCAGGAGGACGACGCAAGAGTAAGCTCATTGAACGATACGCCCAAGCATGCTTCGTCAAATCATCATAAATACATAGCACATGCTTACCTTGTTCCATAAAATACTCGCCAATCGCCACAGCAGAGAATGGTGCCAAGAATTGTACAGGAGCTGGTTCAGACGCAGAAGCAGCAACCACAATAGAGTATTCCAAGGCACCGTTTTCTTCCAAGGTTTTTACGATTTGAGCAATCGAGCTATTTTTCTGACCAATGGCACAGTAAATACAAATCACATCTTTACCTTTTTGGTTCAGAATGGTGTCAATGGCAATCGCCGTTTTACCTGTTTGCCGGTCACCAATAATAAGCTCACGTTGCCCACGTCCAATAGGAATCATGGCATCAATCGAAACAATCCCTGTCTGAAGGGGCTCGTGGACTGATTTACGGTCAATGATACCAGGTGCTTTTTTCTCAACAGGACGATACTCAACGGCCTGAATGGCACCTTTATCATCCATGGGTTTACCCAAAGAGTTTACCACACGCCCCAGCAAGCCTTCCCCCACAGGAACAGAGGCAATCCGCCCAGTGGCTTTCACTAATTGCCCTTCTTTGACATGGATATAATCATCCATGATAACGACCCCAACATTATCCTCTTCTAAGTTGAGTACCATTCCCATGGTCTGATGCCCAT
Source organism: Vampirovibrionales bacterium (assembly GCA_046080605.1). GTDB lineage: Bacteria > Cyanobacteriota > Vampirovibrionia > Vampirovibrionales > JAJTHC01 > JBJTUH01. Next base: position 8,378 of record JBJTUH010000072.1, read on the forward strand.
CTTCAAACATGACAAGCTCACCTGCCATGGCACCTGACAAGCCTGACAAACGGGCAATGCCATCCCCTACCTCAAGAACAGACCCAACCTCTGCTTTAGAGACTGTGCTAACGTGACTGGAGAGTTTTTCTTTAAGTAAGGTACTGATTTCATCAGCTCGGAGCATCATCATGAGAGGAGAGTCCTTCACAGGGTAGCAATAAATAAAACATGAATAAATACGGTATAAACGACTCGTCGAAAAAACTTAATATCATACCAAAAAAGGCATAATAGAACGGGGTGGTTAAGAGGCTTGTAATAAAGACGCTTCAATGTGATCAAGCTTGGTACGCCAAGAAGTGTCAATCAATTGATCCCCTACACGCAATACAAAACCAGCCAACAAGCTAGGCTCTACCGTCAAAACAAAAGAAACATGAGAGAACCCAAAACGCTCTTTCAGCAATTCACCAATCGCATCTTGGAGTGTCTGCGTCATGGGTGTCGCCACTTGAAGATGGACTTTGACTCTTCCTCGACGCTTTTCCCACAAGGTAAGTAATGCATCTAACACCATAGGTAAATAAGCTAGACGATGATTTTCAAAAACCATGGTAAGAAAATGGGACAAGTCTTGGTGGTTCACCTTACTCGCCAAGGACTCCAAAAGTTGGTGCTTTTCCTCATGCGTGAAAGAAGGATTATGACACAACTCAAACCAAAGGGTTTCGGAAAAAGCCTCAAGCAGACCCTGCTTTAAGGTTGTCACGGTCTCCATCAAAACCATTTCAGACTCTAAGGTATAGCCACGCTCAGCAATCCAATCAAGAAAAGCAGTCGCATAAGACTGGGCAATTTTCTGGTGAAGATGACGCATCATAAAAACTAAAGCTCGTTTAAAGGGTTATTCGTGAATAAAGGAAAACACATGCGTTGAATAAAGAACCACAGTCCTTAAATAACTTCTGCCAAGGCTTTAATACTTTGGGTATAAATAGCGTGATGCAACTCAGGGGTCAATTCCTTTTGAAGGGAAGCTTTTGCGTGAGAAACCGCCTGAAGCACCAAATCTTGCGTTAAACGATGTTGCAGCTTAAGACCATACTGATCCACCTGGTGCCGATACTGCATCAAGTAACGTGCTTGTGCTTCTTGGGCATCTTTCAGTAGCTTTTCTTCCAAAACATGAGCCTGCTTTTGAGCTTCTTCATGAATCAGTGCCACTTCTTGTTGGGAACGAGCTTCTACCTGTTTCGCACGGTTTAAGTCCTGCTCGGCAAGCACCCGCTCTTCTTTTAAACGCTCAAGCTCTTGAATAATTGCTTGTCTGCCACGTTCAAGCTTGCCCATCAAATCCATTTTCTGAGCAAGCACCCAAAGCACAGCAACCACAATCAGTACATTGATGGCATTGGAATCTAAAAGGTTAGAGAAAAAATCAATCATACTTATCTGAAGTCCTGAATTATGAAAAAGCTTTGCGAAAGATACCGCAATGGTGAACAGAGCTTACCTAGCTTGAAAGTATTAAGTGCTACCGCAAGGGGTCAAGGGAAAAGGAGCATGAACGTTCCAACACATCCATTAACCAAGATTAGACCGCAACGTTGCAAGAATCGCTTGAGACAATTCCGAGACAGGGGCTTGAGACAATGCTGCACGAGAGGTATGAAACTGCTCGTCTAGCACTTGCTTTTCTTGAGCGACTTGGGCCTCCTGTGTATTACGAAAAACAAGAAGTTCTGACTGAATGTCTTGTTGCACACGCTGACGAGCTTGCAAAATAAAAACCTGAGCCTGCTTTTTTGCATGTTTAAGAAGCTGAGTCACACGCTCTTTCACTTCCAAGGTGGTCACCACAAAATCAAGCGATTGAGAAGACTCCTGCTCACGGAGCGACTCACGTTGTGCTTGAATACGCAGCATGGGGTCAAAAAATAGACCTTTCATCAGGAATACAAAAGGTACCAAGCTGATAAAAACAAGGACTGCGGTAAAATTGACTTCAAGCACAACGAAAGACTCCTTAAAATGACAACGGGGTTAGTGGGCGCTCAACACAAGGAAGAAAGCAGCGAAACCGAGTAAAGCTAACAATTCAATGAAGGCAGCACCCACATAGAAGAAACTTTGTACTTTAGAAATAACTTCAGGCTGACGACCTGCCGCATTAAAAAATGCAGAAAACGCAAGACCTAAACCAATTGCAGGACCAAGGGTTGCAACAGCAACTGCCATAGGAAGTAATTCATGAGGCATGGAAACAAACACTCCTAAAAACTAATCATTGAGTGACACAAAACACAAAGGAAACAGAAAACACGGTCAAGAAATTCAATCACCAAGAGCAGACCCAACAAGGGGTGTCCTAGTGATGAGCCTCATGAGACTCGCTCATCATACCAATATAGACCGACGAGAGGAGCATGAAAATGTAAGCCTGAAGAAACGCCACAAATAACTCATACCCAATCACAAAACATGGCAAGCCAATTTTAGCAACTTGCAGTGCCACACTAGAAAGTAGCTCACCCACCATAATATTGAGAAAGAGTCGAAGTGCCAATGACCCAGGGCGTGTAATATCTTCCATAAGGTGCATAGGAAACATAAAAGGCAAAGGCTCAAAATAGTGTTTGAAATACCCTAGACCTTTTTGAGAAATCCCAAAACCAAAATAAAAAGCAACGGTCAACACGGCAAGTGCTACAGTCGTATTCAGGTCACCTGTAGCAGCAAGTAACTCACCATGTGGCAATGGGATAAGCCGCAAAGGCAATTGTCCCATCACATTTGCCACTAAGATAAATAGAAAAACAGACCCAGAGAAAAACAGGTATTTATCTCCACGCTCATGACCTGTGGAGGAAGTCACGCCACGTACCATGTTTACAATGCCTTCACCCGCAAGCTGAAGCCGAGAAGGATACACACTTGCCTGATGGGTTGCCATTTTTGCAAAAACTAACACGGTAATAATACCTACCCACACCATAAGAAGTGTGTTTAAGTTTACAACTTGATGCCCCAGAAGAGGTAAATCGAGGGGAAGCGTCCAAAAATGAGAAGCACCAGACATCATAAGGGCATGGAATCCTAATTCAAAATGGTCTGTGCAAGATGCAAAGCCATGATTGAGCAAACTTTGAACGTAGAAAATACAATACTTGGGTAAATTGAGTGATAAAAGCCAAGGTGAGGCACATCACTTGCACTGGAAACATCTTAAAAAAGACTTTGGAAAATGGCTTTCATCTCACATCAAACAAACTTAAGTTAACCTCTTAAAGCCGTAGAAAGTGCTTTTTACGTAAAACTTAGTTTATAGCAAGAACGAAATAACCTTCTTAAAACTTAAAACAGCATTTTAAGCTTCTAGCAGGTATAAGGGTATCCAAGTTTGGGTATCCAGTGAATATAAAACTTATATCCTAGTGTAGCGTAAACATACCCTCTGACAAGGCTGTTTGTTGACACTGTTGCAGGAGGTCTTCTAAAGCAATGCCTAGATTTCACAAGGTACAAAAGGATTTAAGAAGATTTAAAACAGACCATCCCTAATGTTACAAAGCGCAACGTCACCCACCCCAATAGCCATAACCCTTGCAGCCTTAGGGTTTCACTATAAGCCCCTCCCACAGACTGCAATACCCATAAAGCACCCAAAACAATCAAAGCATTTCCCAAAAAATGCCCCATAAGTTTAAGACCCATTTTGACCCACTGTGCTTTACATGGGGATGGGTTCAACGACACACCACGCCAGGTCAACCAATCAGTTAACACAGAAAGGAAAAACCCTCCTAAAAAAACACTCAGTACGGCAAGCATGACTTTCCCTATTTCCACTTTCTCAACGGCTCAAACCTCATACACAACATACACATCATACTTATGCTATAGTCATACTGTATACTTAAAATGATACCTTATGTACCATTTCGCCATCCTCAATCAGAAAAAACCAAAGGAGCATTCTCCCCCATGATGATGTCTAAAGATAATAGTTTTGATATAGTCTCAGAGTTTGACCATCAAGAACTAGTCAATGCAGTGGATCAAACCAAACGGGATATTAACACCCGTTTTGACCTCAAAGATACAGGCTCAAGTATTGAGTTTATCGACGGAGATAAAGCCCTTGAACTCAACGCACCTGATGAACTTAAACTTGGCAATATTTTACAAATGCTAGAAGAAAAAATATTAAAAAGAGGACTCAGTGTCTTTATTTTGAAAGCCGAACCCATGGAAGATGCCCTTGGCGGGCGTGTCAAAATGAAGGTTCTTCTTCAGAAAGGCATTGATAAAGACGACGCAAAAAAAATTGTGTCAGAAATCAAGAGTGCTAAACTAAAAGTTCAGGCAAGCATTCAAGGGGATCAAGTACGTGTGACAGGAAAAAGCAGAGATGACCTCCAACAAGTCATCAGCCTATTAAAGGAAAAAGCTCAAAATTGGAGTATGCCCCTCCAATTTCAAAACTTCCGCTAAAGCGTTACTGCATTGCCATGAATCCCTCACTTGCACCCCTCACCCTTGGGCTTATTCCTTTGGACACTCGCCCTGTGTGCTATCAATGGATTGCTCAACTAGGAGCATTGGCAAAACTTCTCGGTATTGAAACTTGCCTCCCTCCTCGTAGTGTGTTTCCTCCTTCTGAGGCACTGAAACACCCAGCCTGCACCGACACACTCCAAGCTTGGCTCAAAGAGCATGCACCCAGCACTTGGGGTCTTGGGGGCATCGTAGCACTTGACACACTGATGTTTGGCGGATTGATTCCTAGCCGACTAGAGGCATCCTGTGAGAAAACCCTCGAAACTCAGTGGAAGACACAGTGGAGGCCTTTACTCTCAGAGTGTCAGGGTGCCTTGGTCGGGGTTGCCTCTATTTTAAGAATCCCACACTACAACGGCGACGAAGAAGAGCCTACCTACTGGGCTACATGGGGGGAAGCCTTACATGACTACAGTAGCCAAACCCATCAAAGCCTTCAAAAGACCTACCCAGAGCCAATAGCCTGCCTTGAAGCATGGTTTCATTGTCTCCCATCCCCTGAAGCTGTGGGCTTACCTGCAATACCTGAAGCCATCCTGCATGATTTCATAAGCCGTCATAAAAGACACTGGAAACTATGGCAACGATGGCTCAAGGAGGTTCGCTCAGATACCTCTGAAGACAAGGAAAAGAAGCTTTTTACACGGCTTGTTTTTTCTCAAGACGATACGGGAGCTTGGGGACTCAATGTGTTGGAAGCACAGGCGTTACAAGCCCTCATTAAAACACTAGGCTATACTGAAAACCAAGCGTACGTCCAAACAGGGGCAGATGAGTTGCTTGGTACCCAAATGGCATGGATCATCAGTCAACATCTCCAAAAAAACGGTCTTCTTAAAACCCCATTAAGCCTTTCAGTAGTGGCAACACATCCAGAAACGCTCACCATGACCTCAAGATATGATGGTATTTCATGCCAAGAGGTCATGACACGTCAAGCGAAAGCCTGTCATCTCTCATTGCAATGGCACACCTCTGAAAGTTTGCTTCAAACCCTGAGTGAATCATCCCAAGCCTCAGTGCATCACCCTCCGTTATGTCTCCTTCATACCCCAAGCCCTGAGAGACAAGGGGACCACTGTGGCGATTACTTTGAACATCCTGTGACAGGGTTACCCAAACCCAACACCCGCCATGGCGTTGCAATGCTCACCAAGCTCTTAAATGAGCTTCCAACAGACACGCTTTCTGTATGGCTTGCAGATATTGCTTATAGTAACGGGGGAGACCCTGCACTAGACTGCTTACTGTTCCCTACTGCTTCAGAGCAACCCAACACTTTTAAGCCCTCCATTCAAGGATACAGTGCTTGGAACACAGCAAGTAATAGTGTAGGGAGCCTTCTGGCATGGATGAGCTTATGGCTATATGTGACACGATATGCGACTACCCTACCCCCTGCCATGGCACATACCCTTTTAACCCAACGGGATGCCTGTCACACCAAGATGTATCACACTCGGGTATTAGATGACCTTGCCTTCCAAGCACTGATTCGCCCGACGCTACGCCCGCTCTATAAGGCAACCAGTTCAGAAGCCCACACAGCACTCACAGAACTCCTTGCACTGTATGCCAAGAAGCTACACCTCAAGCCCCCATCGGCTAAACTTCCTTGCCAAAGATGGTTTGAAATAGAGCTTTCTTGGGAAGACTCACCCTCTCAATAAAAGAGCCATTAACCACACAGCGTTAATGGTACTTCCTCAAGCTTGATTTCAATCTCCAACTGAGATGCCAATACCTGAAGTGCCTCTGTAAGTTTCATTGAGAGTGTTTCAGGAGCCTCGATGGGGAGCATAACCTCCATCACCATAAGGTAAACAGGGGTAGGCTCATGCGTTGTGAGCTGACGGGCAGACAAATCAACGATAGACACCTCTAAACGACGTAACACCTCCGCCACATGATAGGTAATGCCTGTACGGTCTTTACCCGAAACGTAAATCATGAATCGAGGTGGTGCTTGAGTCACAGAAGCTTCCACCCCGCAATGACCAAGAGGTTCAGCAGTAGTTTCCAGAGCAGTCACATGGACGGACTGCCCTAGGCGTTGAGACACTTCTTGTAAATCACGACGAAGTACCTCCAGTGCCTCAGAGGGTAAGCTAACCAACAACAACGTGCAGAAAAACCCCGATAATACCTCCATTGCAGCATCCAGAATATTGCCTTGGTGGTGCATGACCACTTCCGTTAATCCTGCGACGATTCCTGGTCTATCATACCCTGCAGAGGTAATAAGATAACGTTGTGTCGTAGACATCATGCCAACCTTTATGCGATTCAACGATTTAATGTAACATCTTTAGAAATTTAAACATTAGAAAAAGGAAGCTTCTTCGGCATCCTTAGAAACTGAAGCACTGCCAAGGGTCAGTGTTTCACGCTTTAGGGTACCCTCAGGTGTATGAGCATAATCAGGCAGATACTGTGTACATGCTTGAGTGAATGCCGTGGTAGCACGCCCCCACCATGCCATGTTAGGACAAGCACAACACCCCTGAAGCGTATGAGAGGATTGTAAAATAAACTGCTGACATCCACCACACTGAGACACCTGAAGCCTCAAGGGGGGTTGAGCTAAGTGCATCAAACCCTGCACTAAAGCATCAGAAGGGGAAGGGCAAGGCGATGTTTTAAACGATGCTTGAGCGAAGGGCATCGTATGATGCGTGCGATACACCACGTGTAACACATACGTAGGCGTGCCTGAGGTCTCAAGACACACCACTTTGAATCGAGCCTCATAGAAAGACCCTTCTGTTTGCGTTTGTCCCGCTTCTAAAAGAGGGACACATTGTCCCTGATACCAAGTATCCATACGCAACACTGCCTGTTCTGACGCAGGGAATACCTTCTCAGTAAGGGGGGGTAACACGAGCGCAGGTTCATCCCAAAGGGTCTGTACTGGCATTGCTTGCGGAGCTTGACCTGCTGTAACTGCCGTATGACTTAAAGGCATCAGGGCAAGGTCAGGCGTGTAAGGCTCATGTGTTTGCTCTGACACCAAAGATAAGGCTGGAAGATGCCTCACACGTTGAGGCCCCTCATGAGAAGACAACTCCGTCCAAACAACAGGGGAGGTTTCAAGAAGAGGTAATTCTCGACGATGCTGTAACGTTTGCTCATGATGAGGAAATGCCAACGCATCCTGCACGGGTGCCTGGACGTGCTGTACCCCAAGTGACTCAGACGCTTGATGAAGCATGGCTTCAACAGGAGGGTGCGTCACGGTTCTCTTTGCAAGACGTTTACGAATCAGACTCGCCGAAGGTAAGATTTTCTCAGGAGGTTCTTGAGCTCGACAAGTCACTTGTGCAAGGCGTATGCACGCCCATGGCAACAACATCACACTGGCAAGCCCTTGCAAAGGTTGTCGTGCAAAGGCCGTCACATAATCTTGATACTCGGCTCGGGCTGCCACCAATTTTAAGAGCTTGAGCGCGACCATCATACACGCCACTAGTCCTAACATGGTTTGATATCCAAACCACTGGGTTGTTAAAAGGGTCGTACTGACTGGAGAAACCTGGAACAGATAGGAAAAACGGCTTAGAGCATCCAGACAAAGTAAGATTGCCCCCAATGCCAAAGTACTTACGCCCAAAAAGGGACGAATTAAACGTGTGAGCAACGCAAAGTAAGGGCGTTGAGAACTATATCCTCCTCCGCCTTCTTCAAGAGGTGTCCCAAATGAACGTATCCACTGCTTACACTGCACGCCGACTCGTTGCACCAAAGGGATACCATAACGCATCAGAACGCCCATGCGCTCAGCCTCTAAATTAAGGCGATGCACCACTTTATCCAACAAGGCAATGCCAGCATGGGTATCCAGCAACTGTAGCTGAGAAGCCCACGCCACACGATAGCCCGCAAGGTGCAGTGCCACCTCAAACCCCATCGGAGGCATGTACATCATGCCCTCAAAAGGGATATGGTACATCACATCCGTACGCACGCACCAACCACTTGCGCGCAAGGGTACGGACCACCCCGCATGGTGCAACCCTGGAAGGGTCACTCGGTGACGAATACGAGAGAGCAAGTCTTCAATAGGCTGTAAAAATCCCTTCGCTAAACGACATTTGCCTATCACACTTCCTTGAAACACGGGGGCATCCAGTGCTTTGAGTGCCGCTTGAGAAAAATAATGTTCTGTGACTCGATCCCACGGCATGAAACACGCCATAAAACTCGCATCCTGTGCCTGGTGCGTGTAAGCTTTTGCCACTGATTGCATCACCCAGGGCAAAAAGCCCTCATCTTCCAATACTGAAACATCCTGCACAGACGTTTCATAATTCAACAGAGTCACACGCTCCCAAGGAATGGGTAATAGCTGTAGGGTAGAAGCCACAAAATGATTTCTTGCAGCCAATACAATAGGAAGAGACTCGGCGGGATACGCCTGTTGCATGAGGTCATCAAGCAAATCAAGCACCACAAAGGTATCCTGCAAGGTGCATAGCGGAATCACACTAATAAACGTCATAGGTGCATTGAGCGTATCCACCTTAGGACGCTTAAGGGTTTTCTTACGTCCCTGCTCGGCAAAAAACACCAGACGGCATTCATACCATGTCATCAAGACCGTAAGCCCTAATACAAAGGCACTCATGGTAGACGCACCAAGCCATACAACAAAAAGCGGAGAGACTGTCATCACGAGGAACACCCTAATCCTTGGTTTCTATTTCCAGTCAATACACAAAGAGAAGACACAGGAATCCTACTCAATAAAGCAAACATTATGTTGACATCTACAGCATCGCAAGTCGCTTTTTAGGCTCAAAGAGCGCCCCAAGGGTACCACGCTTATTTAAGACTTTACCTTGCGTACGCTTTCGAGGCATCCATACTCGCTTCAGTATAGCATAGGACGGCGTAAAACATTGACTCTTAAATAGACCTCTTCTACCCATCGCACAGGATGCCTACCAACAGGGAGGATGAACCTTTGCACTTAGGGTAGCACCCCACAACCTTAAGCCTTAAAAAATTACATCCGATACGCACGCATGACCCTCTTTTTTAGATATACTTGAAACATCTATTGGATACATACTCGGTCGATACTTACCCCCTTTTACCTCCTGCCACCCTACAGAAAGTCACTCGTTACGATGATTTCTTCTCCTTTAGCACCCTCACAAGACATGCTATCTCACCTCAAGCAAACCCGTGTCCTTCCTGCAAGCTGGGAGGTCAGATCAGTGGCAAACGCAACACAACAAGAGGCTTGGATAGGAGGCGTGTCACTCACCGAGATTGTGAAAACCCATGGTACGGCATGCTATGTCCTAGACGGTGCCACCGTTCGACAACAATGCCAACAGTATAAAGCAGCCCTTTCCCGTTATTATGCCAACCCAGGATACCCCATTTACGCTGGCAAAGCTCATTTATCCATTGGTATGTGCCAAGTCATCACACAAGAAGCAATGTACTTGGATGTGGTCTCAGCTGGAGAACTCTATACAGCACTTAAAGCGGGAGTACCACCAGAACATATCATGTTCAATGGCAACAATAAGCAAGGGGATGAAATCACCATGGCACTACGCCTTGGCGTGGGGCGGATAGTAGTAGACAATGCCACAGAGCTTGATATGATAGCCCAACGTGCCAAAGAAGAACAGAAACAAGCACAAATCTATATCCGAGTGGTACCAGGGATTGAATGCCATACCCATGAGTACATTAAAACAGGGCATGATGATAATAAATTTGGCGTTCCTCTGACACAACTGGATACCCTCCTCAAGAAGATTCGAGGAGAGTACGCCGCCGAGATTCATCTAATGGGACTCCACGCCCATATAGGTTCCCAGATTTTTGAGACCCGAGCCTACCATGACCTCGCCCATATTTTAATGGAAGAGTACAACCGTATTCGTTCTGTATATAACGGCTGGCTACTCCCTGAAATTGACTGTGGTGGGGGGTTAGGCATTGCCTATACGCATGAGGATACCCCTGTAAGCATCGAGCAGTACCTTGAAACCTTAGGGACAGCACTCACCCAAGCGTGCCAACAATACACCTACCCACTTCCTCGGTTGTTTATTGAACCTGGACGTTCTTTGGTTGCCACGGCGGGTATCACACTTTACACGGTAGGCACCATTAAGCAGGCACCAGGGAGCCAACGTATTTTTGTGGCAGTCGATGGCGGGATGGGAGATAACATTCGCCCCGCACTCTACCAAGCCACCTACAGTGCGGTGGTTTCAAACAAACTCCATGAAGCACATACGCAAGAAGTCAGACTCGTTGGAAAATACTGCGAGTCTGGAGATGTTATTTTAAAATCGTTCCAAGCTCCTGCAAGCATTGAAACAGGCGATACGGTCACCGTTTTTGGGACAGGAGCCTATAACCATGCCATGGCGATGACCTACAACCGCATCGGACGACCTCCGGTGATTTGGGTCGAAAACGGTGAAATGCATGTCATGGTACGTCGTGAGTCCTTAGAAGACATGGTCTCAAGAGATGCCTTTCTATGGGGTACCCCTGACCCTTTGGCAAGCCAGTCACTTGGCTAAGCCTTTCGTATCTCGTACGCATCAATCGCCTGTGGGAGCGTCCACTAGACGCTTAACGCCCTTCGTTCGTTTATACCGTATAACCCTTGGAGGCTTCATGCCCAATGGAAGCACACTCTCCCTCTGCGTCTCTTCCTCCTTTTACGCTACAACCCAAAAAAGAAGTACAAGCCCTTGCACCCTATAAGCCCCCGTTGGGACAGCGTCGCAGCAAAGTAAGACTTGATTTTAACGAGAACACCAAGGGCTTTCCTGATTTACTTCCTCATGGTATCCCAATGGAAGAGGTCAGCATTTACCCTGCCTATGAGGCACTACTGCAAGCCCTTGCCACCATGGTAGGACTGGATGTTTCAAGGCTCACACTCACAAACGGCTCAGATGAAGCACTTGCCGTGATTCCGCAAACCTTCTTAACCCAAGGAGATAAGGTCTTACTGTCACAGCCAAGCTTTCCTCTGATTGCCCATAACATCAAGCTCACGGGTGCGGCTATCACGTTTATTCAAGTACAGCCTAGGTCGTTCAGCTACGACTGTGAGACGATTGAAGCAACATTAGAGGAAGCACGTCTTGCAGGAACTCCGTTTAAAATGGCAGTTTTTGCAAGCCCCGACAACCCCACAGGTGCCATCATGCCGATTGCAGTGCTTGAAAGGCTTCTACACGCTCACCCCGACACCCTGTTTGTCCTAGATGAAGCCTATCAAGAGTACACAGGACAAACCGCAGCCTCTCTTATGTCAAAGTTTAGCCATCTTATCATCACACGTACCTTTTCAAAAGCATGGGGACTGGCAGGGTTACGACTGGGCTACATCATGGCACACCCGCAAGCCATTGCCTATCTCAGCCGTGTGAAGTCTCCTTATAGCGTCAACGGGTTAAGTGTATGGCTCGCCAAGCAACTTATTCCTCACAGTCGACGCATCTTAACCGAGGCACAAGCCCTGATGCACGCCAAACAAACCCTCATGAAAAATCTGACAACGCTGTTTCAACTCCACATTGTGGCGGGGCATGCACATTTTTTTCTTGTGTGGCTTGGCACACTGGAAACCCAACGCTTTGTTCATTTTCTCCGTGAAACATGCAATGTCCTCGTACGAGACCGCTCAAGCGATGTAGGGCTTGCGGGCTATGTCCGCATCAATACAGGTACACAGGAAGAAAACGCGCAACTACTTCAGGCAGTGGCAGAATATCGTCTGAGACATGCCCTTATTTTTGACTTAGATGACACACTGGTGGATACTTCTGAAAGTTTTGATACGGTTGTCGCTCAGCTCATGGCACACTACGCACCCACACAGGCTTACACACACACCGAGCTACAAGCCCTTCGTGACCAAGGAGGCTTTAATGATGACTGGCTTGCGACCCAAACCCTTCTTGAACGCAGAGGCATCACCATCGCACTAGAAGACATTGAGCGGGAAGGTACAGCACGCTACTTAAAGATTGCCAAAACAAGTGAAAAACTGCTCATTCCTACCGCCTGGCTTGCAACACTCCAACAACGCTACAGGCTTATGATTGTCACAGGACGACGAAAAGCCGAGTATGAAGCCGTTTGGGCAGAAACACTGGATCCTTTCTTTGATGAAGTTGTCTGCGTGGATACCCCTTCAGGGCTTAACGCAAAGCCTTCTCCCGATGGGCTACTCTACCTCATTCAAAAATATGAACTCCACCACGCTTACTATATTGGTAATAGCGTTGATGATATACTCACAGGGGTTAGAGCGGGTGCCTATGGAAAGCTGTCCTATAACCCTGCCCAAGGTGGCAATGCTTTGCATGAACGAACCCTTCCTCCCTTTGAGGTCACTCCCATAGGCGTGACAAAAACAACCTCTGCCGAGGTTCTCTATCAAGCAGGTGCTACGCATGTATGGGACACTATTGAAACACTCGGCGAAGCGTTTGGCATTCATGCCTCATTGTAACCCCCTTTTCGTTTCGTCATTCGTTTGCTTTACACCTCTTTTTAACATAACGAGTTTTACACGCCATGCCCAACACCCTTCCTCCTCGTTCTGGTACACGCAGCCGTAAAACGGGTGAAACTGATATTCAGGTCTCTTGGCATCTTGATGCACCCGAAAAGGTCAACATCCAAACGCCTCTTCCCTTTTTTAATCACATGATTTCAGCACTGGCAAAACATGGACGCTTCGGCATTGAAATTACTGCACACGGAGACACCGATGTAGACCCTCACCATCTCGTAGAAGATACGGGAATTGTGATGGGACAAGCGCTCTTTATCGCCCTTGGGGAACACTTCTCAGGCATTGAGCGTTCAGGATTTTTTCATTTCCCCATGGATGGTACACTGGCACAAGTGTCTATTGACCTCTGTGGACGACCCAACTTGGTATGGAATGTTCCTCAGTTTGAAAGTGCCACCGTTGGTCTTGTGGATCCACGACTTTTTAGAGAGTTTTTTAAAGGCTTCGTCGATGGTTTAAACTTCACGTTACATGTCAACGTCCCGTACCGTGATAATGACCATCACGTCATTGAGTCCATTTTTAAAGCCTTTACCAAAGCATTACGCCAATCGGTATCTCCTGTATACAATAAAAAAGGGGAAGCCATCCTCATGAGTACCAAGGAAGCCATCGAAGCCCCCAAAATGCTCTAAGCGAGTAGAGGGTTCTCGTGTCTGCCCCCTTCAATACGCCTACACGCATACAAACATAAAGCCCTGTACGTAAGTTTGCATAAGGGCTTTATGTTTGTATGCGTGTATTTTATGACAAAATCAAAGCCTGAAGATAAGTGGTGGAGGTGAGGGGAATCGAACCCCTTACCTTCTGCGTGCGATGCAGACGCTCTACCAATTGAGCTACACCCCCACTTATCATTCAGGCTTGATGAAAGAAGATACCTATTAGTATCGCTAAAACCCTAGGGTGTCGTCAACACAGGAGGCTTACCTGTTTTTAAATAGGCAATCAGCTCAGGTGCTTCCAGACGGGTTCCGTTAGGGTCAGCAAACGCCAGTTTAACCGTCCCTTCAGCCGTTAACACGTACAGTGACGGATAGGCAATGCCATGCTTTACGATATTTTCAACCCCAAACGCCTTAATCAGCTTGCCTTGAGGGTCAGCCACCACAGGGAAACTCAACCCATGTTCTCCGATGGTCTTGTAAGATTCTTTTTTATCGTCGTGGCTAATCGCTACCACTTGCACGCCAAGCTGTTTCAAAGTGGATAAATGCTTTTGATAGGTCTCTAGCTGATGACCACACACACTGCAAAAACTGCCTTGGAAGAAAATCGCCACCGTATACTTACTGTTTTTTAAGTCAACCTTTTTACCATCCACCGCTTGGAATGTTTTGACGGGTGCTGGCTTGCCAGCATCCGTCAACCCAAGATAGTCATGAGGGTTGACTTCACTAAGATCAGGACTCGCCACAGAGGGTGCATTGGGCGATTGACTCCCCTGCAAGGCATCTGAGGTTTTTTCACACCCAGATAACCCTCCCCACACCGCTATACATCCCAAGACCATGGCACCCCATAGAAGGAAGCTTTTTTCTCGATGTAATTTTAACATGCTTCAGTCCTCACTCATTGATGACACATTCTGCGAACACATATCTTTACCTCTCTTCAAAGAAGATGTTAAGGGGTTTACAGAGATTCCGTAACAATCCATTTCATAAAGAGGCACCCTAGAAATAGCTATGGTTTAATATAAGTATAATGAGTTTGCCTTGGATATACTAGTCATGCTCCCCCACGATGGTTTAAAATCCATCGTCCATCGTAGTCAACCTTCCCTTTGTACATAGATGCTTGTTCTATCAGTGCTTGTTACGACTCTCTTTATAGATGGCTTTTGATTTCATGATATCAACCCCTTTAAGCTATTTCGATATTAGCACTCAAGAGCATATCTTGTTAGATAAACTCCGTCTAAAAGGTAGAAAGCAAGAGTTGCGTACTATTCTTAAAACACTCTCGATTAGTAAAACAGGCATGGGGAAAACACTTTTAGTGTCAGGGTGCCAAGGCATAGGAAAAACCGCCATTCTGCAAGAGGCAGTCACGATGACCCATCAATGGCTGGGAGGAAAAAGCCTCTCTATCGATGCGGGGTGGTGGGAAAAACCTTCTGATTTTAGCACCCAGCTTATTGAGGGACTTCTTAAACTCCGAGAAGCCATTATATCAGATAGCCTTCACCAACTTCGTACGCTGTGGGATTTAGACCCCAGAGACCACGCTTGGGACTTACACGCACTGCGTGTTGCCCATACCCATGCTGTCGCACTCCAGCAAACGTATCGTCAAAAAAGACAAACGTTTTCTCAGGAAGTGTTTTTAAAAGCACTTAAGCAAGCACAGGGTGGTGTGCTACCTATCCCGGCAAAAGTGAATGAGAAAGAAGCCTCTACGTTTTCACATGTTCTGTTAAACCCTTGGCTCCACATCGCATTGCAGCAGCTTACTCAATTAGACGACCCTACTTTTTTAAACAAGCTACAGTACCCTGAAGAAAGCCTAAACGCAACAGACACCTTGAGCCAAGTCGCTAAAACTTGGGCAGGCTATTTTACTGAGATTGCACGAGGACTCTACCAAAGCGAACGCTGCCTTCTTATTACACTTGACCACTGGGAAGCCATCACTCAATTTCCCACAGAAGCACGAGAAGCACTTAAAAGCTTCCTGACCCTCCTACTACAAAAACTTAGTGAGGAAAAACACCTCCCCATCGTCTGGATACTCGCTTGTCGTAGCCAAGAAGAGTCTTGGGTCTTATCAGGCACGCTCATCGGAGAATTACGCCAAAAGTTGCTTTTAGGACCTTTAAATGAGACCTCGATAACACACTTTATAGAACAAGATGACCGATGGGTACACTTAGCTGACCACACAACAGGCATCAGTGAGACACTCTACTATCTCACACAAGGCGTACCACTCTGGTTGACTGCATTGAACGAAGCCTTTTTAGAAACGCTCCAACCAGAAGCCATAGAAGCTGAACAACCTCAAGTTTTACAAGAAGCACGCCTTGCCAGCCAGTTATCACCGCTGCTACAAGGCACAAGAGAACCCATGACAACACAGGTGTGGCATTCTATCCTTACAGGCATTACCACGGATATCCCTATGGCAGGAAACGCCATTGCCATACTACAACAGCACTTTCACAACCAAAGCTTTCGCTACGAAGACGCACACCTTGTGTTACAAACCCACTTCTCTGGGTGGGAAGGTTCTTTGACCACACACTTATTACATCATTTAGAGCAGTATGGGTGTTTCATCACCCGTCCCAGTCTTGATACAGGCTCTTTACGCTATCGTTTTCATCAACGTGGTAACATTCCCTGCCACAACACACAAGAAATACTCGCTCACCCACCCCTGCTTTTTAAAAATATCCCCGCCACTGACCTAGGCTCTCATGTTTCCTTGTTGCCCTTTACCCCCCATGTTGCCATGCTTTCATCTTCTACACGCTCATCCTCTGTTCAATCTCAAGCACTCTCAGCTCATACTATCCGTTCCCATTCCGACACCATCGACCATTTAGCACGATGGGTTGATGCACTGATTGAATCCCCCGAAACACTTCTGTTACAGCTGACAACCACTCAAAGAGACCATCTCATTGCTTCGATTCGCCAAGCCGTATGTCTTACCGAAACACCCTCTGCTTCCTTAGTGCAACGCCTTAAAGAAGGTCTACTTGCCCAACTAGAAATACACACACCCGCCACAAAACGTCTTGCCTGCTTACGTTGGTTACCCGTGGTCTATCAAGCCAGTGCTACCTGTTTGGACACCCCTCATGACAAAACGCTTGAAGACACCACGCTGCAACTCATGAAACTTTATGCCCAAGTATCCTCTGATGAGGGACAAGCCATTTTGGAATGTTTATACGCCATTCCTCATGCCTTGCCTCTGGCACTGCATCATAGTAGCAGCTTGGAAACGAAGCTAAAACCCATGATTAGTTTTACCCATCATCCAACGTTAAGAGCAACCCTGTGGCAAGTCATCTTTCATAGTTGGTGTATAACCCAAAAAGCGGGCTTAAACCTTCGCTTACCTCGTGAAATATTGACCTCTTTTATGGAGCCTAAAACCCTTTATAAACTGTATCATTGGCTTCTACAAGACCCCTCTTCTCAAGTGATTTTTTCTGGACTTCAAGAAGGCATTCACGCACTAGGGTACCTAAACCCTGAAACGTATGAAAGTATCAAACACCTTAACGCAGAGCTGATTGAAACCCTTCAAACTCACCCAGACCTACGCTTAAAAGTCATGGCATGGCGCGTTAGCTTACTACGCAGACTTTACGAACCAGCCTCAGAAGAAGAACATCTTGCCTTTCAATCCCTCTGGGAGCCATGGCTACAAAACACCTATGCACTCAGGACACCTCTTTTAACAAAATTATTATTTGAAATTAAGACCGTGTCTCCCTCTCCCTGCCCTGAATGGATCCCGCATATTCTTACAGCTTGGCTGACTGCACCTGAAACAGAAACGCCTAACACTGTAAAGTATACCCTCCTTGAACTCTTGCACCCTACCCCTCAGCATACCTATGAGCTAAGTTCCCTCTGGCATAATACCCCTTCTTGCCTTCCTACTATTTGGTGTAATGCCTTGGTATACTGGTTAAGTGAAGAACCACAACAAGGCATACCCTCTCAACACTCCATTTTGGCGACAACAGCCCAACAAGCAACACATTATGCACTTGCTTGGGTCGCAGCACATCATTGGCTAAGATGGCAAAAAGAGCAATCTGCTCCCTTGGCACCTACGTACCGACAAACCCTCCAAGGACTGCAATGCCTGTGGGGAAGTAATCACTCGATACCACTGGCAATTGTGGAGCATCTTCAACGTTTGCTTGCACTTTCATAGGATGCCTCTTGAAACCATCTTAGAACTAAGCTAGGCTTAGTGCATGATGATGATTCCTGCTCACTCCGCTCCCCTTACACACCAGCCAACCTCCCCTGGCTCCCTCCAAGAGTCTGCGTCTATTACACTCCGAGGTGCCAAACTTAATAACCTCAAGTCCATTGATTTGGATATTCCCTTGGGACAGTTTGTGCTTGTCACAGGACCCTCTGGTTCAGGAAAATCAACGTTAGTATTTGACCTTCTGTATCAAGAAGGTCAACGAAGGTTTTTAAGCTCATTGTCAAGCTATGTCCGTCAGTATTTTGAGCGCATTGAAAAACCTCCTGTTGAACAACTCAGTCATTTACCTCCCGTCATTGGACTCAAGCAAGGACAGGAAACACGTCAAGCAAGAGCATCTGTTGCAAGTATGACTCACCTTGATGAAACATTACACCAGCTTTTCCATGTAGCTTCACACGGGTACTGTGATGACTGTGGTGAAGAACACCCTCTTTTTCAACACACAGAAGCAAGTATTTTTGAGCATCTGACGCATCAAATCAAACGCTACAGTGCCACACGTACAATGGCACACAAGCAATCCGCCCAGTTGAAGCTTTTAGTCAGAGTACACGCCCCTCTGACAAAGTCTCCTGAACCCACAATACCCTCTCTCCATAAAGACCCGTCCCTTAAACTATTAGCAGACACGCTGGCGTATTGGCAACAACAAGGACTCCAAAGGGTTGACTGTTCAGCACCTCATGATACCCATTTTACTGCAAGCAACCTTCTTCCCTTACCTGAGACCCGTCAACACACTGACCTCATTCCTACTATCCTAGAAAGTCCTTGGGGCAAAGCGTGGTGTACTCAGTCACACCATGCTCAAACCATCGTTTCTCTACCCTTTATCTTCAGGCGTTTAGTTTTTCAACTCGAGCCAGACAGCTCAACCCATTTTGAGTTAAGCCCACTCCATCAGTCCGCCCTCTCTGAGGTGATTCAATTTAGTAACGCTCAAGATATTGCATGGGATATTGTTTTGCTGGAAGAGGCTTCCAAAGATACCGAACCCCTCAGTACACCACAAAACCAAAAAAAAATCCTGTTAGGACATTACCATCAACAGTATGGATGCGGTAGTTGCGGAAAACGTACCATCCGACCTGACCAAGTAGGCTATTTTAATGCCCATCACGCCCTTGGTGCCTGTCCTGATTGCGAAGGCTATGGATGGGTACAACAGCTTTCTGAGACCAAAATCATTCCTAATCCTAATAAGTCTCTTCAAGAAGGTGCTATTTATCCTTTTCAACTGCCAGCCTACCAAGACTTACAACTCAGCCTAATTCAAGCAGCTCAAGCCAAAGGCATTTCTGTCAATACACCCTGGCAGCAGCTCAGCCCTGAGGCTAAGCAGTGGGTCTTCAAAGGAGATGCACCATTGGGATACGAAGGCATTGAAGGACTTTTTGCTTGGGTAGAAAGCAAAAAGTATAAGCCACACATGCGCATGTTTCTCGCTCGTTTTAGGAGCTATAGTGCCTGTCACACATGCCATGGCACAGGTCATCATCAAAATATCCATACTTATACGCTTGCTTCAACCACATTACCCACACTAAACGATTGGACGATTGAACACCTCTATCACTGGTGTACGTATCAGTTACCAGCACACACGTTCTTCCAAAACCAAGAAACGCAAGACCTTTTTCTTCATTTACAACAAAGACTCAAACGTCAAACGGAAGCCCTCATTACGCTAGGACTAGGGTACCTACCTCTAAATCGTGCCATTAAAACAGTCTCTAGTGGCGAACATCAAAGGCTATTACTCGCAAGTTGCCTATCCCATCAACTTTCTGACACACTCTACCTTTTAGATGAGCCATCTCTTGGGCTGCACCCTCAAGATGTTCAAGGACTGATGGTCCTGATTCGTCATTTAATTGCTCAAGGCAATAGTGTTATTGCAGTGGATCATCATCGTAGCTTGATGGAAGAAGCAGACTGGCTTATAGAACTCGGTCCCGAAAGTGGTCAACAAGGCGGCACCTGTGTAGGGAAAGGGACTCTTTCAACACTCCTCACACTAGGCACACCCACCAGCCACTTTCTTGCCTCTCCTCCGATGATACCCTGTAGCCAAAGTCATTGGAACAAAGCAACCCATCAAGATTGGTTGACACTTACAGGTGTCAAAACACATCATTTAAAAAACATCGATGTTTCCTTCCCCGTGAAAGCTTGGTCTTGCATTACAGGTGTTTCAGGGGCAGGAAAAACAAGTTTAGTCATTCACAGCTTGGTACCTGCTCTACGAAAGGCAATGAATGAGGCAGAACCCGAGATAGAAGAACGCTGGCATCCTAAAACCGATTACAAAGCACTTAAAGGATTTAACCCCTCTGTGTGTCATCAACTGATTGTGATGGATCAACAAAAACTCCACAGTTCTTCTCGTTCGACCCCTGCGATTTACTTAAAAGTATGGGATGATATTCGATACCTTTTTGCTCAAACACGGGATGCCATTCAGCTGAATCTTACCCCTGGAGATTTTTCTTTCAATAGTGCAAAGGGACGATGCCCTAAATGTGAGGGTCTCGGCTATCTCACGGTAGACATGCAATTTATGGCAGATGTAAAGCTAACGTGTGATGCCTGTCATGGTAGACGTTTTCAACCCAGTATTTTAAGTGTAAAGTACGAAAAACATAGTATCGATGCCATACTAGCGTTAACCTTTCGACAAGCTCAAGACGTTTTTAAAGAAGAACCAAACCTCGTAAAAAAGCTACAAGCCATTGATACCTTAGGGCTTGGTTATTTACAATTAGGACAATCTTTGACAACGCTTTCTGGTGGGGAAGCGCAGCGTTTAAAACTATTACAACAGCTCCTCCAGCCACAAAACAAACCTTGCATCTATATTCTTGATGAACCCAGCTCAGGTCTTCATCCTCAAGATGTGCTTAAACTCTGTACCACCTTACGGCTTTTATGTGAAAGGGGACATACGGTTATTTGCATTGATCATCAAGAAACACTCTTAGGACACTGTGATCATCTCATTACACTAGGTCCAGGCAGTGGTGAAGCAGGTGGATTCTTGCTCTAAGATTCTAAAAAACAACAAAGAACCCTGTACACTCGATTGTATACAGGGTTCTTTGCAAAAAGAAAACAGCTAAGAGCTAGAAGAATAAACCAGCTTCCCGAGCTTTATCTGCAAGTGCTTTGACACGTCCGTGATACAAAAATCCACCACGGTCAAACACGACGCACTGAATACCTTTTTCCAAGGCACGCTTTGCAACAAGCTCACCAACAAATTCAGCTGCTGCAACATTTGCACCATGCTTCAATGTTTTACGGACTTCAGGCTCAATGGTTGAGGCACTTAAAATAGTTTGGTGTGTTGTGTCGTCAATAAGTTGAGCGTATATGTGAAGATTGCTACGGTACACAGCAAGACGAGGAGCCTCAGCCGTACCAAAAACTTTCTTTCTAATACGTACTTTTCTTTTTAAACGCAAAACACGGCGATTTATTTTTTTGATCATGATGACATAAACTCAAATGATTATGCGGCTAAATGATTATTTTTTACCAGACTTACCTTGCTTACGACGCACACGCTCGCCAGCATAACGAATCCCCTTGCCTTTATAAGGCTCAGGAGGACGCCAAGAGCGAATTTGCGTACAAAAATCACCAAGTAGTTGCTTATCAAAGCCTTTCACGGTAAGTTTCGTGTTGCCTTCTACAACAACCGAAACACCTTGAGGAATGAGAAGCTCAACAGGATGAGAGTACCCTAAAGTCAATACGAGGTTTGCACCTTGAACTTGGGCACGATAACCAACCCCTACAATTTCCATTTGTTTCTGGAAACCTTGGCTTACACCTTGAACCATATTCGCAACTAAGGTACGTGTAAGACCATGGTAACCACGAACTGCACGTTGTTGAGTTTTAGGTACAAAAGAAAGTACACTACCTTCTTGAGTAATAAGAATTTCAGGCCGCAACGTCCGAGTAAGTGTCCCAAGAGGACCCTTTACTGTAATGGTGTTGTCATCTTGAAGATTGACTTCAACATTGGACGGCAGCTCAACGGGTGCCTTACCAATTCGAGACATAAAATAAACCCTTAACTAAGAGGACTGAACGAGAGAAGATAAAACCAAAGCGGGGAAAGTTGTATACGGTGACAAAGACTACGCACAATGGATGTTTCTTAGGAACATTCAGGAAACATCCACAACTTTCCCTCATACTTTTACCTAGCAAGGTGCCAGAGGTTAGTAAACAATACAGAGAACTTCTCCGCCTACGTTTTGTTTACGAGCTTCACGGTCTGTTAACAAACCTCTGTTAGTAGTGACCAATGCAACACCTGCACCACTAAGCACACGCTGAAGCTTAGAAGCACCAGCATAAACTCTTAAACCCGGTCGAGAAATTCGCTTGATTAAGCGAATGACAGGCAACCCTGTATTGTCATACTTCAAAGAAAGACTAATGCCTTTCATGGTTGCTACTTTAGTTTCAATCTTTTGAATTGCAACGTCACTTACATACCCTTCGGCCTGTAATTTTAATGCAATTTCATATTTAAGATTAGAATGAGGAATGCTTACACTGTCGTGTCCTGCCAAGCAGGCGTTACGAATACGGGTAAGCATATCAGCGATAGGATCAGTATACATCATCTGCTAATATCCTTAATTGTGTTACCAGCTTGATTTAACAACCCCAGGGAGTAATCCCTCATGGGCCATTTTACGAAGACACACACGACAAATACCAAATTGACGGTAATAGGCACGAGGACGACCGCAAAGTTGACAGCGATTCTTTAAGCGTACTTTAGGAAATTTTCCCTTTTCAGCAAGTTCACGACGTTGTTCTTCTTTGACGATCATGGATGTTTTAGCCAAGATAGAAACTCCTTGTTTAGCAAAAGCTTAGGCTTTTAAAAGCTCGCTTTTAAATGGGAACCCAATATGCTTCAAAAGAACTTTACACTGAACGTCATTAGAAGCAGTCGTCACAACAGAAATATTCATACCACGTACGGCATGGATTTTATCATAATCAATCTCAGGAAACACGAGTTGGTCTTTCAAACCAATGTTGTAGTTTCCAAAGCCGTCAAAACCAGACTCATTTAAGCCACGGAAGTCACGAATACGAGGAAACACCACTGAAATGAGTTTTGCAAGGAAAAGATACATTCTTTTGCCACGCAAAGTGACTTTCACACCCACTGGCATACCTTCACGAACTTTAAAGCCTGCAATAGACTTTTTAGCTTTCGTGATAACAGGCTTTTGCCCTGTAATCCAAGTCAATTCATTAATGATAGATTCAAGCCCTTTAGGGTTCTGGTGGGCATCACCCACCCCAATGTTAATGACAACTTTATCTACTTTAGGAATAGCATAAATGTTATCAAGACCTAATTCTTTTTGAATTTCAGCCACCAGGGATTCTTTATAAATAACATCTAATGATTTTGTCATGATGGTTAATCAGCCTGATTTCCAGTTTTCACAAACACACGAACTTTTTTACCCGCTTCATCCGTTTGGTAACGAATCCGAGAAGGCTTTTGAGTTTGGGGGTCTACAATCATTAACTTGCTTGTATTAAGAGCAAGAGGAATATCTGTAATACCACCTTGAATACCGAACTGAGGATTAGGCTTCACAGCTTTTTTTACTGTAACACCTTCAACCGTTGCCTTACCAAACTTAGGAAAAACAGCAGTAACAGTACCCGTGTGACCTTTATACTTACCAACAGTCACGACGACAAGATCACCTTTTTTTACGTGAACCTTGCCAGAGAACTGATGGTTTGTTTTTTTGTGTTTACGTTTAGCGCCTAACATAGGATTCTCTTAATTTATATCATCAATAAGGGGGCGACTAAAGAACCTCGGGAGCAAGAGAAACGATTTTCATGAAATTTCTTTCACGAAGCTCTCTGGCCACGGGTCCAAAAATACGGGTACCACGAGGGTTACCTTCTTTGTTTACCACAACACACGCATTATCACCAAAACGGAGAACAGTACCATCTTGGCGAGACACGATGTGTGCAGTACGCACAACAACACATCTTACAACATCACTTTTTTTTACGACACCATTGGGGATAGCTGACTTCACGACACCGATAAAGATATCGCCAATACCAGCCGTAGATTTGTTGCCTAAAACACGAATGACCATAATTTCTTTGGCACCCGTATTGTCAGCAACCGTTAAACGTGTTTGTGGCTGAATCACAGTAAAAAACCTCTAACCTAAATAACTAAGCTTCACTAAGAATATCATAAAGAACCCATTTCTTCGATTTAGAAATTGGGCGAGACTCAATAATCTTTACACGAGAACCCAATTTACCCGCAGATTTGGGATCGTGTACTTGATAACGAGTCGTAGAGGTAAGAATTTTACTGTACTTGTTGTGAGACTTACGAGATACAATCTCAACAACAATGGTCTGATCTCCAGAAAGAGAAATAACAGTACCTTCTTTAAAACGACGTGGCATACCTAAAAATCCTCTTAATTAGCAAGAAGCATGTGAATTTGCTGAATTTGATGTTTCAACTTTTTAAGTTGAGACGTATCGTCAAGACGACGCAATTTATTTTTCATGGACAAGATAAACAAATCTTTTTTCAAAGATTCAAGCTTCGTTAAAAGCTCATCTTTGGGCAAAGAAGAAAGTTCAGAAAGTTTAAACATGAGATACTAAAGCTCCAGGGTAATCAGAAAGCTTAATAACACGAACTTTAATGGGGAACTTTTGAGCAGCAAGCGTCATAGCACGAACCGCTAACTCATCAGAAACACCCTTCATTTCAAACAAAAGTTTTCCTGGCTTAACCACTGCGACCCAAAACTCTGGGGCACCTTTTCCAGAACCCATACGAGTTTCCAAAGGCTTCTTGGTAATAGGCTTATCAGGGAAAATACTGATGGTGATTTTACCACCACGGCGAACACTACGAGCCAACGCACGACGTGCTGCTTCAATTTGACGGCTCGTAATCCAACCTGGCTCAAGTGCTTGAAGACCTACTGTACCAAAGTGCAGTTGTGTCCCACGTGTCTCAATACCAGTCATGCGACCACGTTGTTGCTTACGGTATTTTGTACGTTTAGGTAATAACATAAATCAAACCTTTATCATGTGATATGTGTATGAATCTAAAGACTAAGCAGAAGGAGAGGAAGGGTTCTTACCACGAGTACCTGAAGAACGACGACGATCTCCGCGCTCAGAACGATCTCCCTTGTTAGGTTGACCTTGACGCTCAGAAGCAGACTTCACTTTAATGTTCGCAATAGCTTCAGAACCAGGAAGTACCTCTCCACGGAACACCCATACTTTCACGCCGATAATACCAAAAACAGTTAATGCTTCTGCAAAACCATAATCAATATCAGCACGGAAGGTATGCAAAGGAATACGACCTTCTCTTGCCCATTCAGTACGAGCAATATCAGTACCACCTAAACGTCCAGCCACCATGACTTTAATGCCTTTGACACCCGCACGTTGAGCACGTTGCATAGCCTGCTTCATACAGCGACGGTATGCAACACGACGCTCAAGCTGCCCTGCAATAGACTCAGCAATAAGCTGTGCTTCCATATCAGGCTTTGCAACTTCCACAACATCAATCTGAATGTCTTTACGGGAAGTGAGAGCTTGTAAACTTTTGCGAAGCACCTCAAGGTTCTGACCGCCACGACCAATGAGGACACCTGTACGAGCTGTTACAAGGCGAACAATCAAACGAGTTGCCTTACGGTCAATCTCCACTCGGCTTACCATGGCAGCCTTATGCTTAGATTTGATAAAATTACGAATTTTGTAATCTTCAAGGACGTTATCAGCATAACCTGCTTTGGAATTGGAAATCCAATTACACTCCCAGTTATGAATCACTTTCAAACGAAGACTCTTAGGGTGTACTTTTTGACCCATCATCATATCAAAGGCTCCTTTTAAGCTTGGCTAACAGTGAGAGACATATGGGACAAACGACGCTCACGCTTATAAATACGCCCTTGAGCACGAGGTTTATAGCGTCCCATACGAGGACCCTCATCCACCATGATTTCACTGACCACAAGGGTTGCCAAACCTTCAACACCGTGTTGAACACGATAGTTATGAGAAGCTTCAACAAGTTTTTTCAAAAGAAGCTCAGAGGCTCTGTAAGGAGTAAGCTTCAGGATACGAAATGCTTCAACGACAGACTTACCACGAATAAGGTCAGCAACACGGCGCACTTTTCGAGGTGTCATGAATATGAAACGTTGCTTTACTTTAATGGACTGTTTCATGTCATAAACCTTAATTTAAAAACATAAGTTTGGCATATAGGAAGACTACAGATGTGAGAATCAAGTGTCTCAACTTGTTAGACATGATTATCCCACAAAAAAAGATAAAAAGTGAGTATTAAGATTACTTACGTCCTTTTTTATCAGACTTTACATGTCCTTTAAAAAGACGGGTAGGAGCAAACTCACCTAGTTTATGCCCGACCATCTGCTCAGAAATTAAAACAGGCACATGAGCACGTCCGTTATGAACGGCAATGGTCATTCCCACCATTTCTGGAAAAATAGTAGAAGAACGAGACCATGTTTTAATCACAACTTGTTTTGTAGCAGATAAGTTTGCTTTGATTTTTTTCAAAAGGCTGTCTTGAATATAAGGACCTTTTTTTTGAGAACGAGCCATCATCATGGTAAAGTATCCTCTTAACTATCTTTACGACGGCGAACAATTAAGCGACTGCTTGATTTTTTCGACGAACGTGTTTTGTAACCCAACGCAGGCTTACCCCAAGGTGTCACAGGAGAAGGACGACCAATAGGACAACGACCTTCACCACCACCGTGAGGGTGATCAACAGGGTTCATGACACTACCACGAACCTGAGGACGACGACCCAACCAACGAGTGCGTCCTGCTTTTCCTGAAGCAGTGTTGATAATGTCTTCATTATCAAGAGAGCCAATCGTTGCGTAACAATCACGACGTACCATACGCATCTCACTGCTGGGAAGACGAAGTGTGACATAGTCACCCTCTTTTGCAATCACCTGAGCACTGGTACCTGCAGAGCGGGCTAATTGACCACCCTTACCAGGAACCAACTCAACGTTATGTACGTTGTATCCTAAAGGAATAGCATACAAAGGAAGTGCATTGCCCACTGCAATTTCAACATCAGGGCCACTCATGATAGTAGCACCCACTTGAAGATCACGAGGGTGTAGAATATAACGCTTTTCACCATCTCTGTAGGTGACAAGAGAAATATTAACATTACGATTAGGATCGTATTCAATCGTTTCAACTTTAGCAGGAACGTAATTTTTATTACGCTTGAAGTCAATTAAGCGATATTTCTGCTTGTGTCCGCCACCACGATGACGTACCGTCACACGACCGTAATTATTACGACCCGCTTTTTTGTTTAAAGGAGCCAAAAGTGCCTTATGAGGTTCTACGCCTTTTTGGGAAGTTTTCACCAATTTGACGACGCCACGTACCCCAGGCGAGGTTGGTTTTAATTTTTTCGTAGCCATCATAGTTTTACATCAATTCGTAAAAAATGGAAAGTGGTAAAAGAATGCTATCACCAGAAGTGATATAGACAGAAAGAAAAAGAAGCTTTCTTGCTAGATGATTTATTTTCTTTAAGAAAGCTTCTTTTTTAAAAACATTTAGCTATCAAAGAAAAGATCCAGAGGTTCACCAGCGATGGTAAAAATGGCTTTCTTGTAAGACTTTGGTAATACCAGCTTGGCACCACGACGTTTAGCCTTGGTTTGACCATTCATGGTACGAACTTCAAGAACTTGACGATTAAAAACAGCCTTAAATGCTGAAGATAATTGCGTTTTGCTTAAAGAAGCATCAACAATAAATGTATATTTATTGTCACCTGTTGCCAGAGTAGACTTCTCAGTCAACACTGGCCGCTTGAAGATTTGGTGAGGAGCAAGTGCACTATAAGACATCAGAAACTACCCTTGAAATTGCTGAACTAACTGATTGAAAGCTGCTTCAGACGCAATGACAAGGTCATGACGCAAGGCATCTTTCACACTAACAACTTGAGCGGTGCCAAGTGTCACACGAGGAAGATTACGAGTTGCTTGTTTAAGCACACATTCTCCTTGAGCTAACACCCAGAGTACTTTTTTATCAGAAGCACTTAAGGCTTGAAGAACCTTTACAACCTCTTTTGTTTTGCCAGAAGCAGCGAACTCAACATTTTCAAGCACTTTCAAATGAGGCAACGCTGAAACCAACGCATCACGACGAGCCAAGAAGCTCATTTTACGAGGCAATGCAAGCTCAACCACACGAGGCTTAGGACCAAAAGTGACACCACCACCACGCCATAGCGGAGAGCGAATACTTCCAGCTCTTGCGCGTCCAGTACCCTTTTGTTTCCAAGGCTTACGTCCGCCACCACGCACTTCACTACGTGTTTTAGAACAAGCGGTACGGAAACGCTTTGCATTATTGACTTCAACCTTAAGCTGAAGATATAACAAATGCTCATTAACAACCTCAGACTGTAAAGCTTCTGGCACATCAACGGTACCAACTTCTTGTCCTTGGGCATTAAACTTTTTTAATGTCGTAAGAGTCATAAACTTAGAACCTCGCTTCTACTGGAACCGTAGGACGAGACGCTGGCCATCATGACCAGGAACCGACCCACGGAGCAACACGAGTTGCTTTTCAGGGAAAGTACGCACTACTTTCAATTGACGTTGTACGACAATTTCAGCCCCTTGGTGTGTTGCCATTTTGGTTAAACGGAAAACACGCCCTGGGGTCGTACCAGCACCAATCGAACCAGGAAGACGGTGAGACTTAGAACCGTGACTCATAGGACCACGATGGTGACCGTAGCGCTGCTTGGCTGAACGGAAACCTTTACCGATAGATTTTCCTGTGACATCAACCGCAACCCCTACTTCTAATTGGGGGATAGCGTCAATGACTTGACCTACTTGATACTGAGCGACTGCGTCCTCTGAAAGACGAAACTCTCTAAGGTGACGCTTGGGAGTCAACCCAAGTTTTTTAAAATACCCAAGCTCAGGTTTATTCAGATGCTTTTCTTTTGCATCTTGGTACCCTACCTGAACGGCTGTATAGCCATGAGAAGTTTGGGTACGTACCGCTGTAACCAAAAGGTCTTCAACCTGAAGCACTGTTACAGGGATACGAGAACCCGTAGACTCGTCAAAAACACGAGTCATACCGATTTTTTTTGCGACTGCAAAACGTCTGGTATCCATAATAATTCTCGAATCAATAGCATAACTTAAATAAAAACGACACGTGAGAATCTACTAAGATAAAGCCTATAGCTTCACTTCAATATCAACCCCAGCTGGCAAGTCCAGACGACTTAGTTGCGTTGCAAACTCTTGCCCAGGTTCAATGATATCGATAAGCCGGCGGTGAATACGCATTTCAAAATGCTCACGAGATTTTTTATCGACGTGAGGGGAACGCAACACACAGAAGCGACGAATCTTCGTGGGAAGAGGAACTGGACCAACGAGTTTACCTTGGTCATTCTTGAGAACTTCTAAGATTTTCTCAGTAGAAATATCCAAAACACGATGGTCATAAGCTGTCAAACGAATACGAACACGGTTTTCACGCTTTTTTTCGGCTTTAACAGCTGTTTCAGTTTGTTTTTTTTGTCCACGAAGATTCGACATGGGTACTAAACCTTATTACTTCTGTATCATTAAGAAAGATTACTCAATAATTTTATCAACAACACCAGCACCGATGGTACGACCGCCTTCACGGATAGCGAAGCGCATACCTTCTTCAATAGCAACTGGCGTGATAAGCTCAACCGTTAATTGAACGTTATCGCCAGGCATAATCATTTCGGTACCTTCAGGAAGATGAAGTGTACCTGTTACGTCGGTGGTACGTACATAGAACTGAGGACGGTAGTTGTTGAAGAAAGGAGAGTGACGACCACCCTCTTCTTTGGTCAAGATGTAGACATTGGCTTTGAACTTTGTGTGAGGCTTTACAGAACCCACTTGAGCCAACACCATACCACGCTCAACTTCTTCTTTGTTCACACCACGGAGCAATGCACCGACGTTGTCTCCTGCAAGACCTTCATCAAGAAGCTTACGGAACATTTCGATACCAGTCACGGTGGTTTTTCTGTTTACGCCAAGACCGATCATCTCAACTTCATTACCCACGTTGACCTTACCACGCTCGATACGACCCGTTACAACGGTTCCACGACCTGTGATGGTAAATACGTCTTCAATAGGCATCAAGAAGGGAAGATCCACTGGACGCTCAGGGGTAGGAATGGCAGAGTCAACAGCATCCATGAGTTCATAGATTTTGTCTACCCATTGGTTTTCACCACGCTGTGTTGCGGGGTTGGCAAGCATTTGCTCAGCCGCTTTTAAAGCAGAACCACGAATCACAGGAATGTTATCGCCATCGAATTCGTATTTGCTGAGCAATTCACGAATTTCCATTTCGACCATCTCAAGGATTTCATCGTCATCAGCAGCATCACACTTGTTCATGAAAACAACAATGTTAGGTACGCCAACCTGACGAGCCAACAAGATGTGTTCACGAGTTTGAGGCATGACTGAGTCAGTAGCAGCCACAACAAGAATGGCACCATCCATCTGAGCAGCACCTGTAATCATGTTTTTCACGTAGTCGGCGTGACCAGGACAGTCAACGTGAGCATAGTGACGATTTGCAGTTTCATACTCAACGTGAGCGGTAGAAATGGTAATACCACGAGCTTTTTCTTCGGGAGCAGCGTCAATCTCGTCGAATTTCTTCGCAAGTGCACCACCAGCGGCAGCAAGCACGTTAGTAATACAAGCAGTCAATGTCGTTTTACCGTGGTCAACGTGACCAATGGTACCGATATTGACGTGGGGTTTTGTTCTTTCGAACTTAGCACGAGCCATCATCATGATTGGCAAACTCCTAAAGGCTAAACAACATAGCAAAAAATAGGAAGATAAAAACAGGAGATAAAATAAGTCGATAATAACTATCAGTATTACACTCTAGCTTAAACATAAAATATTTCCAAGCACTTGGGTTCATGCTGGAGAGCATCATGAAGAACTAGTGAGCAATAAACTCAAGGTTAAACCACTGAAAGTATCTTAACCTAAAGAGTCATCAATAGAAAAGGAGGTATCAAACACCAGAGCGTTACAACATCAAAGTGACTGGATTAAAAGCACTTGCTTCACACGCATCACACAAGATACAGCACAAAAGCCCTGTAACAAGGGATTTAACACTAAGTTGTCACTAAAAGCCTGCCTAGTAAACCGTCATAAAATCAAAAAGCAATTTCAAGAAACCCAATGCCCATGAAGAGATTCGAACTCTTGGCCTTTCCCTTACCAAGGGAATGCGCTACCCCTGCGCCACATGGGCATTTGGTTTCTTAAAACTGCTTATATAGATGGTGGGCAGGGTTGGATTCGAACCAACGTAGCCGAAGCAACGGTTTTACAGACCGCCCCCTTTAACCACTCGGGCACCTACCCACACAAGGTTAAGCTTTGCTTAAAGAGCCTATGGTATTAAATGATTAAACTCATAAACTTATGAAACAAATGCTACATAATAATGTGTCTCAAACAGATTTTTTTTGCAAGTATTATTTTGAAGAAGCCAGTCTGTCGGAAGTAAAGAAAGCCCATAAAAAAACACAATTTGCTGGAGATGGGACTCGAACCCGCAACCTACGGTTTACAAAACCGTTGCTCTGCCAATTGAGCTACACCAGCAAAATGTGTTTCGTTATTCAAGATACAACGATAGAGGTTCTGGGGGCAAGTATTTTTTTTAGAAAAGAGAAAATACCCTCTAACCAGAGGAAATGCCACTCATCGTATGCGTCATCCTCGTCGCAAGCTGTGCCGTATTTAAGAGACTCTCTAGGTGTGCCGTATGCCCAGAGCTACCCAGTACTTCAGAAAAGGCACACTGGTATAACATGGGAAGGGCTTGCGTTGCCTCCATCTGAAACACCCTTGCCTCCTGATTTTTACAAAACACCACTTGGTTTGGTACCTCAGGAGGCATGCGATGGGCTAAGCCTTGAGAGGAAACCGTAGAAAGCCTCAAGACCTCGGGAGAATAGCTCACCATTCCGTGGTCAAAGTAGCCTCTGACTTCAAAGGTCGTTCTGACATAGGTCACCTCTGGAGATGGGTCGGAGAGGTTTACTTGAAGCGTATCGTGGGAGGTGCCATGAAACACCGAAGGCAGTCCTAAAAGCTGACACTGAAAAGACGTTGCAGTATCCTTCATTAGCCAAGCCCCCGTACACGTGGGGTCAGTAGGATGTAGCCTATCCCAATGAGCATCTGGCACCTGAGCATAACCCAACGAGTGGCACTGCGTAGACATGTGAGGATGCCAGAGCTGTAGCAAGTGTAATCCGTGAGACGCATTATGCCAGAAGCCTCGTTGATAGGTCACATGCCAGGCAAGCAATGCCCCCAACGAAGCACGGTGCTGCTGAATAAAGGTAAGATGGTTGGGGTAAAAGTAACGACTATAATTCACCCAAAGGGTCACTCCCCGACGCTTTGCCAACAGGAGAGCATCCTCTAGCTCTCTCACACTAAACCCTAAGGGTTTTTCAACAATACAGACACTGCCTGAGGGCAAACGGGGAAGCCATAGGTTCAAAAGAGGAACATGGGTCTCATCAGGAGAAGCAATCACCAGCCATGGCGTGGGATGTTGAAAGAAAGTAGCCCCTAAAGGACTCTCAAACAATGCCTCAGAAGAAGCAAAGCCATCCTCAGGGTGCTTCCCCCATCGTGTCAGTGCCGTCTGTCGTGTGAAGGGAGCAGGCTCAATAAGGGCATGAAGTGTAAGGGAAGGATGCTGTAACACTGCGTGGGCATGGGTGAAACAATGCACCTCGTCTGGCGTATCCCACAATGCACCGATAGCCCCTGCACCCACAAGTATGACAGGAATATTTAGCACAATAGAGGGTTCCTTTCAGGCATGATTGCACTGGACTCACGGAGCATGGGGACTAGAGCATTCGCTCAAAATAGTGGGACCATCTTTCAGACTCCAGTCCTACGGCTTGACATGCTGTGTAAAGCCACACAAAACCATGGGTTTCCAATACTCGACGAGACGCATGATTCTCACGTGCCGTCGTCGCAACCACACGACACAAGACAAGTTGATGTTTTGCAAGGGACAAAACGGCACTGACGACTTCAGAGGCATAGCCTTTTCCCCAATACCGTGCATCAAGCCAATAGCCTAGTTCAGCCGTGAAAGTGTCCTCAAGTCGATGTAATCCCACATGCCCGATAAGACGCTTTGACTCGACATGCTCAATCCCCCATAAGTATTCTTGCCCTGTTTGAAAGCCCGCTTGAGAACGTGCCACCCATGCAACAGCATCTTCTTGCGTATAGACGACAGGTAAAATAGCCACCGAGGCATTGACTTTAGGATGAGAAGCAATCTGATAAACCCTTTGGACATCGGTGTCTTTTAAAGCCCTGAGTATCAGTCGAGGCGTAGGCACCCGAAGAAGGTTTGTTTTATTCACGCTCATGACTGACTCACCGGGTTCAGGGATAGTGCAACGTAAGGGGCTAGACGAGTTTTGAAACTCTAAAGGTTTCAAAAGTTGGGTATCTTCCGTAATGACTCCCGTGACAAACTGTTTTCAGGTGTGACTTCCGAAGAAGCCCTCTCTGGTTTGTTTACTTGGTCATTATGAGGGTACGAGTCAGACACCCCTGTCATGAGGTACAGAGTCAAAACAGGGCATCTAGCCCGTTGCACCGAGTGAAAACGCCAGTCAAACTGGTTTTTACCACTCTATGAAAGAGTTTACACCAAGCCCTTTAAGCCAAGCAAGTTATCCGTTAAGGATCCTACCCAAGACGTAGCAAGGCACCCTTTAAGGGTATAAACACCCAAAGCACTGCAAAGCATGCCATACCCTATACACGGAAACCCTTGAGAACATGACTTGGTTAAACCACTCTTAGAACGGCTTTATCCCGAGAGGCTTTTGCCTCATACAGCTTGGGCATCACACTAAGGGGCATCATGAGGCGTTGGAGAATCACAGGATACTTCTCAGGCATCCCATGGTAATCTGTCCCACCCGTGACAATCAGCCCGTGCTGTTTGGCAAGCTCTGTATGATGGCGCATCATCGCAGGGGTATGACTTTTATGATACGCCTCAATGCCCATTAACCCATAATTCATCAGCTCACCCACCAAGCCTTCAAACCCTTGCATGTCAGCAGGATGGGCAACCACCGCAATACCACCGCTTTCATAAATCGCCTCAACGGCTTCATGAGGAGAGGCGGTTTCTCGTCCGATATAGGTAGGTGATTCGTAATTTAAATATTTTTTAAAGGCCTCGGAAATGTTCGCCGCACCCCCTCGTTGCACAATGGCACGGGCTAAATGAGGTCGTCCCACAGACCCCTCTCGGTGTGCATAACGCATGACATCCTCTAAAGAAAGATTCACTCGGGCATGGCGACGTAACTTGGCAATCACAGCCTCTGCCTGAGCAAGCCTTGCCTGACGATGCTTGAGCATAATCGCCTGCAAATCAGCATGAGTATCGTCAATAAAATACCCCAAAATATGGACTTCCTTGCGTTGCCAGTGAGTATTGATTTCAATCCCCGGAATCAGCGTAATATCCGTTTGAAGCTCATTCAAAGCCTCATGTAACAAATGCTTTCCTGCCGTGGTGTCATGGTCCGTAACCGCAAAGGCTTTAATCCCAGTCGCCGCAACCGCTTTCACAAGTGCTTTAGGGTCTGCAGCACCGTCAGAATAGGTCGTGTGCATATGGAGGTCAATAATAGGACGAGCCAAAGGCTCAAAAGGAAGTGTAGACGTACCGTCAGGAGACATCATCATTGAAAAAGAAGCCTTTTCGTTTTATGTCAGAGGAAAGAGAAACCTTCCAGAATGAACCCATACCAAGTAGTGTAGTTTTATATGGAAAAAGCCGTATGCACGAAGACTCAACCTACCCCAAGCATTTGAGGGATGACTCATCCGCAGGGACACTCACCAGCAAGTATAGGTCACACCTAATGTAGCGTGCGATTCTCACAGAGAAAGCAGAAGAAAAAAGTGCTGCAAAGATTATCCATTGCTCCAAGTAAGCCAACACAGCATCCACCCCATTAGGGTAAAAAAGTCTTGTCACACTTGGTACAAACCCTGTCACTTATTCACGTATCATAAAACAGACACTCACGGAGCCTTACTACTGTTTGCACTGGGTGTAACCCTATACCCCTGTGGTGTCCTCAACATCAGCTAAAACCTTAACAGGGCATACACTGGGAAAAGGAGACTTCATTCAAGAAGGGTATTAAAAATCATTCTCAAGTATAGCACCAACGCCAATGTAGTGCTATCCTCTGTCTGAGTGATTCATAGTGAATCTATGACGCTGTTATAAAGCAAGTTGTACCGAAACTTCGTAAGGGTTCACATAGCCCAAGACTTGACGTGCTAAACGCTCTTGGTAACTAGGATGTCTTAGTTGTTGCATGGAACGATCCAATACTTGCTCTTTTTGAATGGTCTCCTGCGACGCTTGTTCAAGCATTTTCTCTACTGTGATCCCTTGAGCAAGAGCCATACTTTGGGTCACCAAAGCACGTAACCCTTGAAAAGAAAAGAGCGTTAGACAAATCACAAGCCCTACACGCAACCAAACCTGTGGCTTTACTTGAAGGTGCTGACGACGACGGGGCTGTGTACGTTTGAAAGGTTTAACAAAGGGTTCGTAAACCTTTTGAGGGGTATACTGCACAGGGCGAGTGTACGGTACTCGGGCAGCGGTTCCGTCTACAAAGAAGGTCGGCGCTGCAGACGGCATTCTATGTTCTCTCATCTCTCTTAGCATGGGGGAAGTACCAGTACCTTGGTAGAAACCCGTCTGCGGTGTGGTGTAAGAGAATGTCTGGAGAGTAGATTGAGGCATCACCGTACTGTACGATTCTTTCTGATTGTATCGTTCACGCAACCACACAACACGCAAAAAACGTTTCTCTATCAGAGAGACCTCTTCAGAGAATATTGCTTTAAAAGCACGTTACCTTGTCTTATACTATTTGGTTTTTTCCAACAACAAGCGAAAGCAAAGAAGCCACTAGAACACAAAGGTTTAGAGCCTCAATCGTGCATTGAAGAAGGAATAAAAGCGTGTTGAACACGGCAACGGATTTGTCTTACTCATTATTAAACATTACAATTCGATACAATGCAAGCATTATTTTTACAATTCTTAATACAATTGTGTTACAAATTGTTTCATGTCATGTTTTACTCACACATCCGTTAAAATAAAGCCATTCTATATCCGTTTAGGCACGTGTCATCACTCACCTCAAGCCTTCCTAGCCCATGAACCACACCTCGCCCTTTTATACGTCTGATGACTTCTCTCATGAGCTACTACTCTTAGAAGTCATTACGAGACTTCAGACCCTCTTGGCAATGCAATCTCTTAACAAAGAACGCACCGAGGTTCCTTATCTTGCCGTTGCAGAAAGTTGTACAGGAGGTCTTTTGTCCCATTGGTTCACCACACAAGCAGGAAGCTCTCAGTGGTTTAAAGGAGGTATGGTGGTGTACCATAACCACTTGAAAACCACTTGGTTAGGTGTAAAAAAGAACATACTCGTACAAGAAGGTGCTGTCAGTGAAGCATGTAGCCACGCCATGGCGGAAGGACTGCAACAAAAGAGCCAAGCCAGTATTGTACTCACCACCACAGGGATTGCCTCTCCCAACGTCCATGCAAGCGAGAAGCCAGAGGGAACCCTCTTCATCAGTAGTAAGATTATGCCACCTGATTTAGTGCTTACGCCACCACCTCTAAACACTCCCCCTTTCACGATGCCCCCTATCCTTTCAGTCAAACGATACTGGATAGAACCGCCTTACAGTGCCTCAACAGAAACCGTAAGAGCAACCCATCAGCGTGCCTTTGCATATCAGGCACTCCTACATTTACAGGAACATCTACATCAATGGCTGGATGTCATCCACCTTTTGACCGAACACAGGACGTGATGAAGTAGCACTTCTATCACACGGTTAACACCCTTCTTCCACAACGGTTACGGTCGTCGTGTCGTTTCTTACTTTACACCCTGAGTGAAACGCTTTTGCCCTTCAAAAGCTAAGATGTTACCCTCATGCGCGTTCGTTTCATACCTTTTTCTGGTCTAGGTGTCCTTACCCTCGTCATGCTAGGGGTCATGGGCTTACAGGGCTGTGATATGAAAGCCACCCAGAGTGAATGGCTTGCCCTTCAACAAAAGCTTCAAAACCCTCGACACCGCCAAGATGAGCGCCCCCCTTTAGTAAAAGCAGAGGAAGTGCTGGCAAAAACACTGGCGAATACTCAGACCTCACGACGTGAGGCAGAGGCAGCCCCCCTTGCGACGATACATCCTGTGACCTTAGAAGGTAAAAAAACAGGGATTCAGCTCAAAGGATGGCTCTACGACCCTATACGCACAGAAAGACTCCGACAAACCAAAGCCACTGAACTAGGCTATCTGGAAGCAAAAGTTTCTTTTCTGGAAGGAAAACTAAAAATTCTACGACAGGCAATTGCCTCAGAAGAAGAGCTAGACCCCGCACTTTTCAAGCTAGAAGGACTGTTACGTCAATTTCATAAAACACACCCTTCCAACCCTTCAAACGTTGAAGAAGGTCCTCATGGCACGGCGGTAGAAATCTCTGAGCCTGCAAACAGACAGCGTCCTATCCTGATTCTGTGTCATGGTCTAGGGCAAACTCATCACCATTGGGGGGACTTACCCGCTATTTTAAGTAAAGCTGGCTATGTTGTGCTAACCCTAGATTTACCAGGTCATGGTGAAAGCACCACACGTATTGATAGATTTAGTAAAAAACCTATCTTACTTGATTGGCATATGTTTAACCCAGAAGATTGGCAATCCATGGATGACTGGATGCAAGATGCCCTACAAGCGTTGTTCCGCTCAAGCTTTACCGAGCAGTTTCCCGAAAGTCCGCTTTACAAAGTCAGCTTTATTGGGAGTGGCTATGGGGGATTACTCGCCATGACAGTGGCAGGGTCTAAGCTCATCAGTGAGGCACCAGAAGTACAAAAAGGAGTCTTTTTAGCACTATCTCCCCCTCTCAGTCAAAAAGGGGTTGAAGGGCTGTTTACAGCCTCTAACATGACCTTACCCAGCTGGATTGGTGCAGGAGACCAAACCAGTATTGAGCTTGTGAATGCCCGTAAATACTGCCGTATTATTCAAGCCTCTTGTGCATTGGCTCACTTTAAAACGGTGGATGGTACAGGGATTGATTTACTCAATCCCGCCATTTCTCCCGCAGAGTCTTTAATCCTGCAGTGGCTCAAAGAAACGCTACCTGTGGCACTCTCTCCAGAAGAAAAAGCAACACACGAACATGCAACCCTTGTGGCTGAACCTACGCCAACAAAGGTACCTGAGCCGATAGCAATGCCCACTGATACCGAAAAGCATCCCTCTAGTAAGGTTCCCCAGCATGAGGATGAGCCTAAGCATGAAGGTATGCCCAGCAGCCCCTAACTTCATACACACGTAACCCTATGACAAGGCTTCTACGTCAGGCTTCTCCATCGTGTCCAGTAAAGAACTTACTCGATTACGACCTTGCTTTTTTGCTTGATACAAATAATGGTCTGCTTCACTCAAGAGATGTTCCATACACGCCTCTAGGGTTAACTCTGGAGAAAGATGCCCTTCTCTTAGAGGGGCAACCCCTGCACTAAACGTGATAGAAAGGGTACTCCCTGCCTCTGTTGGAATCGCAACCGATTGAATGGCTTGACGCAATCGGTTTAAAAGCTCATGGGCAGCCTCTAGGGGCGTATCGGGTAAGACGAGCAAAAACTCCTCTCCCCCATAACGACATGCCAAATCGCTTTTTCTGATAGAGGTTCTTAAAAAGCGTGCCAAGTGCTGTAACGCCCAGTCTCCTGTAAGATGTCCATGCGTGTCATTGAGCTGCTTAAAGAAATCAACATCAATCAATGCCACACACAAAGGACGAGGCGAACGACGACACCGTGCCACCTCTGCCTCAAGACGTTCCTTTAAGCCTCGGCGATTCAGCAGACCCGTCAGTTCATCCGCATGTGCCAAGGCAAGCATATGAGAAAGTTGTTGAAGTCGTTTCAGCGTACGAGAGGTTAAAGCACAGGTCTCTTTCACGAGAGCCTCAAAACGTTCAGGACGAATCTGTAAGCTCTCTAGCGTCACACCCATGGGATAAAAGACTAAAAAAGCACCCAAAACACTTTCTCGAGTCGGGGACAGAACGGGAAGCATCCACCCCATCGGCAACGGTTGTACCCCACCAGAGGTGGATGAAGCCACCTCATGCCGTAAAAGATACTGTACTAAAGATTGAATCCCCATCAAACGCACTCGGTCCACCTTGAGGGAAGCTGGCTGTGGTGAAAACATTTTTAAGGTATGCGACTTCTCATAAGGGTCAGAAGAGTGAGACGGTCGAGGTATTTCGGATGACAACGCCATGGGCGAGACCCTTGGTGAAAGCGAAGACTGTTGTTGGGAGAGTGTCAGCGTCGTGGCTTGTTGCTGAAAATACGTGATTAAATTAGGCACATTCATTAAAGGGGTCGCTGGCTGGAGAAACATCGTCTGCAGTGCCTCTAACTGCCTCTGGGGCAATTGATAAAATTGAGGCAGTGCATCCTGCTGATGCACCACGGCACGAATAAAAGCCACACTTGTATGGTCAGACCACTGAGGCTCCATGCCTTCTTGTAATAACGCCCCTGATACAGGTAATACAGGAACGCTCAACGCATCGACAGGCTGAGAGAACTCTAAATACGCCACTTGCTGTGCATGCAACTGCGTCATTAAAAATGACATCGTCGCCTGTAGGGCATGTTCTTCTTCATACGTGCTTACCAGCTGATAGCTTAAAGACTTCAAACATTCGCTAAACCAAATAGCAGACTCGGTTTCTTTTAAGTGCATACACTGAATGAGATACCCACCCAAGTAACGCCCAACCCACTGTAACTGTCTTTGATAGGCTTCTTTCGCCTCATAGTTATCCCCTGTTTCAGGGGCCTCAAGTGCTAAAAAAGCCATCGACAAGCCCTCATGCTCAAAGGGTTCCAAAAGGATGGGGCGTGTGGTTTGTAAAATTTCTTGAAGGCAATGATCTGAAATCACATCCAAGTTCAATGGCACAGGTGCCACCCTATCCGTGACAGACTCGTCACCCTCAAGGACGGGAGAAACGGGTGCTAGAAAGGTCTGATAAGAGGCTGTTTCTTCTTGCCACAGTAAAATAACAAACTTAGGAGTTCCCAGCAATACTGTCAATGTGGCACGCAAATGCGTCATAAAACTCTGTGCCGTGGCACCTACACCCACACGTCCCATCATGGTATGGCAGTGACGAATAAAGGAAAGCTCTTGGGTAGCGTAGGGTTCCAAGCCACCACCCCGAGGACGTGAGGCTTCATGTACACCAGCGTCCATAGCTGATGGCATGTACCCTTCTTGGTGCATAGGGACATGGAAAGACTTCACTGCCATACTTCGTACAGCGGAAGCGTCGCTAAGATGTGAAACAGACCCTGAGGTCATACCAGAAGCCGTCATCATTGAGCTATCATACCCCAAACCAAAGAGGATGCCCGAAACAAAGAAAAAAGTGTTGTTTTACACCATACGAAACGTTTTGAAAAACTTATACAAGCAAAGAAAATATCGTTCTTTCTTTACCATAAGGAATGGTACTCATTGCCACGAGCCACTAAAAGCATACATCACGAATAAAGATGAAGCACAAAAAACATGCGTGATAGCCATTAAAGTTGTTACATGGTGTAATATCATCACCCATTAAGGTTTACCCTTCGCATGCCATCTCTTACCTAATGAAAAGAAGGGGGCAAGCATGTCAGTGACTATGATGTTTATTAAACCCATGATGTAACATTTTGTAAACCATACTATCTTTACACAAGATACATTTCGTTACAATAAGAAGTGTTGTAAAATAAAAACCCTCCCCCACAAGCGTACAGATACTGACATCATGCGCACCTACCGTGGCTCATACCGTTTTTTAAACCCCTTGATAAGTGACCCCATACTATGCTCGCCCTAGGTCGTACTCGTTCCATCATACAAGCTGCCTTTAGTGGTAAAACGACACAGCTATTACAAGAAGCTCTTTTTCTACTGCATCAAGGGAACGAGTCAACACTCCTCATTTTAGCCAGTAATGCTACCCAAGTGGCCCGCTTAAAACATGCCCTTTTAACCAAGCTAGATCACCCGCTGAGCCATCTACCTGTCTATACTTTTTCTGGCTGGGTCAGAACTTGCTTATTTGACCTTTGGCCGTTAGTCCTTTTAAAAGCACAAGAGCGCTCCACAGG
This sequence comes from Vampirovibrionales bacterium, assembly GCA_046080605.1. Taxonomy (GTDB): domain Bacteria; phylum Cyanobacteriota; class Vampirovibrionia; order Vampirovibrionales; family JAJTHC01; genus JBJTUH01. Next base: position 49,989 of record JBJTUH010000072.1, read on the forward strand.
AACCCCAAAGGCTCATGGGATGCCCGAACTCATTGGCTTTCAAGAAAGTAGCCTTTTGTTAAAAAAAATTCTTCTTCATCCAGACCATGCCTTACCTGAAGCTCTCAGACCTTTTATTCCTTCAAGCCCTGATTACCTTATTCCTCAACTCATAAGAAGATGGCGTTTACGATGCGAGCAAAGCTTGAATGCACCCACCATGCGTGAAAGCACACAGGCTATCATACAGGCACATGGTCTCCCCCCTGAACGCATCTCCAACGATTTCCTGCCATGGCTCCACGGGATAGAACACACGTTCATTCACCAAATCTTTGAAACGCATCTTTTTGACCCTGCCACGCAGCTTTTAGTTTTTGAGAGATTGTTAGGGTATGACACCACCCTTGGACCAAGCCATCCCTTAGAACGTACCCTCTCTACGACACCATTGAAAACATTCACCGCCTCAGAACACGCTCAGGCTTGGATGCAACGGCGAGTGCGGCATCTCCTTGTAGACGATTTACAAGATGCCCTGCCAAGCCAAGTAAGATTCATCTCATGGTTACAAAGCTCGCTTGAAACTTGGGTGGTTACGAGTGAAACCAATCCCCTCGATGGATTGATGGCTTCTCGTACGCAAGAAAAAGACACACAAAAGTCCCTCACCCCTCACCCGCTCTTTCACGGGGGTATCCGTCACCACAGCATGGCCAATACCGCTCCTGAAGCCCATCATGCTTTGCTTCAGCCTATTTCTTCGCATGAGCATTCTCCACACTATGAGATTGCCTCTGAGTGTTTCAAGGGGTGGTTTCCCTCTCCTGAAGGCACGGTACCCCAGAAAAAACCTTTGCCCGATCATCTAGCACCCCTTCAGAACAGTAGCACGCCCTCAGACATGATGGCACAGCTCTCAGCATGGATGACAACACGGTTACAAGAAGGTAGCACGCCTTCCGAATGGCTTTGGATACTCCCACAGTATGATGACACATGGTCGTGGCTTCTCACTGAATGTCTCACCCGCCATGGCATCCCTTTTGCATGGCTTCAACGACATGAAACCCTCTCAGAGAATAGAGCCTTGTGTCGTTGGGTAGTGCTATTACGCTTATTGGTGAGTCCTCTTCAAGACCTTGTCTCATTAGGGGAAAGCCTTACCATAGCGTCCATGAAACCGCCTCATCACGAGAAGCACATGCATACACCTCATCTACCTTTTAGTCTCCCCATGCTACTAGAGGCCTTACCTTTTTGGCTTCACTCCTACAACGAGTCCATGCCAAAAGCCATGCCCCAAGGGAGTCAACAACTCGTTGCAATCGCACTCAAAGAAGGGCTAGAACTTCCTTGGGAAGCACTACACTTGGCATGGGAAACCTCTGCAACGAGTCCCCATGATGTGACTCAGGGATGGCTGGAACGTTTCCAGTGTTTCTATGAATGGCTTCAACACACCCGCCGTACCTACAGTGTGACACTTGATTTTGAAAGTATGTTTTTTACCGCTTTTCAACGGTATCAAGCTTCTCAACTAAAAGACGTATCTAGCACAGAAAGTGCCTATGAAGCGATGCTAAGTAGCTATCGTGCTTTTCAAACCATGCACGCCTCACAAGACATGGCTCAATCGCTGACCCTTGCATGGTTAGATGATTGCTTTACCAGCAAGGTTTTTAATACGGACGAAAGTGTACTACTGCCTGAACATCGTCATCCTGACAGTCTATGGATTACCACCCCTCAACATGCCCTTGAGTGTCGCTTACGGCGTGCTCATGTCGTGTTACTCGACCTGACGAATCCCTTATGGTGTAAACGAGACCACACACAATTTTATCACGCTTGGTTAATGAGTGCGCGATGGCCCGCATGGCCCACCATGTTATATGAATACTATCACCCAGAAACCACGCCCCCTTCTGAAGAAAGCGTCAGACATTGGGTGCTACACAGTGAGGGTGCTAAAGCCTTGCTGCACTATCGTGCAGCCCATCAAAGCTATGCCCTTGCCCTCTTAGTGAAAGAAAAACTCTGGTGCTTTTCAACCGACCATGATTTGACAGGACAACCCTACCCCGCTCAAGAGCATCTAGGTACCGCCATTGCAAAAACCTACCCAAGTTTCTTACCTGAGAATGACCCTTCTCTCTCACAAGAACAACCCTATCATACGCTTACACCACGCCCTGACCAAGCCAAAGCCCTCCTGTACCAAGGAGGTGCCATGGCAATTCAAGCCGTGCCTGGGGCGGGGAAAACCTTTACAAGTATTGCACTCCTCGTAAAGCTCATCAGGCAGTTTGAACAACACACGCCTGAAACCCCTTCTTTCGTGAGACATCCAAACTGTATTTGGGTGGTCACCTACATGGAAAGTGCCGCACAAACCCTTCGGGAGAGACTTAAACGGTTTTTCCCTCACAAGCCTCAATATCTCATGCCTCAAATCTCAACACTCCATGCACTGGCACTCAGGATTTTAAAACAATCTCACCGAGAGACACCCTCTTTAATGGACCCCTTAGTCAGACAACGCCTCCTACAAGAAGTGGCACGACAAACAACCCCAGAGGCAGTCAGCCAAGAGAGCTGGCACAACGTACTGGAAAGTCTTTTTTCAAGACTCACCTTTACGCTCTTACCCCTAAGGCAAGCCAACCCTTATTTAACGTGGGAAGAGGCTCTGAGGCAATGGTGCCCTTTCCCAGAAGGACACACCCAACTACCTTTTTTGGCACAGGCTTGGAACCTCTATCATCACATGATGGAAGACCTAGACATGGTGGATTTTGACCATCTAATTGCCTCCGCCGTACTTCACCTTGAACATTACCCTGATACCAAAGCATTTTTTCAAACACAGTGCCAAGTCGTCATTGAAGATGAAGCACAAGATTCCTCCGACGCACTTCAAACACTACTGCACCATTTACTAGGAAGTCCACATCTTGTTCGGATTGGAGACACCAACCAATCCATCACAACGACCTTCACCAGTGCAACCACTGACATTTTCAGAGCCTTTACCCAAGCCCCCACCACCACCCTCGTACAACTAGCCTACAGTAGCCGTAGTGCGCTTGAGATACAGACCATTGCCAATACATGGTTGGAAGAAAGTGGTCACTGGATTCCTGAAAGCCTTGGTGCCTTTCAACCCGCTACACTGTGTGCCACAGAGGATAACCCAAGCCTGCTCACGCCGATTGCATGGCATGAAGCCGAAACCCTAGAAGACGAAGTACAGCAAGCCTTTCAGTGGATTCACACCACCGTGCTAAACACGCTAAAGCCCCCCTCGTCAAAGGGTATTCCTCGTGTTGCCATCCTTTGCCGTACCCGTGAACGATGTGACCTTATCACCCAATACTTACGTCAGCTACTCACTCAGCAACCCGTAGGGTCTTGTGCCACATCTCATGAAGAAGCCATCCCTCAGTACACACTCCGAGAGGATAGCACTCATGGAGACCATCACACCGAACTATCGTCTTGGTTTCAAAGTGGATTACGGTGCATTGAAGCACTCGCATTAGAGAATGTACCGTTATATAAACAGATTTTTCCCGAATCACTCTTCACTCAAGACTTATTTCCTGAAGCACAATGGAACTTTGACTGGTACCTTCTACGCCAAACCAGTATCGAGAAAGGACCCTTTGCACTGCTTGAAGCACTCCATCGTTTCCTGACGCATCATACCCCAGAGAGCTACCCAACCCTTCAAGGGATTCCTCTATTTCAGCACTTCCAACAATTTCAAGCCCTACAAGCTCAGCTGTACCAACCTCTTAAGCATCTCAGCATTCCTCGGTGTGAAAGCACCCTTGAAACCCTTCGCACCTTTTTTATCCATGTGCTAGACCATCAGGCGTTCCAGCTGTATCAGCAAGCACCCGAAGCCACCGAAAGGGTCAATCCCTCGCAACAGACCTCACAGCACTGCCATGCTGTAGAGATTCACGTGATGACCGTTCATAAGTCAAAGGGACAAGAGTTCCCACTGGTCCTTCTCATGGGATGTGACCATAAACAATACCCTATGAGCCTTGAGCCAGGAGTACCCGATGCACTCACCCTGAAGGGGGGTGACACCGTATGGCGAGAAGCTCAACTGTATCATAGACTCGCACAACATCCCCCCCATTCAACAGCACCTAAAGCCTATACCCAAAGAGTACAACACGAAAAACTGTCTATTGAACGACAGCTCTTAAAAGAGAAGCTCGATGAGGAATGCCGCTTAGTGTACGTTGCACTCTCAAGAGCCGAACAAGGCTTATGGATGTCTTATAGTCGGAAAGTTTCCCAAGGTAAACGGTCTCAGACGCTTCACCCTGCTCGATGGTGGAACCATCTTAGAGAACGCAACACCCATCAAGCTTCCTCATGAAGCCTCATAGGCTTAGTCTTGTAAAGACACCACCACCGAGCCATGCTAAAGCATGGGGCTTGGTGGGTTGTCGTTTTGTCTTACGTTTGTGTAAGCCCCTTATAGCCCTTTGGTTATTCGGTGAGCGTTACAGTATCAGACACCTCAGGCTTTACTTTTGCGGGACGACCTCGACGTTTAGGTGCTGTCGCTACGGGCTTTTTATTTGTCGCTGTTTGCGTACGGGAGCGTTTCAGTTCAGGAGGCAATACCAGCTGAGACTGATGACGTAGCGTCGTCGCAGGCTGTGGCGTAGAGGCCTTCAAGACACAAATCGCACCAGGGCGTTTAATCCGTAGTGCTAAAGAAGCCAGTACACGGAAGGGATGGTTCATATTTTGAGCCCCTAAATACGCCGTTTTATAATCTTGGGCAATGGCAAGGTCAAAGTTTTGAACCCCTGTAGACACAACCAACATCGTGTTTTCGGGAATCACCGAAGAGGCATAGACCCCATCAGTAATTACTTGACGAATGTACTCAATTTCCATCATGCCTGTCACATTCATATAACGATGTAACTGAGAGTAAGTTCTAGGCGACACCACCACAGCATACGGTGCATAAAACCCAGCCTCTGCCAAAGTTTCCGTGGCAGTCAAAATATCCTTGAATACCCCCCCCGCTTCATGCCAATTAGAGGCAACCAACTGATGAGACCCTGGGGTGTTCAGTAAGCCATCATGCTTCGTTTGGCTTTCTGCATCTTCAAACCCATGGAAAATCATTTCATCCTCTGAGCGAGCGCATGCAGACGCAGCAGCAGCAGCGGCAGACAAGTCAAGCGGAATCCCAAACTTACGACTGGTTTCAATATCTCGCCAGTACAACATAAAGTCTTTATACAACAAAGGCAAATGAATATTTACTCGTTGTAAGGTCTGTACTGTGTCATGAGGCTTACTGGATTCACCCAGTACATCCAGCTGTCCCTTGGTATTTCCCGTGAGAATGTCCTGGCTTACCCACTGTACACCTGCACCCAAAGGACCAAACACATGAATAAAGCGTCGCCCAATAAGCTGCTGCTTCACCACCTCAATAATCAGTTTATCAATATCATCCCATTGCGTATCACTGATAGGAGCTTCATTGTGAGATAAAAAATCTTGCATAAAAAAATCCTCTTTAAAATCGTTGGTTACAGTGCATCACTCGGTCAGCTTATTGCCTTAGACCATATAAACTCCCTACCGTTAGAGCGTTGTCATCCCGTCTTCTGAGATGACCAAAGCTATCTATCTCTCGGGAAC
>JBJTUH010000073.1:0-8373 GCA_046080605.1 Vampirovibrionales bacterium
ATAGATGCCATTACCAGCATATGAATGAGAAGAGTCTTTTATAATCCTCAGTCGTAATTTCATGAAGATATTTTTACAACTCACGTGAGAAATACGTGTGAGTTGACTGGTTTCTTTGGCATTTAAATCCAGAGCAAAGCACCGTAGCAATTCCCTGAATTTGCGTTCAGAAATGTGCGAACCTTTATAATACTTGTTTTTCATTGTAGTCATTGAAACCTAGCCTATCATAGATTAGCTAAAGTTTACCAGACCCTAAAGATTTCTGTAGGTATGAGGGTGCTAAGAAATAGCATCGCTCTGCAAACTGTCATGTCATGTTATGACTTATGTAGGGTTTTATTTTTATAAAAATGTAAAACCCTCTTTCATGCGCCTTCTTTACTGCCTGTTGACAAAGAACTCTAGCCGTCCATGCGTTTCCTTTCCTCGATGCAAAAGCCATTCACAACCCTTGTGAATTAACAAGTGAGACATGCACTCTTACGTATTGAAGATGCAGGGCAAGCCTTGACCACGCATGCCCAAAGGGGTACTTGGGTTGACCCTACACAAAAGGCACTGAAGGCACAGGCAAAGAAACTTCTTGCTCCCCTTCGTGTAGCACCCAATCATCCTGCTAAGCCTTCACAGCCTTCTAAAGCTTTCAACCCTTGGGATGTGGGTGAGCAGATTCAAAAAGCCTCTCAAGCAATAGGGGATACCCTTCATCAAGTGGGGGTTCAAACAGTGACTGACCAAGTGAAACACCATGTTGATACAGCCGTGATGCCTCGTGTCACACCCTCCATCAAGCGGTTAACTCGCCCAGAAAAGACCAAGCCTTTATTGAATCATCTACTCACCAGTACGCTGGCGTACTTAAAAACCCCTACGGTACCTCCTCCTACGCCGATGTTACACCGTGTGTTGACACGACTCACCCCTGAAACCACTTCACAGGTTACACAAACCCTGGCAACTCAAGGGGCAAAGGTCTTAGAAGCAGGTGGAGGGCATGCACCCAAGGTGGTAAAGCAACTGGCGGAGTCACTCATTCCAGAAACAACCTCTACCCTGATGGGACATTTACATCTCAATAACTTACCTCAACTGGTACAAATGGCACAGCATAACCCTACGGCATTGCTTGCAATGTTTAAAGCCTCAAACTCTCCTATCGCAAATCGTATGTCCTCTCGGTTACAGAGCCTGTTGGTAGAAGGTACAAAACTGGATGCCCAAACCCTTACAAAAGAGATGATTGCTGCGGGGTTAGACGGCAACGTGTTACGAGAAGTACCAGCATTGCAGCAACTCTTGAAACATCATTTGGCTTCAGCCGCTTCCCAAGCACCTCAAAAAGGACTTCAGGGTCTTGCATACCGCTTTGTAGGGCAACCTTTACATCAGGAAGTTTCTCAAAAACTTCCTGATGCCATGGCGTATAGTTTGCAGAAGCATAGACATCCTATTGCACAGCATGTTGCCGAAAGCTTTTTTCCTTCTCAAGGGACTTGATGGAAAATGTCTGAAGCATTGAACCAGTGTTTTTCAGTAAGTGCAAACTTCTTGCGGTCTACATGGGCTAGCTGAGGTACGCAGTAGCGAAAACATCACACGTTTGTTATACTAAGCTTATGATGAATAGCGATCTGTCTTCCTCTTCTCCTCCTTCATTTTGGAGTCAGCTTACCCCCGTTCAGCGTTGGGTGAGTGGGCTTGTACTTGCGATGGTTGCCTTTTCTTGGTGGTCTATGGGACATAGTGCCGTGGTACATCCCCAACATCAACAGTTGGTAGACGCACTCCTTGCAAGCCAAGAGGTTCATACTCCTGAGGCGATGAGCAGCATACAGCTGTGGCATATTCCTCATTGGGAACATTTGTTAGAGCATCCCTTGTATATGATGCTGGCGAGTGCCATTCACGCCATAGGGGGTGTTGGAACCAATGTGATGACATTCATTAGTCGTTTACAATGGCTGAGTGTGTTGGGGGTGTTTGCCACAGGATGGGGCTTGCTACGCTTGATGGGTGTGTCAGGTCGTTTTCCTGAGGAAGCGTATCAGGGATGGCATCGCTTAATGGTGCTAGGGTGCTTTTTTCTTGGGGGTACCACACTGAGTAGTTTTGTGTTTCCCTCACCTTTACCCTTATTTTGGGCGTGTAGTATTTGGACACTTTATGGGTTATGGCGTATGGATGAGGAAGGATGGCATGCAAGCCCTCTATGGACATGGAGTGCCATAGGTGCTTGGGCCTGTGCCTTGTTACACCCGCTAGGATATACGCTTGTGCTTGCTCATTTAACAGGAAGTGTGCAACAGGACTGGCAAACCCATCATCGGCAAGCGTACCAGTGGTATTTGGGAGTGGTACTTGTGGGTATGACATGGCTACTTGCCCATGCCCAAGGTTGGCATATGCCTTGGCAAACGCCTTTTTCTTCGCTACCTTCTTCTGCCGAGCTTGTCGCCTCAAGTTCCTCACCTCAGTCCCCTCTGACACAGTGGTTGATGCAAGGTAAGGCATGGCTTGTGACGGGTGTTACTTCAGGGGAAGGTGAGACAGTGTCGTTATTGAACCTTAAAGCATGGTTCCCTAAAGGATTTCTAAAACACAGTGTTCACTATTTGGGTCAGATTTGTTTAGGGTATCAGCCTAGCGTGTTGCATGGTATGCAAGCTTCTTTTACCCCCCCTCAGCATCATCTGATGTCACTACAAACCCACCTACCTGCCATGGTGGTTTCTAATGCACCAGTCACTGGTGTGTTGGGCTGGATGGTGGGTGCGATGACTCCGTTTCTGAATGGTACCATGGCAGCACTCCCCAAACTTGCAAAAACGTTTGGATGGGTGAGCTTAACCTGTATGAGCTTAGGAACGTTGCTAGGGCTGTATATGTCTACAACGCAAGTGCGTCGTGCTTTATGGATAGGGGCTTTAATAGGGTTAGGGCTGACTCTGTATCCGCAAGTATGGTTATGGTTCTTTCCCTTAATAGGGTTCTACAGTGTGCTTGGGCTTGAAGGGTTGATGCGTATTTTTCATCACGCACAAGCTCCTGTTTTTCGAGTGGTGTTGATAGGATGGGCTTTAGCACTTGGTGGACTAGGACTGAGCCAAGCAGGGTTTCATCAGTTACAACATCAAGAAGCGGCACAGCTTTTTTATGGAGGTGCGACACAAGCAACGCATACCGAAGGTATTACTGCATTGGCAACCCAGGAAACCCCTACGGAAGGGTTTAGCTTTTCTGCACTTGACCTTTCAACCCTCAACCCACGAGAGACTTCTGCTGGCGTTACTTCAAGCCCAGTGGTGTCTCAGGAACGCAAAGGGTTTTTTATGTTGTTTGACTGGATGCGGCGGCATACCCATCCTTACAGTGTCTTCATCTCTCATACGCCAAGTATGCTTAGTTTGTATGGGAACCGTTATGCCATAAGTTACCCTCCTCAGCGTACGCCCGCCTTTTTAGTTGATGCACTCCTTGCACAATCTAAAACACTCCAAGAAACACACCGAGAAGCGACGTTATACCTTGTGGAACCACTGGGAGACCCAACCCACAGCCAGTTAGTACGTCAGGCACTTGCCTTACAACCTAACGCCTTTCATTTAACGTGGGAAAGTCCTGAGCTACAAATGCGTGTATGGCAAGTACATTAGAGATGCCTTGAAGACGAAGTTGAGGGTCTCTCGTTGAAGCCGTGAGCATAGAATAACACCCCCCTCATGAGGTATCGAGAGGGGGGTGCGGTTATCAGACCATGCTTTAAGCGAAAACAGGTGCTACTTGGTTACGAATGCCGCACTGGGCTTCAAATCGTTGGGCGACTGCAAGCAAGGTGGGTTCGCTAAAGTACGTGCCAATCATTTGCAAGCCAATGGGAAGCCCTTTGGCATCAAACCCGCATGGTAAGGATAGGGCAGGCATCCCTACCAGATTCACGGGAACCGTTGCAATGTCACTTAAATACATTTGGACGGGGTCAGTGGTCTTTTCGCCCAATTTAAACGCTGTGGTCGCAGAGGTGGGTGATAATAGCACGTCACAACTTGTCAGTGCCGCTTGGAACTCTTGTGCAAGTAAGGCACGTGCCTTACGGGCTTTACCATAAAAAGCATCGTAGTAACCTGCACTCAGGGCAAAGGTTCCTAACATAATGCGTCGTTTCACTTCTTTTCCAAACCCTTCTCCACGACTTCGCTGCATCATGGTGTACACATCGGTTGCCTCTTGTGCTTGGGTACGAGTGGTGTAGCGTACGCCATCAAACCGTGCCAAATTCGCACTTGCTTCCGCTGTGGCAATGAGATAATACGTGGGAATGGCTAACTTAATGGAAGGGATGGAAACCCTTTTTATGGTGGCTCCTAAGGCTTGCAAATGAGCTAAAGACCCCTGAAAGGCTTCTGCAACTTCGGGTTGAAGGGCTTCGGGCTTATCAAGCTCTTCAATGACCCCAAACGTGACACCTTCTAAAGAGGCTAAGGGCTTAATAGGATAGGCTTGCCAACCCTCAGGGGCTTGCCGAGTGGTACTGTCTTTAGGGTCAGTGCCAGCTGTCAGTTGTAAAATAGCCGCAAGGTCATCGACGGTTCGGGCAAACGGGCTGATTTGGTCTAAGGAACTGCCATACGCTACAAGCCCATACCGAGACACTAACCCATACGTGGGCTTCATACCGACTAAGGCACAAAAGGCAGAAGGTAAGCGTACGCTCCCCCCTGTATCAGACCCTAAAGCCAGAGGTGCCATCCCTGAAGCAACCGCCACGGCAGACCCACCTGAACTTCCCCCAGGGACATACTCGGGGTTCCAAGGATTACGGCTGGTACCCAAGCCACTGTTCTCACAGGAACTCCCCATGGCAAACTCATCAAGGTTGGTTTTCCCGATAATGGGCAGATGGTTGGCTAAAAGCTTCTGTGTCACGGTAGCATCTTCACATGCGACAAAGTTTTGTAATAGCTTACTGGCACAGGTGGTTTTTGCCCCTTTGAGGTGAATATTATCTTTTAATGCCAAAGGTACCCCTGCTAGCAATGGAAGGGTATGTCCTGCTTTAGCGTGTGCATCCACATGCTGTGCGGTGGTGTATGCATGCTCTTTGGTGAGTGAAAGAAAGGCTCCTAAGTGGGCATCTTTTGCTTCAATATGGGCATAGACTGCATCAAGTACTTGGGTGGCTTGAATGGTTTGGGTTTGAATGGCATGAGCCAATTCAAGGGCAGAGGCTTTTAAAGGCGTATCATAGGACGAAACAGGATGTAGGGTAGGGGTAGCTTCGGGTGAGGTCGTCAGCGTCATCATCATGGGGTATAAGGCTCATCGCACATAAAACTGGAAGAACACACAGGGGAAAACCGTGGTAGCGTAAAAAAGATACCTCTATTATAGTCAAAACAAGGTATTTACCCTAGAATCCACTCTGTAAATGCACATACTCCCCCCTTGATGTGTGTGGAGAGGGGGGAGTATGTGTGTTGGCGAGCATGCCACCTAAGTGGTTACGCTAAACTTGGCTCATCATCATGTTGGGGTAGGTCTTGAGTGTACATATCTGCATGATTGTCTTGTGCATCATGACCATGATGAGGTTCATGGGCTTGAGCCTGCGACAAAAGCTTTTGTGCTTGTGATAAGCTTTTGATGTCCAGCTTAACGCCTGTTAAGCGAGACGCTAAACGAACATTGACCCCTTCCCGTCCGATGGCTAAAGAGAGTTGTTCATCGGGTACTACCACAAGGGCTTGGTTGGTGTCGGGGTTAAACTGTACGTTTAAGATTTTGGCAGGTGCAAGGGCGTGGTGAATAAATTCAATGGGGTCTTGAGACCATCGAATGATATCAATTTTCTCATTTTTCAGCTCGTTCACAATGGCTTGAATACGGCTGCCACGTTTCCCAATACAAGCTCCTTGAGGGTCAACGTTGGGGTCGTTAGACCATACTGCAACTTTGGTACGAAGTCCAGCTTCACGAGCAATGGAACGAATTTCTACAACACCATCTTCAATTTCTGGCACTTCAAGTTCAAAAACTTCACGCACCAAGAAAGGGTGTTTCTGGGTGACGACAATTTGAGGCACCCCACGATAAATCTCACGAATTTCAAGAATGAAGACACGAATTTTGTTCCCCACTCGGTACGCTTCCCCTGGGACTTGCTCATTTTTGGGAAGAATGGTCTCGGTTTTTCCAATGCTAATAATGACATTCTGTCCTTCAATGCGTTGGATAATCCCTGTGCCCACGGTGTGGCGACGTTCTTCAAACTCTTGTGCAATTAAGGCACGTTCTGCATCCCGAATACGCTGGGTAATGACCTGTTTGGCAGCTCCTGCTGCTAAACGTCCAAACTCTTCAGGGGTTTGGTCAATTTCAAGAATCTCACCCACTTGAATATCAGGTTGAAGGCGACGAGCTTCTTTTAATACAATTTGGTGTTTTGCTTTGCTGAAAGGGTCAACGGGTTGGGGTGCTTCCACAGCCACTTCTTCAGCGTGTGTTGCCTCAAGCATCGGCTCTTCTGTAGAAAGCTCACTCACTTCCACCACAGGTAGTTCTTCCGTCAGGGCTTCTACAACTTTGCGTTGCTCTACAATGGCAATCTCGCCAGATTTTTCATTGAGTTGGCACACAATGCACTCTAAAGACTTTAATTCTGCGTAGCGTTTGTAGGCTGCTAACATGGCATCCTTTAATGAGCTTAAAATCAGCTCTTTGGAAATTCCCCGCTCACGCTCAAGAATTTCAACGTTTTCCATCAATGTTGCACCGATACGAATCGCCATCATGGCAAGCACTCCTTTAAAGGTCTAATGAACAACTATCAACGTTAGGCTTAACGCTTAAATGAAGCATCCCCGCACACCCCTGCGTGGACTTCACGGATGACCCTACAGTGAAATGTCACTCAAGGGAGCATCAAACTTTAAGACAGGGTCAAGGGTTAAAATAACAGGACCAAACACTGAGGCATCCAACACCACAGGAGCCTCTGCCGTATTGAATGAAACGACGGCGTGGGTACCAGAAGAGTCAACCCCACAGAGCGTACCTTTCTCGGCAGCTACGACTGCATCGACCTGAGGAGGGCGACGTTTCTGTTTCAGGGTGACAAGGGAGCCTTCGTAAAACGCCCATTCTCGTGGGGTACTCAGTTGGCGAAAAATACCAGGTGAGGAAACCTCAAGGGCATAATCTTCAAAGGGCCACCACGTGTGATGCACAGGATGCTCTAACCAAAATGCAAGGCTACGGTGTAACTGCCCACAGGCATCTAGGGTAATGGCGGGTGTACCTTTGTAGTCAACATATAGCGTCAGTTTGGGTAATTTTTTTTGTTGTCCTACCGTGATGTCAAGTACATAGAATAGTTCAGGAAGGCACTCATCCAGTACACCAAGAAGCACTTGAGGTAGTGCTTTTAAGGCAGGTTTTTCTTGAGGCAATAGACATGCCGTTGCCTCCTTGAAGGGAAGCATGTCTTCAGGGGCTTCAAGGGGTTGAGGGTTTGAGACACTGGGAGTAGATGAGGCAACCATAATGTTTAGCAGAATCATACCGAGTAAAAAATAACATAAAACTTAAAGCATGTTAGGTCGTGCTGTACGAGTGTTAAGGTATCAAACCCTGAAATAGGCTCTTTTCAGTGAAATGCCTTTGAGACACCCTGAAACCTAGGCATCACAAACCCCTATCACCGAAAAGAAACACCTCACAAAAGTCCCATGAATCCTCATCTTCGTCTGACGTAGACGAGTGGACTTTGAACATGCTTCTGTGCGGAAACCTTCACGCATGAGGGCTTATGACCGTCACAGAATGCTTGTGGCAATTCCTTCCAACTTACTATAGCATAAGCTTTCCGAAAACACCACCCGCCATGGCAACCTACGTGATGCAGAGGAGGTTTTTTGGAGCTAGAGTCTTGTTGGGTGTGTCATGATACCCTCCTCTGAGCATACCATGAGGCTCTTGGGATGAAAGGTCAAGCGCCATGTAGTACACATCATGGTATGGGTTTGTGTTATAAGGCTCAACACGATAGAAGCCAAACCTTTGATAGAGTGCTTTGGCTCCTTCTAGGCGTTCTAGCGAGTCTAAATACATCGTGGTATAGCCAAGAGTGTAGGCATCGTTGATGGCTTGTGCCATGAGTGCTTTTCCAATGCCTGCCCCTTGAGCTTTTGGTAAGACAAATAAACGTTTGAGAGTATTAACTAAGTAGCCTTGTATTTACCCTGTGAAAATGGAATGCAATGGCTTGTGCCATATCCGAGAGAGAACGAGATACGACCTTACCTCGACGCTTAAATCTACCCATCCAATGACGTAAATCACTCCAAACCTGCTCTGCTGTATACGTCTCAGACT
>JBJTUH010000074.1:0-2967 GCA_046080605.1 Vampirovibrionales bacterium
AGGTCATAGAGGCTTTCTAGGGTGACAGAGATAACTTTGTTCATGGGGCGGCGGGGGTGGGGGGTTAGGGGCTAGGCTGGCTTACTATTAACCACGACAGTTTCGCCGCCGGAAGCAGGAACTATAGGAGTCCACTTAGCGGGAAGAGTAGCAATGGTATCAAGCCGCTTAACGTGCTCTCGCTTTAGGAACTTAATGAGAGCGTTAGCTGCTAGCCTAAACATGTCTTGCCTTCCGTTTTTTCCGGTGTTATTCATGCCAAACACAGACTTTTTCTTGATGTAGTCATTCCTGAACTTAAGTACTGAGTTAGGCTCGACTATTGCACCATTGGCAAAACCACAAGCAAATCGAGCTAACTGCTCATGATTTTCGTGGGGGTAAGCTAACGCTATCAAGCCATCAACAATAGCTGTGCGAATGCTAGTATCGGCCTGTTTTTCTCCTGGGACTAAATCCCAAAATCCGTTATGAGCAAAGTCTACGGCTTCTTGGTTGTGTTCATAAAACCGAATGATAAAAGACGCATCGCTCAAAGCCTCGGTGTGCATGTAAGATCGGTCAGCAATCCGTATAGAGCTAGTGTTATAAAACATAGCCCGGATAATAGACGCTTTCCTTGAGCCAAAAGACGTGAATCCCTGAAGTTGTGCAATACTACCAACCGTCCTCTTGAGTCCAACGTCAAAAACATGTTGAGACCCTTGAGGGTAGCCGGATATAATCAGGCACGTTATCGGCTGGTCTGCCTTGGCAATGGCAGAAAGCCTATGTTGTCCGTCAATAAGCTGATACTTGTCGTCCCAAATCAATGGCTGAGAAAAACCCCAGTCACCCGACTTAATCCTTCGTACGTAGCCCGTAATTACCGCGGAGGAAGGTTTACGATTGTGAACTTGAGTCCTAAGAAGCAGGTTAGCAATTTCAGGGGTCAATTCTACGGGTTTACTACGAATCGAAATATCCCTGAAAGTCCCACAGGCAGAAGACTCTAGCCAGTCTGGGAACACGTCTAAAAGCGTCAGTCTATCTAAGCAACCGTCATCAGCTTGAGGTATAGTCATTGGTAGTTCAAAAAAAACATCAGCCCGATCCTTTGCTGAGGGTCGGGTTATTTATTAGCATAGCACGACTTAAATAAACGAAGCCAGCTTGCGGCTGGGTTTAGACACCAACACAGCAAACCCCGGCTAGCGGGGCTAGCCGGGGCGGCGGGCTGGCAAGGGCGTGGGGTTAGGGGGTGGGGTTAGGGGGTGGCGGGTGGGGTATCGGGTTAGCGCTCAATGTCAGGCATTAATGCAAGATTTGAATTTGCATCGCGTGAAAGCTCATACTCCAAAAAAGAGGACTCTTCAAGCCTTGTGTCATGCAAGCTGCTTACAATACCGTAAACAGGGTAACCATCTTCCCATTCAGCCATTAGTTCAATATCATAAACAGGCTTTTCAATGCACTCACGAATCGCATCTTTCAAAGTAAAGTAAATTTTAGACGGCAAAGCGCCTACAGAAGCCAGAAAAGGAAGCGGAGCGACTTCGCACTTGCAGGTTAATCTGTCCAAACAAACAACATGGTTATTTGCCAAAATTAAAAAATCCTGTGTTTCAGACCTAAACGCCGCAAACACAGGAACGAATGACGCGCCGTTAGGCCAAAATTCTTTCTGATACTCCTTAGCAAACTCGGCCAGTGCTGACTTGACATACTCGGACTGATAATGGTTCCATCGTGCATCTTCGTTAAGATCGGAAACTTGCCGAAATTTTTCGTTCTCGCGTTCAACATGAACTCTTGCAATATTTCTGACATTACTTATGCTTGTGACCTGCCAGTCTCCCCAAGACTCAGGATCATCGCCATACCCATAAAATTGTTCGCGTCTTGAATAAAAGTAAAACCGCTTAGACTCTTGACTTTGAACCACAAAGCCAAAATATTCCAGGCTCACCAGCGCAGAAAGCTCTGCATCGTACTTAAGCCCGAGCGACTGCAAGTCAGGAGGTGACGGGTTTATCGCCCTGTCGTTGTCCCGCAGAATTTTTAACAATGCTTGTGCAGGCTTTTCGGTCATGGGTCTGTCCTCTGTGTAAAAAAAATTCCGACTGAGTGCTGGGGTTTGGGTTCTCAAAAAGCAAACCCTAACTGTCCGTTAGCGGCTACAATAAACTTAATCGGCTCTGGCTCTGGCTCTGGAGAATGCATCGGGCCAGGACTGGAACCAGTCGGGGTAAACCGAACCCGCAACTGAGACCCAATAG
This sequence comes from Vampirovibrionales bacterium, assembly GCA_046080605.1. GTDB lineage: Bacteria > Cyanobacteriota > Vampirovibrionia > Vampirovibrionales > JAJTHC01 > JBJTUH01. The sequence goes on from JBJTUH010000074.1 coordinate 2,259, forward strand.
CCCGGAATAGCTCGTCAGTTGGCACCGCAACATTATACGTTTTGTAACCACGGTTAACGGCGGGCGGGATCTGGTAGCAGGCAAGCCAGTCCTGCTTGTTGCGCTCCCAGGCTTGCTGCAATTGCAACACAGGGAGCATAAACGCATGACCAGATCGAATATAAGCCACCGCAATGTAGTCACATAGCAACGGCTTGCAGACCCAGCCGGGGGCACTGGTGCGGCTGTTAGAAATGTACTCCAGTAGTATATCATTGCCATAAGCCCGGTCCCTGGCTTTTTCGTCCACCAGAATTTGCTTACCGTTGGCTAGCGTAATCGTTCGGTCAATGCCTGCCCGCTGGCGGTCCATGTCGTATCGGTGGTTTTCAAACGAAACCATAGAAGGGAATGCATTTCGGTATATTTCTTCCCAGCATGGTAAGTCTTCAGCGGCGTGGCTTTTAGCTAAGCTTTGGTAAAAGTCATGCATCGGCTTCATTCCCCCATACTTGCCAACCTTCGCGGCGGGTGCGACAAAACATTTCGAGCTTGTGAGCCTCTGGGAATGCCGCTTCAATCCATTGGTAAACACACTCAGGCTTCTTGCTGTGCTGAGTCCTGGACTCACGAAACACACTAGAAACCCGGTGCTGCTGATCGGGGGGAGAGAATTTGCCCTTAGTCGCAACTAGCAATAGTTCATGCTGGCCACGGAACCAATAGCCCA
>JBJTUH010000075.1:0-3618 GCA_046080605.1 Vampirovibrionales bacterium
ATCAACAGATTCGTTTAGCTGCCGACTTGCCAGCCACGGTACATCGCCTTCGAGAACTCTGACTTTTAGGGTCTCCTGAGAACTGCTCCTTCTCCTCTTGACAGGCACACTGGCAGGGGCAGAATCACTAGAAGATATTATTGATTACGGCAAAACAAAGTTAGACTTCTTAAGAACATTGTTACCGTTTGAGCAAGGACTTCCCTCCGTATTTACGCTTCAACGTCTTTTGGAAGCCCTCAATCCCAAAGCGTTTCGAGAGTGCTTTACGGCGTGGATGCAAGAGGTTCACAGCACCCTAGGAACGCACATCGCCATCGATGGAAAAAGCGTCAGACACTCGTTTGCTCCTGGGGAAAAGCCCCTCCACTTGGTTTCAGCTTGGGGGAGTCAAAGCCGTTGCCTTTTAGGGCAATGCCGTGTTTCTGAGAAGAGCAATGAAATTACAGCGATTCCTGAACTCCTCTCCTTGCTCAATTTAAAAGGACAAGTGATCACCATCGATGCCATGGGAACCCAGCATGCCATTGCCTCTCAAATTAAGGCAGGCGGTGGAGACTATATCTTAGCTCTGAAAGGAAATCAAGGCTCGTTGCATGCGGAGGTGTCTTCATTTTTAAGTCAGCAAAAAGACGAAGGGTTTCGTTTTGCACAGGCTCGCTGGGAACAGCAGAGTCAGATTGAAAAGCGAGAAGGTCGTGTAGAACAACGCCGTTGCTGGATCAGTGAGGATGTGGCTTGGCTTCAAACACAGCACCCGCTTTGGGCAAGTATTCGGAGTCTCCTCTGCCTTGAGCGACAACGAGGGGAGCGGGTCGAGTGCCGTTATTATGTGAGTTCATTGAGTGGGGTGAGTGCTGAGGAGATGGCTCGCAGGGTGCGTCGTCACTGGTCGATAGAAAACGAATGTCACTGGGTGTTGGATGTGGTGTTTAAGGATGATGCGAGCCGTGTGCAACGGGGAGCAGAGAACTTTCATACGATAAGACAGGTTGCGATGCGAGGGGCGAGGGCTTACAAAGACACGCTTGAGAAGCCTCCTAGTTTGAGGCGACTTCTCAAGCAGGCAGGTTGGAACAATGAAATCATGCTCCAACTTCTACAAACTCTCTAATTCTTTCATGCTTTTGCCCTGCGCTTTTTTACCCTGTTTGATGGAAAGATAACACGAAAAGTGATTGTGTGGAGTGATGGCATGCAAGCCACCACTCCTGAAGCAATAAACGAGTCGTTATAAATACTCTAACACGTCTGAGAGTCGTTGCATGTTTGAACTCGCTTGTTTCAGGCTTTTCTGGGTTATATCACCTCTAAGCTGCCTTACTATCTCTAAGGCACTTGGTTTTATGTGATTTATTAGATCACTTCCACCCAGTTGTTTTAGTTGTTCCTCTAGATTAACTAACAGAGGTAGAATGGTTGAGGCATTTAGTCCCTTGTTTAGTTCCATCTTTAGTTCACTAATCGTGTTTCTAATGAGAGGAACAGCTGCTTCATTTTGTTGTTCTAATACGGCGTTCGCTTGTTTCGTTGCCTGTGCCAAAGGCGAGTTAGGATAGGCACTTATATGCAATCTTTTTATGAAATCTAGCTCCTTTTGTATCTCTGTAAGCGTACTCGCTAGATGGAGTCTTGCATTTCCAATTCTTGCATTTCCAATGTGGAATACGTCTCCATTTCCAGAGATAGTCCTGTTTAGAGCCTCCTTTTGCTTCAACAACGGTAGAGCGCTTTTTAAGTTATCGATTGCTTGAGATGCAAACGAGTTTGTTGATTTTTCATCGCCTAAGAGCGTTATAAGCTTTTGGAGATCTTGTTCTGAAAGGTCTTTTGGAGCTTTCCCCAAAATAGCTTCCATGGCTAGAATCGCTTGATTTGGAGCGTTAGAACCTTGGCGAATGTTGCTGGAAGCGGAAGATGATTTCGTGTAGGCGTAAGCAGTGACGGGTGATGTTAACATGTAAGGTTTCCTTTTTCAGATCGTACTATAATAATTAGAACCCTTAAGAATAATTAGAACCCTTAAGAGTTCTTAATTGCTCTAAAAACTAAACAGGGATAATGATGCGTAGCACTTTGGCAACGTAGTTTCTGCTATACTAAACAGTAGAAATTAAAAGGACTAAACGATGACTGCTCTCAACACCCTAAAAAAAGCCCCTGCCCTCAAGCCCCAAAGCCGTATTGCCCTCTGTTCGCCGGCGGGGGTGGTGGGCGAACGTCGCCTCGCCGAAGGTGTGGCGTGGCTAGCATCGCAAGGCTACTGCCCCTTGCCGATGCCCCACGCTGCCGATGATTGTGGCTATCTAGCAGGCACCGATGCCGATCGAGCCAGCGATTTCATGACGGCCTTGCTCGACCCCACTGTGGATGCCATTCTGTTTACCAAAGGGGGCTACGGCTGTGCCAAGCTACTCCCACTGTTAGATTGGCAGGCTCTGGCGGCTATTGAAACCCCCAAGCTATTGATGGGCTTTAGCGATATTACTGTGCTGTTGACGGCGTTTTATCATCGTCTAGGGTGGGTGGGGGTGTATAGCCCCATGCTAGCCAGTAATCTGATTGTCAGCGATCAGCACTGGACACGTGAACAGTGGCAACGCACTACCACCGCTACCGTGCTGGATCTTCCTTTTAGCGTGGCGAACCTAGCAACGTATGAACCCCTCTACCCCGAGGCGGGTGACGTGATCGTGGAAGCTCCGTTGTATGTGGCCAACTTGACCCTGTTAGCCAGTTTGTGTGGCACTCCATGGCAATCCCGCACTGATGGGCATTTATTGGTGTTGGAAGATTGGAAGGAAAGCGATTACAGCTTGGATAGGCAGTTTAACCAACTGAAGCAAGCAGGGCTGTTTGATAATTTAGCGGGGCTGTTGTTGGCTGATTGGGCCTATACCCAGCGTCAATGTGAGCTTCCCTTGCCCCAGCTATTGGCGAGCTTTGTGGCGGATAAAGCCATTCCCGCTGTGGGGTTTGGTTGGATGTGTGGCCATGGCGAGCAAACCACGACGTTACCGATAGGAACTCAGGCTCGGTGGGATGTCGCTACAGGGCAACTTACGCTAGTAGAGCCATGGTTTTGCGATTAATGCCGTACAGGCACGGTGACACAGTACGGAGCCACTACGGCTTCTGCCCACGATTGCAAGCCAAAGGTTGCCAACACCCATGCTACAGGCAGCACCCACAGGGGTAATACAGCAACAGGGCGATTTGGTTGAGAGGAACGGCGTTTAAGCAAACGATTGGCAACCATAAGACATTCCTTATTGAACACAATCACAACAAAACAATAATTTTTATCTATTATTGTCTTATCTTATTTATGCCAGTAACCTTCGGCAGAAATGTTAAAACTTAAAAAGAAACCGATAACAGTGATAAAGAAGACAATGAGAGGAAAAGCAACCTTGAAAGCCTCTTTTAGTATACGGTTTTTAAAGCTATCGGTCAAGCAGGGGCGTTACTTGAGGCAAATGTTATAGTTTGTTACATTAAGTGGGTAATGCAACACCACTATGTTCAGTGTAAACTAACCAAGCATTGAGAACATCGTTTATTCGCTTTATTTTAAGAAAGTGCTTTTGTTTAGGGGCTGTTTGCAAATAGTTGCAT
>JBJTUH010000076.1:0-6508 GCA_046080605.1 Vampirovibrionales bacterium
TGAGCTACAAACCCAAGTGCTACTGGAAAAGTTGACGACAATCGTTCAACATCATGGTGGCGAGGGGGTAACTTCTCTGGTGAAAATAACAGTATTTCTTACTGATATGGCTTACTGGGATACGGTGAATACCATTTTTGCCGATAGGTTACTCTCTCATAAAACGGCAAGAAGTATGGTATGTGTCCAAACTATTCATAAAGGTTATCAGGTCATGATGGATGCTGTTGCGTATCTTGGGCATTGAATTTGATACAGCTTTTATGACTATAAGTTATCAGGACAAGCTATGATAAGCCTCTCCTCTTTCTTGCTACAATGGACTTATCTTAAGTAACAGGAGAGGCTTGTCTAGCGTTTCACAAAATTGATGCGTAAAAAAACGCAATGCCCTAATACGTTTGGATTCGGCTCACTGCGGTTTACAAGTTGTATCATGTAGCCCCCTTCTGCATCCATGGCAGGTGTAAAGCGTTTGTTCAAACCTACAAAAAGACGTTGTACGGCAAATCCTGACGGGACAGCTTGGGTGCTGTTACCCATATTTAAAAAAATCTCATCCCATACCACTACAGAAACCGTTTTTTTCTTATTTAAAGGAATCTCCATACGTTCTTGTAAGCGTACTCGTGGGAAAATAGGTTCGTGTTCAATGTAACGTTCTTCAAAACGTACCCTATGGGTTAAGCGAAGATGGTCTTTTAATAAAGATTGTCTGTAGCTCACTTGTTGATATAAATGATGCTCATGGGCATTATTGGGCCATGGACGGTGTAAATAGCCATAGCCAGCAAGTACCAGTCCTTTACCTTCTGCAAAACGGTAGCCTAGTGCAGGACGTATGGCGGCTAAACTGAGACGTTGCATGTCTGATTGGGTTCTCAAAATACCATCGACAAAAAAGACTCCCTTTTTATTCGGCGTGATGGGTGCAGTGAATGTGACTACTTGCCATAACTCACTGTCTGACGTTAAACCATCTTCGGCAAAGGCGAGTCTTGCCCCACTTAAAAAACCACTCAGGATACTACCTAATGTAAGGAGCCTTAACATCATAGTCCATGATTGAAAGGGTGTTTTTAGGGTCTGCAATAGTGTGAGAATCATTTTTTGCATGGGTTTTACCTTAAGGCATGCCTACAATGAGTACACTCGTATAGAAAGAAGGACATGATTAAAACGCCACAGAGTGAACACTCACTTCAGCTAAGGGAGGGGGTGAAGGGTGTTTCGTTTAAAAGTAACATTCGCCCCTCTGTTGTTTCACAGTATACCACACATATGAGGGTGGTATACTGTGAAACAACAGAGATGAGATCGTGTACTTAGGTGGGTACTTGGGTTGATTCGTTCAATGATGGTGCAACGGGTAGCGTACGCATGACCCATCGCAACACAAACGCATGTCCTAGCGTGCCAAAAGGGAGTGCTAAAAGAAGTACTAATAAGAGTGCCTCATTCAGTGGGAGTTCACTGATGGGAAGTCTTGCATGCAGGGTGGTTTGTAGTAATACAACCCCAAGCCATACGCTCAGTATCACCGCAATAAGTAAAAACACGCTTATGAACCACTCTAGGAGCTTAGTTCCTAAAACATAGCGTACCAAAAGGGTAAGCCTTATACGCCATGGCAGGGTTGGGTAACAGTGGTGCCAGTGCATCCACAGTGCAAAACCTTCTGTGTAGGTGTACACTATGTAGGCAAGTGCAAGTAGTAGCAGGCTTTTATACGGTGCATTTGCTAAAGCCGTAAAGCGTACTAACGTGAAGCTGAAACATAAGGCTTGTAGTGTGCCTATAAGCCATGTCCATGTGGTAAGTTTCCACCATAAGGGCAAGACCTCTGACAATGTAGGGTTGCCCTCATGCAGATGAAAGAGACGGAGAAAACCTTGGCTTGTCATAGCGTATTACGTTTCACAAGCCTGTCCCATGGTCATAGAGGATGCAATCAAGGCGACCACATGCGCAACAAGGTCATCTTCTGTAAGCACTTGAGCCTCTGAGCCAGCAACCCGAGCTTTAAGTTCTACTTTCCATTCACTGGCAAGCTTACCCACAGTGACTCGTAGGGGAATCCCGATAAGTTCAATATCCTTAAACTTTACGCCAGCTCGTTCGTCTCGGTCATCGATTAATACCTCAACGCCCGCATGTTTTAAGCGTGTGTAAAGCCGTTCTGCCATATCGTTCTGAGTTGCATCACTGGTATTTACAGGGACTACGGCGACTTGAAAAGGTGCAATGGGCATAGGCCAGCAGATACCTGAGGCATCATGACACCGTTCAACGGCTGCGGCGGCGACACGAGAAACCCCGATACCGTAGCACCCCATGATGAAGGGCTTTTCCTGACCGTCTTCATCCATAAAGACCGCATTCATTTGTTCAGAGTATTTCGTGCCTAGCTGAAAAATGTTACCTACCTCAATGCCTCGGGTTTTAAGGAGCGTTCCCTCTTCGCACTGAGGACACCCATCACCCACACGAGGGAAAAAGAACTGGTCATGCACGGTGGGTAAAGGTAACGTGCTACCCCAGTTAGCACCCACCCTGTGGATACCAGGCTCATTGAGTGCTACTGCAAAATGCTTGAGGGCAAGCGTACTGTTTTCAGCAATCACAGGTACGCCTTCAGGTAAATTGACAGGTCCAATAAACCCTTTACTGCTTCCTGTGAGTTTGTATAGCTCATCACTGTTAGCTAAACGAATATCGGCAATCATGGGGAAAGTCTCGGGGAAATGACGTAGTAGGGCGTTTTGGAGCTGTACCTCTTCTACGTCTAAATCACCACGAATGAGTACGACCACAGCTTGCGTGTCATTGACCATAAACACCAAGGTTTTTAAAATGATTTCAGGACGAATACCAAATGTTTCATGAAGGGCTACAATACTTGTTGCACCTGGGGTAGGAAGATCCTTTTCTTCTGGCCAAGCATCAGAGCCATCGGTGTTGATGGGCTGAAGGGTTGCTTGAGCTTGGTTACTATTGGCACTGTAGTGGCAATGCGTACAGTAAAAAACATCATTTTCTCCGCTTTGTTGTTTACCTTCTTCAATATCGGGTGTAAGAACCATAAACTCGTGGCTCACACTTCCTCCGATGGCACCACTGTCGCTACGTACCATGCGCGTTTCCAAGCCGCAGCGTTTAAAAATACGGTCGTAGGTGTTTGCCATAACCTCGTATTCACGTTCCAAGTCTTCTTGGGTACGATGGAAGCTATAGGCATCTTTCATGATAAACTCACGCCCACGTAGTAATCCAAACCTTGGACGGCGCTCATCACGATACTTAAACTGAATTTGGTACAAGTTCGCAGGAAGCTTTTTATAGCTCTTATATTCACTACGGGCAATGCTTGTAATCACTTCTTCATGGGTAGGGGCAAGAACCATGTCTCTTTCGTGGCGGTCTTTCAACCGAATCAGCTCTCCACCATACACATCCCAGCGTCCCGTTTCCTGCCATAGTTCAGCAGGTTGCATGATGGGCATCATGAGTTCCTGAGCATCGGCACGATTCATTTCTTCCCGCACAATATGGGAAACCTTATTCAAGACACGCCACATCAAAGGAAGGTAGCTGTAAATCCCCGCTGCTAAACGGCGAATGTAGCCCGCACGTAATAATAACTGATGACTGATGACTTCCGCTTCAGAGGGAATATCTCGGAGGGTATTGACACACAACGTGCTATAGCGAGTCATCATCATAGTAGGGGGAAGCTTTCTTACAAAACGGGGATTGAGACAGGAGACGATTCATCGTCAATGAATACATGGTATGAATGAAGCTAATTATACCTGTGTCATGCGAGTTTGTCAGCAAACGATACGTCTTAAGGACTCGTTCCCGTGAATGGACGACATTTCTTTGAGGGGTATCATCCAAGAGGGTTTCACTGTCGATGCCTCTTGAAGGACATTCCTCCTTCAGGTGCTTTCTTGCTTTCACTTGCTTTTATGGGGGTAGAAGGGGAAGAGGTTCTGGTTTTTTGGGTGACCTCATCGGTCGCTATCTTTTGAATGAAACACTCACAAGGACTGCGTGATGATGATGGCAGAAGCTCAGATTTATACAAGGTTTGGTCGTCCCCTTTCTGCCTCTGGAACCACTCGTAACAGAGCATCGGGGTATGTGTACTATCCTACCAGTATTGGCGTACTCAATACGACCTATGCCCAAGGGCTTACTCGTTTGCAAGGGGTGCGTGCCAGTAACGCACAACAAGGATTGCAGGGAGATACCTTTCGTTCGACGCTTTCAACGCAAGGTGCCGACCCTCAAGGAAACGGCTTAGGCAGTTTGCAGAGCGTTGGGTTTTCAACCAGTCCATTGTTAGATACGCTCAGCGGAAACACGTTGGCACAGCGCTATTTTGAAAGACTGAATCCTTCCTTGGAGGGGCTTTCTCTTCAGGAACAACGGTTGTTGCGTCCTGCACAAGGGCTACAGGAGAGCCTTTCGCAATGGTCAACCCAAACGTTTTCTGGGTTTCAATCACAGTTGCAACAGCTATTACGCCAAGTGCAACAGGCAAGCCCATGGTGATAGTACCGTGTTGCTTGAGCGATACTATTTTATGTGCTTTGGTAGAAAAGGCTTTAGGCTCTTGTGTCATTATGGTATAGTGAAAAACCGTGTAATGCTTTCATTTCAGAAACTTCCCGTGTAAAAGTTTAGAGGTGTGGCATTCAGTGGTTTGTTTTAGACGGTGTGGTTGTGTTTGGTGTTGCCTGTCTGGTGGGTGTGTTCTGGTGTAAGTTGCACCTTTAGGAACCTACAATGTTTATGTTTTCTTTGTTTCCAGCAGCTGCTTCCTCCTCTTCTTCTCAAGACCCTTCTTCTTCTGAGGAAGACATCATGGCATGTGAGGTACAAGATGCAATGACTCCTTCCAAAAACCTACCTCTACATCATACGCCTTTCACCTCGCAGATGAGTGCGGTGCCTACACTGACGTATTGTTCTAGTTTTGGTACGCCTGAGCTAACGCTTGCCCTCCGAGATAGGTTGCGTTGGGAACGACAGGCACTTTCCCCTGAGCATGGCTCAGCGTCGCTGATACAGCAATGGATATTAAAAGACTATGAGGGTACGCCTTTGGCTTTGGCTTGGCTGCCTTTGGCTTGTGAGTATGACTTACAAGCCTTTATGGGTAAGGGTGGGTTATATCTTGTGGTGACGAACCCTTGCACTTCGATGCGCTATGTACTGCTCCCTGGTAGTTCTTTACGCTTGGGGCAACGCCATGCACAAAGTTTAGTGGATGAAAACGCCAAAATGCTTGTGCAGAGTGCTTTTTTAGAAGTTACATTGCTTGAGAGTGCCTCCTGTATGCAGAAAACTCCCTTGCCATTTGACTCTTGGTTGTTTAATGCCATTGAGTCTTACACGAAGCAAGTGGCTACAGCGTCTGCTGAGGGGGAGTCACCGTATGCTCTAGGGGTTCCTGCTGATGCGGTGCCTACCAAGCTTAAGCAGGCGATGATTTTAGGGGCGGGGATTGGGTCTCGTACACTTCCCTTAACTGATGATGTCATGGGGATTGCCAAGCCTGCCCTTCCCTTTGCTGAAGGGAATACTGTGATTGGGCATTTACTTGACCAAGTCGCTGCACTAGGGGTTGATACCATTTTTGTGAATACTTGCCAACATGCCGCTTCGGTACAAGAGGTATTGCACGAGAAGCAACAGCAGTATCAAGCGTTGAATTTGACCACCCAAATTGTGTGTATTGCAGAGGAAGAGCCTACAGGAACGGCAGGTGCCTTGAGAACCTTGCTACATGCACCTGAAGCATACCCTGCATTTGACCCTCAAGCCCCTTTGCTGGTACTACAGGGCGATACTGTGACGAATGTTGATTTATCTGTGTTTGTGACGACGATGATGAAAGCCTACCATGCCACGCCTTCCTTTGCTGTAGGAATAGGGTGTAAAGAAGTGCCTGACCCGTGGGTGACTCAGTTTGGCATTATGGCAGTAGAACCATTGACTCACCAGTTTGAGGGTTGTGTAGGGGGCGACGTACAAAAAATTATCGCCTTTAAGGAAAAACCTTCCTTACAAGAGGCGGGGTCAGACCGTTTGGCAAGCACGGGGATTTATTTCCTCACACCACGAGTGTATGCAACCTTGCAAACGCTTACCCCACACCAAGAGGTCACGTTACAGCCAGCAGACCGTTCGGTACGGGACCCTATCCTTGATTTTGCCAAAGATGTGTTTCCAAGCTTTTTATCCTCTTCTGATGTGATGCTAGCCCTTCCCTTACAGGGCTATTGGTTTGATATTGGTACCCCTCATCAGTATTACCATGTGTTAGCGAGTTTACTTCGGGGGTATTTACCCATGCCCTTTACGTATACCCCACGGTCTGAGGGAGCTGATGCCTGCTGTCACTACGCCTCAGGAGAAGTGATGATTGCTTGGCCTCATACGCAAGCCTTGATGGCTCAGGATGTGCCTCAAGCTTCGGGGGCTGTACTGGCGATGA
>JBJTUH010000077.1:0-12927 GCA_046080605.1 Vampirovibrionales bacterium
TTTTGTAGGAAATAGAGATTGAATACGTTCAAATTGTGTATCAGTCAAGTCAAATCTCATAGGCTAAACGCTTTCTAAACAAAGGTTACAGCCCTATTGTAACAAAAACAAATAACTATGCCTTTTGCAAACAGCTCCTACTTTGAAATGGCAAAAAAGCCCATACATAAAAATACAACAAGCAAGTTGACTGTCTTCAACGTGAGATAGGCTTTATCACCTAAGCCTTTCAGGCATGTGCGACGTATCCAGTGGCTTGAAGGGGGAAAAATGAGTATTCCCCTCATGCCAATACACATATCAGCCAGTTGAAGTGCAAGGGTGGCTCGTGTAAAACACGTCACATAGCCAAACAAGAACACGCCACCCAAGCCATACGGTACCATGAGCCATCCCTGCAATAGAAAGTTCTTACACGTTTTGAGTAAGGATGGACGAGGTGTTTTCATCTTGTGAGCTCTTTTATGATAGTGATAGACTGCTTATTTAGGACGACTGTAGAAAGTGTATGAAACTTCTTAAAGTTCATTTTTCAGCGTTCAATAGGCATGAAGGGTTCCGAGACGTTTTTGGCTTTGACGGTCAAAAATAACCCCTTGTTGGGTGGGGAGTGTCACACCCAATAGGTTGCCTTCTTGAAGGTCTGCTGTACTTAGGGCATGCCATGGCACTTGGACGGTCAGGGGTACTCGTTGCTCTAAGCATGTACCTATTTCATGAGGGAGTGAGCCGTATACCATCCAATGTCCTCCTGTAAGGTACTCCCATCGTTCCACTTTAAAGGGTAGTTGCCCAACATTACTTAACGCATACGGAGCAAGGGTAAGCCATTCAGGACGGTACCCTATCACCCACGGAGAAAGCCCTTCAGGAAGAGATGCTAGAAGGGGTTTACTTTCAGAAGGGTCATTTTCTACGGTCGTAGGAGCATCCGCCCAGCCCGTTGGCAAGGTGACAGAGACACGATGCCCTGAGTCTGGTAATACTTGACACACAGAAGGCTCTTGAGGATGTGCCATGGCGGGTAAATAAGACATATCCCCAAAAAAAGAAGCACAAAATAGGGTTTTCGGTGCTAAATAGACCTCCAAAGGTGACGCAAATTGCTCAACCTGTCCTTGGTTCAGTACCAAAAGAAAATCACCCATATTCAGTGCTTCAAGAGGGTCATGCGTGACATACAGTGTTGTTACGCCCAATTTTCGTTGTAGTGCTTTAAGCTCATGGCGCATGTGCTGGCGTAGTGTGGTATCTAAATTAGAGAGTGGCTCATCTAATAAAAATACCTTGGGTTCACGTACCATTGCCCGACCCAATGCCACCCGTTGCCTTTGTCCCCCGGAAAGCTGATGAGGTTTTTTATGGAGTAAGGCTGATAGCCCCAAGACATCCGCAATGTATTGCACACGATGCGCTTGTTCTTGAGAGCTATATCCCATTAAATAGAGCGGAAATTTTAAGTGTTGTGCCACTGTCATATGAGGGTATAAGGCGTATTGCTGAAAAACCATGGCAATCCCTCGGGATTGAATGGGAATCTCTGACACGGGGGTTTCATCAAGTAGCACTTTCCCTGAAGAGGGTGTTTCTAATCCAGCCACCAAACGAAGCAAGGTTGACTTTCCGCAGCCACTTGGACCTACCACCACAATAAGTTTACCTGTAGGGAGCGTTAATGAAACCTCTTTGAGGGGCGTTTGCACTACGGCGGAAGCCCTTGCACGATGCCCCCAAGGGGGTAAACACTGTTTAAGGTATTGCCATAGAGTGGGGGTCGTCTTGGTTGTGTAGGTTTTTGTAAGACGATGAAGGGTTACACTGGGCATCGTAGTGTGACGATTGAGAGACATGGGAAGCCTGCCTGATTTGCGAGTATGACAGAAAATGACTTTCTTGTCATACCATAGCATCGATACTCAGAGCAAGCTATGACCTTCGCACGACCTATTCCCCTGAAGTACAGCGTTCCAGCGTAAACCGCCCAAGTTTTCCAGAGTAGAACCATTTTAACACTTGTGTAGAGGTACGCTGTAAGTCCCATAACGCATCTTCCACTGGGGCATCAAAGTGCGACAGGTCAGACACTGCTAATCCTTGGTGTAGCTCATCCACCTGTACGTATCCGTCTTGTCTGCCCAGCCTGTAATGCCAACGTCTCGATAACCATTCCAAATTACTGTGCTGATTTAAAAGCTCCTCTAGGGCTTCAGGGGCTACTTTCAACCCCATACACATGCCTTGAGGATAATACGTGGCAAGGAGTGCTAAAATATAGCGTGCCACAGGTTCAACCTGATAGGCGGCTTCTCCTATGGCATCCACGGTCGCAAGAAGCCAAGCATCTTCCTGTGAGGCAAGTTTAGGAGGAATCAACCCTGGGGAGTCAAGTAATAGAAGCTCAGAAGAGAGTTTGACCCACTGTGGATGACGTGTTACACCTGCTTTATGCCCCGTTTTCACCTTGTTTTTTCCAGACAATGCGTTAATCAGACTCGATTTTCCAACGTTGGGCATCCCTACGACCATCGCTCTGATAGGAGGCGGACGCAAGCCTTCTTTGAGTTTGGCGTGTCTTTTTTTACGTCCTTCTTGTACCAGGGCTTCCAGTACACCTTTCAGCCATTGTCGCTGATGCGAAGAAACAGGTAAGACAGGACATCCCAAAGAGCGTCTTAAATGTGCAACCCACCGCTTCGTTTGTACAGGGTCAGCAAGGTCAGCTTTCGTCAACAAAAGTACTCGTGCTTTTCCTTGAATCTGTTCTTGAAATCTGGGGTGTGCAGAGGCATTGGGTAAGCGTGCGTCACGTACTTCAATGAGCATATCACACTGTGGCAGCCACGTGGCAAGTTCTCTATCCCATTTTGCAATATGTCCAGGGTACCACTGAATGGTGTCTTGGGCGAAGCCTTTTTCCTGTGAACCTCTAGGGTCATCCAGCCCCTCAGGGTGTTCTAGCAATCCTATCGGTTTCGGGGAGGATGTTGAAGAGAACCTCATGGAGACACTATTACCTTCTAACAGTTACACGCTTGAACGACTTAAGACCCACACCCGATGACTACCACTATTATACCTAATAAAACGATATCAAGTATCATCACGCTCATTTGCTCATGAACGTTTCAAGTATTAAGAAGCATTGGAACCGTGTGCATTCAAACGTTTCAAGAAATGAAACCCTCGAATGTCATACCCATGGTTATAATAAAACTTTTGACTTGGTGTATTCTCAACCAAGGTGTCTAATGAAAGGGTTTCAACCTCCTCTTTTTGGGCTTCCACTTCCACCCAGCGCATCATTTGTCCTCCAATACCCATGGAACGTGCATTGGGATGAATCATGAAATGCTCTACATACCATGTTTTACCTGAATACAGATGATATTCTTGCTTAATGCCCAATACCCCCAAAAGCTCTGAAGGAGGAGTGACTGCCCCTTCACGTTCAGGGTAGGTGACATACACGGCAAGTTGCCAGTAATCGCCTTGATGACGAAATGCCTGTTCAAGATAATGATGATACTGAGCTTCTTTAAGATGGGGAAACATCATTCTCAAAAGTTCCCAAGTGCTATGACAGGCATCGGGTGTTTCTAAGCGTTGAAACACCAAAGGAACATGGGTTGTAGTAAGTGTGGTAACCATAGACAGTCGTACGTAATAGCGCGGTGCAGTAAACATAGAAGATGAAGAAGTGACGGTTTAAAAGACCCCTAAGGCAATCGTGAAGGATACGAGGATGCTGTCTACTGAAGAAGTATTTATGAAGTGAGTTCGATTTTTTTAATGACCCAAGCCACTTAGAAACACTTTAATGTATTTAGTTTACCTAGTACAGTATTACCTTAATGAATACAAGGCTAGCATAAGCCCAACTGAAATAGCAAATAGTATTGAATAAAAAAATGCAGTGCAAAAGAATGTAACAATCCATGCACTGCATAAAACAAAAGGAGGAGAAACCCTAAAGCCTAGCCTTGTTGACCAGGTTTGAAAGACTGACGCTCACGAATACGAGCGGCTTTACCAATACGTTCACGCAAGTAGTAAAGTTTTGCACGACGGACACGACCACGACGCATAATTTCAACACTGCTGACACGAGGTGCATGTAAGGGGAAAATACGCTCAACTTTAATGCCTTGGAACACTTTACGAACGGTAATGGACTTGTTAATGCCAGCCCCCGAAATTTTGATGACAATGCCTTCATAAGCTTGAAGACGCTCTTTGTTGCCTTCAACAATCGCAACCTTGACCTTTACAGTGTCTCCAGGACGAACATCAGGCAAGGAACTTTTTTTGTAATGGGACTCAACAAATTCAATAAGTGCTTGAGACATATCGTAAAGGTATCCTTGAATTATAAAACCATCATGTATAGCAAAGAAGAAAAGCTCGTTTGTTGAGAAGATAAGTACGCAGAACTCTGTGCATTAATAAAGCCCAACAAGTCTTACCATTATCAGGGAAGCATACAAAAAAAGCAACTCTGACCCGACTGAAGCTTAACAGCCTTCAAAGGCAGACGCATAGACCTAGTAGGAGGGCTTGCTTCAACCGTCATCATTGAGCAAAAAATGAGGTGGCACTCAGGTAGGGTCTGATGCACAAACTTGCCTTAATGCTCTCTTGTGCTGAGGCGTATGAAAAGGGAGGGTTGTCAGGGGCTAGCATCAGGTGTTTCTTTTTATTGTTTTATCTTAGTAAGGATAGGTCAAGCTTCTTGCATCCCACGATGGCTATAATGACATGTACGCCATGATACCATCGGCTGAGGGTCTCAGTGTGCTGAGGAGAGTGTCCTACTCAAACTATTACGATAAAATACAGGGGAGTGACTTAACCGATGACTCATCATGATGTACCCTTTCAAGGGGCTTACCGTCAAGGCTTGGCAGGGCGTGAGATGCCCATGGTACAACCTCATACGCAGCGACACCCTTCAGCGTATACTTCTACCAGCGATGAAGCAACCTCATGGTGTTCTGTGCCTGATGTCCTTACCCCTCATCATCTTGGCTATGCAGGGTGTATTCAAACCATGAGTGCTTCTCAGCAGGCACGAGTGAAGTACCGAGTGTACCATACACCTGTAACCTCTTGGCAAGGGTGGGTGAATCGTCATATCGGGGATGTACTCATGGGTGCGAGAGATGTCATGTTAGGGCATGTGCTTGCCTTGGGGGGCTTAGGACTTTTTGCCGTCTTGCTTATCAGTTATGTGCCTGTACTTGATTGGTTAAAGCTCTTAAATACCCTTCAGAAATCTGGGTTTGGGTGGTATCAGTGGCTCTTTATTGCTTGTTTTCTCTATCCTGTGTGGCGTGGGAAACGCCATCATGCGTATGGGGCTGGCGTGTTACTCATGGGAGTCTTGCTTAGTATCCTAAGTTTATGGATTGGGTGGATGTCCTAACCTAAACAAGAACCCTTGAGGTATACTAAAGAGCATCGCATCAAGTTGAGCCTTGGGGCTTTTTTGCATGTATTTGTTTTTTTGTATCTCTTCGGTTGCCTTTGGTTTTTAGTGGCTCATGTCTGACGTATCTTCCCATGTTCTTACACCTCCTACGCCTGAAGGTTCACCTGTGTTAGGTGTGGTAGCGGGCTGGGGACAGCTGCCTGTGGATGTGGTAGAGACAGCCCTTGAAAAGGGATGGCGGGTTGTGGCGTTTTCGCTTTCCTCTGATAACCGAAAGGCATTGCAGCATTTGACGCAAGGTCAGGTGGTACCGATTGTGCCAGGACTCGTCCAAAAAAATCTTGATTTGTTTGCAGCCCATCATGTGACGCACTTGGTGTTTGCTGGGAAGGTTAACAAATGGGTGCTCTTCACCCAGCCGCAGCTTGATAGTCTTGCCCTACAGCTTCTCTCACGGCTCCTGACACGCAATGATGATGCCCTGATGCAGACCTATACCGAGGTGATTACCTCTCAAGGGATCGAAGTCCTTCCTCAGAGTATGTTCCTTGCCTCGCACTTTCAGGGGGTAGGATGTTTGTCTATTCATAAGCCCACCCCAGAGCAGTTCCGAGATATTACCCTCGGGTTTCAGCTTGCTAAGGAAATGGGACGTTTGGATATTGGGCAATCAGTGGTTGTGCATGACGGCATGGTGATTGCCATTGAAGCCATTGAGGGAACCGATGCCTGTATTGAGCGTGCAGGGAAACTGGTGCATCGAAAAGGGGGAACCTTGGTGAAAGTTGCAAAACCTAGTCAAGACCAGCGTTTTGATATTCCAACCGTAGGGCTAAAAACCTTACAAGCACTGCACCGACAAGGACTCAAGGTCTTGGCAACAGAAGCCCATGAGACGCTATATCTTGACTCCATTGCGATGGCTCGTTTTGCCGATCGTCATGGGATGGTGATTGTCTCGATTGATGCTACCCATCTTTCACACATTCCAACGCATGTGGCAAGCCAAAACCCTGCTGCCTCAGATCTGTAGTATGTCTTCCACGGATGGCTTTTTGAAGTATGGCTCCCTCTTTCTTTGACGTTTCCAGTGCCCCTTGCCATTGGCTTATTTCTACAGGAGACCCTTCTGCAGATAGCCATGTAGCGCATACGCTTGAAACCCTATGGCATACTTGGCCCCATGCACGTAGGCCTTTCCCTTGGCTGAGTGTTGTAGCAGGTGAGCATGTCCAGGCAGTGCTAGCACGGTATGCCATACCACATACGCTGGTGGCAACCCATGAACACCTTGGGGCGATTGGGTTAGGCAAGGGGTTAAGTTCTTTATACCATCATGTCAAACTGGCACAGACCCTTGTAAAGTATGTGCTACAGTATCCGCCCACATTGGTACTCTTGGTAGACTACGGGGGGTTTCATCTGCGGTTGGCACAACGTTTCAAGCAAGTGTGTCCTCAAGTACCTATTCATTACTATATTCCGCCACAGCTTTGGGCCTCTCGTGCAGGACGGTTGAAACACATTCAAGCATGCGTGGATAAGCTATACAGTATTTTTCCTTTTGAACCCCGTATGTATCAGGCAGAGGGGGTGGACTGCACCTATGTGGGGCATCCTCTTTGTCAGGCACTGGAACCCTATCAAGCTTTAACCTTTCATCGACAGCCTCAAGCATCTGTGATGCCTCGTGGTATAGACTCACAACAGGCACAACGCACCGAGTTCCCCGAGTCGTTACGCACTTTGCTCAAATTGAAACAGACAGATACAGAACATCCGCCTCGTGCTTTATGGGCGATATTGCCAGGCTCACGCTCAAGTGAAGTGAAGAGCTTTTGGCCTGTCTTGAAAGCAGGGATTTTACATCATTGTCAGCAAACCTCCCCTGAACAATGGCCTTGTATCAGGGTCTCGCTTGCACAAGCCACGCTTCAGTCTCATCTTTCCTTTGAGGGGTTACCTCCAGCACTCGATATTCAAGTCGTAGAAGGGCAACATGCAACCCGTAGCTTACTTGCCGTTGCGAATGTAGGGGTTATTAAATCGGGAACAGCCACCCTAGAGGCTGCCTTGCTGGGATGCCCAAGTGTGATTGTTTATCAAGGGCATTGGCTTGTGGCACTGTTTGCCCGTTATTTTATTCGGGTTCCTTTTCTTGGATTGCCTAACTTACTGATGTACTGGCAACACACGCCCCCCAGTCTTACATCGACACAACCGCTTCGTGCCTTACGTGAGGCTTCACGTCAAGCCCCTCTTTTCCCAGAATATCTTCAAGAAGACTTTACGCCTGAACGTTGGGTTAAGGGTGTGATGACACTATTGACGCAAGAGGAAGCACTCCACCATCAATTACACGCCTTTAAAGCACTGTTTTATCGGCAAACCACGGAAAGCTCTCCGCTTTCATTGGCTTCTGTATTACAACCCTTTTTAGAGGATGCGTGCGGTGTCTCGTCAGCTCCGTTGGGGTAAAAGTGTGCCGACACGAACCACATGAGCATATCGTAGAGGAACCCAATGAGGGTGTATGACTTGGGTCTCATGCCAAACGATAGGCAAACTTTCTTGGATTTCAGGCGTTTCAGCATACCAAGTGTCAAATGCTTCTTGCTCCCATGTGCCTTGATGTGTCACCCATAACACAGTGGGATGACTTCGATGTTGACAGGCTGCAATACTTTGCCAAAAGGTTGTGGGCTGATACCAATGCTTTGCTAACCCCCAACGTGCATGGGTTTCAGGATGCACAAAAGGCAAAAATACGGCGAGTAGGTCATACCCAAAAGCATGACCAGAAGCATGAGAACGGTCATGATGACGTGCTACCCATCCTTGAATACTTTGCGGGATGTACTGGCTTTGTAACGCACACGCATGGTGGTGCTGCATCCATGGTTGCGTCATACGTTGCACATACTGAGCGGTTTCATAACGGCTTACAAGTTGGTAAGGCTCTAGCCTGAATTGCCAAGGTGCAATTTCAACCCCATCTAGCACGAGGGAACGTTCTGGGGTAGAGCCTTCAGTGCATAGGTCTCCTTTTCTGTGTACCTTGTCTGTGTGGTGCTTCAACCAGTGCAATCCACCTGCCATGGCGGGTAAAACTGCCCAATCTTTCACCCCAACTTCTAAACAGCGTAGTGTCCCCTCATGATGAGGGTTTAATAAAGGGTAGGTAGCGGGTAGCAATGAGGCAAGTTGCCACCACCGCCACAGGATTTCTCGTAGCATCATAGGAGGTAACGGAGGTAATGTTGTGAGATAGGGTATCATGCCTAAACGATGCAAGCGCTCCCAAGCTTCGGGATGCTCTTGCTGGCACCCTTCCAAGAAGGCTGCTAAGACGGGTTGCCACTCGTGTAAAGTCTTTTCTTGAGCGTGAAAACGTTGCACTTCCCAAGGCACATATGCAGGCAGGCGGAGCAGGTGTTTAAGATGCCATAGCCACTGCATACGCTAATAAAAATCCCAAGCACACAGGCATGAGCCTCCATGCTTACAGGCTTCTTCTTCTGATTTTTCAGCCATGGCTTCTGCTGAAAGAGGATTGCCTCGTTTCAGGAGTTTAGGCAAGCTTGCGTGTCCTAGCTTTGTTTTGAAATCACGTGCCAATACAGCACCACAATGCGGGCAGTCTATCACAGGTTCATCATACATGCCGTGGTCATAGTTGCCCAAATAACCACACTCATGGCAACGGTAAAGGTATTGAGGCATGGGGTACTTTCTCTACAGTCATGAAACCTAAAGAGGACGATGGGTAAACTGTCTTCGGCTCGGGTGTCCTACATAGTCTTTTACCATATGCCCCTGCCCTGACACAATAAAGCGTGTACTGACAAGTCCCTCAAGCCCCACAGGACCACGTGCATGGGTTTTACTTGTGCTAATGCCTACCTCTGCCCCCAAGCCGTAGCGGAAGCCGTCCGCAAAACGAGTCGAGGCATTCACCATGACGCTTGAGGCATCCACCCCTTGTAAAAAAGCGTGAATGGCTTCGGGGTCTTGTGCAAGAATCCCCTCAGTATGTCCTGACCCAAACCGACTGATGTGCTGTAACGCATGGGTACTATCATGCACTAAGGTGACGGCAAGGGTAGGTTCCCCATGTTCTACATGCCAGTGGGTTTCTAAGTCATCTGTAGTGCCTAGCTCAGGGGTAGGAATAAGGGTATGAGGCACTTCCTGAAAATAGGGTGCAAGCTCAGGTGTGACTCTAAAATGGTGTATGCCACCTTGTACCCCTTGAGAGGTAAGCCACGCACATACCGTGGCAATATCGCACCCACGGTCAATTAAGAGGGTTTCTAGGGCATTACACGCTGCGGGGTATTGGACTTTGGCATCGAGTACCACTGGAAGTGCTTTTTCAAGGACGGCACTTGCGTGGAGGTACACATGACAGACCCCATCGGCATGTCCTAGCACGGGAATAGAGGTGCTTTGCATGATGTGTTGTACCATTTGGTTTGACCCCCTGGGAATCACAAGGTCAATCCCTTGGGTGCAGCTTAGGAGGTCTGCCACCCCTTCCCTAGAAGCAATCGCTTGAGCCCATGTACGTGGGAGGCTTGGTTCAAGCTGGCTTAACGGTGCCATGACGTGTGTCATGAGGGCATGGCAGGTATGGCTTGACTCTTTACCATGCTTGAATAAAACAGCATTCCCACTTTTTAACATCAATGAGAGAATCTGAGGCAGTGCATCAGGTCGAGACTCAAAAATAATGAGAATCACGCCCAAAGGACAGGTAATTTTCTCTAATAGAAGCCCCTCATCAAGTTCCAAGTGGGTTAAACATTTTCCTGTAGGGTCAGGGAGTTTGGCAACCCCTTCAATGCCTTGGGCAAGTTGTTCTAGTTTGGCAGGGTCTAACTTTAAGCGTGCCAAACTAGAGGGCGTAAGCCCGAGCGTATGAGCTTCTTGGAGGTCTTGGGTGTTTGCTTCCAAAATCCGACGGGTTTCACGGCGTAGTCCTTCTGCCATGGCAAGTAATAGGGTATTTTTCTGATGCGTTGAAAGCCCTGCCAGTACTCTGGAGGCTTCCTGTGCCTGAGATACCACTTCATCCGTTGAAAAAGACGTAGAGGACGCACTCATCATGACAGTAAGAGACCTTTCATCACGTATCTGTTCTAACGTATTTGACGGTATGCGAATGCTTAAACACCCTGACGGAGCCAGTCAGCAATACGGAAAGCAAGCTCTAAGGATTGCGAGGCATTCAAGCGTGGGTCACATGCGGTGCGGTAACATTCGCTCAAGGTTTCATCTGTAATATCAGTTACACCGCCAATACACTCGGTGACATTTTGTCCTGTAAGCTCAAAATGAACGCCTCCTGCATGGGTGCCTTCTGATTTATGCACTTCAAAGAAGCCCTGTACTTCTTTCAAAATGGCGGCAAAGTCACGGGTTTTATAGCCACTAGAAGCCGTGTGGGTATTGCCGTGCATGGGGTCACAAGACCATACCACTTGGAAGCCTTCTTGCTTAACGGCTTGAATGAGCTTGGGTAAATGGGTTTCTACATGGTTGGCGCCCATCCGAGCAATCAGGGTTAAACGCCCTGGGGTATTGTGAGGGTTGAGTTCCTCATGAATCCGTCGAAGGGTGTCAATGTCTGTGTTGGTACCAACTTTCAAACCTAGAGGGTTCTGAATCCCTTTTAAGTATTGAATATGGGCACCATCAGGCTGTGCCGTACGGTAGCCAATCCAGAGCATGTGTGCGGAACAGTCATACCATTCTCCTGTCGTAGAGTCTACCCGAGTCAGAGGCTCTTCATAATCAAGCAGGAGGGCTTCATGAGAGGTGTAAAAATTCGTTTCTCTGATTTGAGGGGTCGTGTCTGAGGTGAGTCCACAGGCTGCCATAAACCCAAGGCATTCATCTAAACGTCCTGCGAGGGCATGGTATTTTTCGCCTAAGGGGTCGTTATCTAAAAATTCTAGGGTCCATCCGTGGACACGATGTAAATCGGCGTAGCCACCTTGGGCAAAGGCACGTAATAAGTTTAAGGTTGCCGCTGACTGATGGTAGCTCTGCAACATCCGTTCAGGTTGTGGGATACGTGCTTCAGGGGTAAACGCAAGCCCATTTACAATATCGCCACGGTAGCTAGGGAGTGTGACACCGTCTTGCGTTTCAACATCGCTAGAGCGTGGTTTTGCAAATTGTCCTGCCATACGTCCTACTTTAACCACGGGGAGTTGTCCGCCAAAGGTCAAGATGACTGCCATTTGTAACAGGACACGGAATGTATCACGGATTTTATTCGGATGAAACTCACTGAAAGACTCGGCACAATCGCCCCCTTGTAATAGAAAGGCTTTGCCTGATGCCACGTCTGCCAGTTGACGCTTCAGCGCACGAGCCTCTCCTCCAAAGACTAAAGGAGGCATGTTTTGCAGGGTCTGTTTGACCTCTTGTAGGGCAGCTTGGTTATCATATACAGGCACTTGTTGGATGGGATAGTGCATCCAAGTTTGGGGTGTCCACAACGTTGAGTCGGTAGATGGATGAGTGACAGCAGGATGCGTTGAGAACATCATCATGACGATGAAAAACCCCTTCTTAAAAAAACATAAGCATGACAGTACCGAGGAAACCACTTCTAGCACCCTGTTTTTGGAGGTATGTGCCAGAGCTAAAAGTATATCTTCTTAGTATACGTCCTTCAAGCACTTTCCACTACCTTGAGGGTAATAACCCTCAACGTCCTTAGGGATATACTCTTTTTACAAACATTTCGGGTGTTTCAAGAGGATAGCCTTTTTTTGCACTTTCAGCCCTTGCCTTTTGATATTCGGTAGCATAATACGACGAATTATAGATGGCATCACCTTCAAAAGTTCCTGGGTTTGGATATTTTTTCTTAAAATTCGGAACATATTTTGCTCTGAAATGCCACTCAACATTATTAGCTGCAACATCTAATGGAAAGTTTCTTGTTCCTTCTTTAATTACAGGTCCTCTAGGGTCATTTTTTGTACGCTCATCAACCTTTCTCTTAAACCTCTCTCGTTCGTATTGACTAACTCTTTCTGCTGGTGTTTCTAGTCTAGTTACTCTGCTATTATCTACAAATACTGTGTTTTTATCTTTTTCAGGAAGATACTCAACAAGATAACCGATAGAGCCATGTTTAAACATGATATCTTTAGGCTGTGACATGCCAACTTTTTGATAGTCTTGCTTAACTAAAGTTTTGACAGCTTGTTGGTTTTGAGATTCCCTGTAGAGTAATCTGCCCACACAATCTAAACCTACTATTCCAAGAATTCCAGCACCAACAACTCCTATCCTATCATTAATCTTCTGTGATCTTATAGGATCGCCTAAGATTCTATCGAATTGTTGTATTTTTTGTAAGCTTGTTTTAAGTCCTGAGATTAATTTTGTTGGTAATTTCATAAGTAGAGTTCCTGAATAAAATAACTAGGTGTGTTGTTAATAGCTTGAGAGCAATAAAAACGGTGAATGTTGTTGAA
>JBJTUH010000078.1:0-2574 GCA_046080605.1 Vampirovibrionales bacterium
CCCTAACACTAAGGCTAACACAATCTGTAGGCTAACATTCTCAAGTAAAGGCTTATACCAACGAGATGCGCCAACAGCCGAGGAAACATCAACACTTGAGGGAGCAGGAGGAGTCACGGTGACGTGAGGGGGCATAGCGAACATCATAAGAAGAAGTGAATACCTTTTGAATATATAAACAATATACTATGTATTTTAAACCATAGAGACCCTAAAGTGATGCTAAGGGTAGTCATCAATAGACGCATAACGCATCATGGGGCTTTCATAAAGACGCTACGGACATCCGTTAAAGCATACAGTCATTTATAATAAAGCATACCATTGTTTACGGTTCTCTGCCACTGAATTGATTTTACCCATGTTTATGCCATGATAAAAAAGTATTTGGGTAAACTTTCCCAGCAGTAAGGTTCTATCTTGAGGCAAACATACTATTTTGATTGCTGTTGCGTTGACTTTACGGCGTTTCCCTAAAATACCGCTTCGACTCGTGTTGAGACATTTTACACCTGTTTGATGTTGATATGCTGTTCTTTTTTCAAACTATTCACCCACACTAATAGAAGCCGAGTAGTATTCTCATGCGTAAAAACAAATCTGCCGTTAAAAAGGCTCAAGTGGCTGTTCGTAACCAAGAGCGTAACCGCCAGTATAAATCTGCCGTACGTACTGCCATTAAAAAAGTACGTGTTTCCTTAGAGCAAAAAGCAGACGTTGCCACTGTACAAGCCAACATGAGTGCTGTTCACAGCCTCCTTGATAAAGCTGTCTTCAAGGGCATCTACCACAAAAATACCGTTGCTCGTTACAAATCTCGTTTAATGCAACGTATTCATAAGTACAGTGTGTCTCTTCAAGGTTAATCACAGTGCTTTGTGTACCTTGTCCTGTTTTTTGAATCAGCTTTAAGGATTTTGCGACATGCCAATTATCAACAATACAAAACAAGAACTTACCGAGTTGCTTGCCTCTCAGGCTCCTATGGTGCTTGAAGGCTCTCAAGAACGTGTTGCGGGTCAAAACCCTCGTATGGTGCGTAGAGAAGGCTTTATTCCCGCCACCCTTTACGGCAATGTGGAAGCTCCTGTGTCTTTCCAGTTGCCCGTGAAAGAGTTTACACTTGCTTACCGTCGTGGACAACGTGTTTTCACAGTACCTCATTTGAATGGCTTGCAGGTCGTCGCCAAACAAGTGAGCTACCACACGCTTAGCCATGCTATTGAAAACATTGAGTTTCAAGTGTTATAGGCTTTGGCATATTAAACGTTTTTTGACTAAAGCCTCTGTACCTCATATAAGTACAGAGGCTTTATCTATATCCCCATTATTTTAAAGAAAAATCTCATGACATCTTCCCCTCACCCCTTACGTCACGTAAGTCCTAAAGTGCTTACAGGTAAAAAAGTGCTTATTCCTCTAGGACCTGACTTTGAAGACCGTGAAGTGGTGTATCCCTACTATCGCTTTCAAGAGGCTGGTGCTAGTGTAACCCTTGCAGGGATTGGTGCCACACAGTATCAGGGCAAGTATGGTTTGCCCTTACAAGTGAATGCACAATGTGAAGCACTTATTCATGAACCATGGGATATTATTATGGTACCTGGAGGATGGGCACCCGATAAAATGCGTATGAACCAAGCACTTTTAGACATCATCCAAGCCACCCATGAAAACCCTCATGCTGTGATTGCTTCTATTTGCCATGGCGGGTGGGTACTGACCTCAGCACGTATCATTCAGGGTAGACGAGTCACAAGCTATTGTGCCATTAAGGACGACTTGGTGTTTGCAGGAGGCCTATGGGAAGATGCCCCCGTTGTTATAGACACCACGCCCAACAAGGCAAAGCTTGTCACTTCACGCCATCCTGCTGACTTAGCCCTATTCGGAGAAGCTATCTTGAGTTGTTTTGCCTATGAAATCCATAGAAGCTAAGAGGATAACACAAGAAGCATCCTAACGCTCTGAAAGCGAACCTAGAAGCACGCTATCTCTGTTGTGCTGCCAATGTTTGGTAGGCTAGTGTGATGCGGTTGTGATTGTCCTGTACCTTTTGGAGGTAGTCTTCCCCTGTGATGTGATGACCTGGGTGACGAACACCTTTTAAGGTTCTTGGTTTAACAATGACTTTGCCATTAGGTTGGATTTTAATTTTTCGACTTGGGAAGTCAGAAGTAACCCGCCCATCCTTAAAGTTTACTTCTTTCCCTAAAGTATCATTTAAACGACTCAATCGCTGGAGGTAGGTTTGGCTACTCGCTTCTCGGGCATAAGACACTGCTTTGGGCAACTCAGGGTATTTAGAGAACAACGCTTTTTTCTGTTCATTCATGCTAGTGATCCGGCTTTCGGTACGAACAATATCCCGCTGTAAGCTCTCTGGATTGACAGGATTTTTAGCCAATGCCGCTTGTTGCTCTTTCAAGACTTCAGCTTCTTCTTGCAAGTCTTTCATGAGGTTCTGATACCTTGTCCCTTCTCCTCGATGAAAAGTCAACTTGCTTTTCATCGAGGAGAAGGGACAAGGTATCAGAACCTCATGAAAGACTTGCAAGAAGAAGCTGAAGTCTT
>JBJTUH010000079.1:0-2621 GCA_046080605.1 Vampirovibrionales bacterium
CCAGCTTGCTAACCGACTTATGACCGTCCCTGCCGAACTTGATTGCGAGATTGCCAAACTCAAGCTAGAGTCTATCGGTGTGACGATTGATACCCTCACCCCCGAGATGGTGGCCTACCTCAACAGCTGGAACATGGGTACCTAGGGCTTCCGCCCCGTGCGAAGAGGGGTTGCACGCTGGTTGCGTCAAACGGCGAGGGGCATTCGCCCGTGCAGCGAGGGGTGTTGAGTTTGTTTCGTTGCACGGCGAGTGGATCTTCCTCCCTTAGGGAGAGGGTTGGGGTGAGGGAAGCCCCAGATCTTTCCCAAGACATCCCTCCACCTAGCCTCCTCCCTAAGGGAGGAGGAACAATCACCTTAGAACTCTATTCATACTACAAAAAGCTAGGCGAGCATTGTAGCTTGAAAATTGAGTATTCTTAAGCTACCCTTGTACAGAGTGTTCACTGTTTAAAAAGTTGATTCTACAGGCTTCTTCGTCGGAGTTTTGATTTTTTACAGCAAAGGGAAAGAGAGCAATAAAATGTGCCGTTGGATAAAAGAACATTGGCTAGCATTATTTTTTTGTTTGATTGCGGTTTATTGTTTTTTTTCAAGCTGTCTCGCTAAAGTGTTTCTTGAGAAAACAAGCTATCTAACATTTACCTTGGTTTGTTTAATGCTAACTCAAACGGCTCGCTTTAAAAAAATTTAAAGGTTTTGGAATTGAAGCTGAATTATGGAATGACACACAAAATAAAGCAAAAGCTCTTTTAGAAAAACTCAATAAGGGGCAGCACGACACCCAGCTTGCGAGTATCAAATTGAATGCTGAATTAGGATGGTTTGATATGCCCCCAACTCGTCTTAGAGAACAGTGGGCGTATGTGAGAGATCTTCAATCAAGCACTATTTCAGAATCACAATCTGAGATTAACTATTTTAAGATAGTGCTATTAAGATATTTTAATTTATTTTTGAACCGGGAACTTTTGGCTTTGGTCTCTAATATCAAAAAATTCAACCAAAAAGAAAGAGAAGCTAGTGATGCCACAAAACTAAAAGATTTAGATAAAATTGTATGTGAACTAGAGACTCTTCATAAAGAGATTGCTTCAATCGCAGTCATTCTACCTAGTATTAGGAACTTCAATGAAGCAACAACATTTCAAGAGATTGGTAATATGTTGAAATTACAAACTCAATCTTTTCGTGAGAGGGTCTATAAAATAAGAGACACGAAAGAAAATTTTTCAGATCCAAATTGTCAACTACTAGATAATTATTGTTTATTCTTAGAAGAGTATATTCGTACTGGTGAGTTTGAACATACAGCATGGTTTGAGAACTTCTTAGATATATATTAGGGGCGGTTTACGATTAATTACTTCATAGATTGAAAAGCAATCTCTTTAGCCTTATCGTTTCTGTGCATGGCATTGCTACGCACAACGGCTCGTAATAAAGTATTTACTAGGTAGCTTTACCCCCTCTCCCTTAGGGAGAGGGCAGGGGTGAGGGATTCCCATCAACTCGCATGCTGCCAGTATTGTTATCACAATCCACACACAAGGAGAACTAGAGAATGAGTGGAGAAATTAAAGATGCTCGCAGTTTTTTTAAGCAAATAAAAGCAACTCCTGATAATTTCTGTATTATTCATTATTCGTGTGAAAATCTAAATGACGAGAATGAAAGCCTGTCTCCAAGAATTACGTCTGTTGCCATTCTTGATTATATAACAGCTCAATCTACCAGCTTTTCTATTCACTCAACAGCTGAGCTACTGAAGATTTCAAAAGAAGAAGTTCAACAGCATCTTAACGAGATAGAAAAGCAACTTTTAACAAGGTTTTATGACTGTATTGCAAAAAACCCTAATAAAATATTTATTCACTGGGATATGCAAAATATGTATTATGGTTTTCAACACCTTGAACATCGCTATGAAATACTCTATAATCAAAAGCCTCCTTGTGAAATAAAACTAAATCAACGTGTTAATTTAAAAAATATGCTTCGAGATAAATATGGTGATTCGTTTGCCTCTCATCCAAGAATGAAAACACTAATGACATTGAATAGCTTAGATGGCGGAGAGCCTAAAAACTTTCTTGAGGGTTCAAAAGAAGCTGAAGCCTTTAGAAATGGCGAATATGTAAAAATGTCGAGTTCAACCTTAAGTAAGGTTGAGTTTTTTAGGCAAGTCGTTGAAAAAGCATCTAAAAACAACTTAAAAACTAGCTCCAAAAATTGGGAAGTTTGGATTGAAAAGCGCTGTGAATCAACAGGGATGAAGATTTTTCTTATACTTGCAACTACAATAGGTATTCCTGGTTCAATAATTGCTTTGATTCAATACTTTATGAAACAAAACCCTTAAGTACGTGAGACAACACCCACACCCCCTATCCGCACGCCCGAACGGCTCCTAAGATTGTGTTAAGACAAGCAAGAAAGGGTGTGCTTGTGTTATAGTATAAAGGCTGTTTCGTTTTATAAAAAGAGTACCTTTAGCTATGACAACCCACCGTTCGGGGGCATCGCCCCACCGCCAAACCGATTTTTACAACCTATTTACCCAACACACCGAAGCCGTACCACCCGAGCTATTGCAACGCTACAACCTTTCTGGCCCCCGC
>JBJTUH010000080.1:0-6786 GCA_046080605.1 Vampirovibrionales bacterium
AGCTGGTAAACTGCTGTTTTATCATTAAGGTATCGTTTTACATTATATGAAGAAGGAGTCCGCTCCTATGGATATACTCTTTTTACAAACATTTCAGGTGTTTCAAGAGGATAGCCTTTTTTTGCACTTTCGTTGATCTCTTTTTGGCATTTTTTATAAAAGCTGTCTGGGCTTCTGTTGATAGTGTAGAGCTCTTCGTACTGACTAAAAAAAGACTTGAGACTTGGAACCTCTTTTTTATAACTAGGGTCAAGTTTTTGTAAAACATGCCAGTATTTAATTTTAGCTGCTACATCTAATTGGCAACTTGGCTGCTTATAGGTGCTAATATATGGACCTCTAGGGTCATTCTTTGTAAGGTTAAAAACTTCTGACTCAAACCTTGCTTTTTCATATTGACTGACTCTATAAGCAGGTTTGTCTCGTTTATTTACTCTCTCGTTATCGACAAAAATTTTAGTATATGATTTTTCAGGGTTATAACGTACAAGTTCAGGTAGGGATGAGTGTTCAAACTGAACATTTTTAGGCGGTGACATGCCAACTTTCTGATAGTCCTGTTTAACTAAAGTTTTGACAGCTTGTTGGTTTTGAGAGTCCCTGTAGAGTAATGTGCCTGTACTCCCTAAACCTGCAAGACCTAGTCCTCCCAAGAAACCAAGAAAAATAGTTTCTGGTCCTTTTAAAGGGTCTTTTAAGGTGGTCTGTAGTTTTTGAACGCTTTTTTTAAGCCCTGAGGGTAATTTTGTTGGTAATTTCATAAGTAGAGTTCCTGAATAAAATAACTAGGTGTGTTGTTAATAGCTTGAGAGCAATAAAAACGGTGAATGTTGTTGAATTGCTTTTTGTAATGAGCTGGTAAACTGCTGTTTTATCATTAAGGTATCGTTTTACATTATATGAAGAAGGAGTCCGCTCCTATGGATATACTCTTTTTACAAACATTTCAGGTGTTTCAAGAGGATAGCCTTTTTTTGCACTTTCGCTCTTAACTTTGTGACATTTAGCAGTATAAGCACGATTATCGCCGTAAGGACTATTACCGTAAAAAGTTCCTGCATTTGGATATTTTTCCTTAAAGCTAGGAACAAGTTTTGCTCTGAAATGCCATTCAACATTATTAGCTGCAACATCTAATTGACAGTTTCTTTTTTTGTCTGTACTTACATACGGTCCTCTAGGGTCATTTTTTGTAAGGTCATAAACCTTTTTCTTAAACCTCTCTCGTTCGTATTGACTAACTCTTTCTTCGGACGTTGCCCCTGTAGATGTTTCCTCTACAGACATTTTCCTTGAAGTTATTATGCCGTTATCCACAAAGATTGTTGAGTTTGATTTGTCTGGATTATATCTTACAAGAACTTCAAGTAGATCTGAGTGTGCAAACTGAACATCTTTAGGCGGTGACATGCCAACTTTCTGATAGTCCTGTTTAACTAAAGTTTTGATAGCTTGTTGGTCTTGATGTTCCATGTAGGCTAATTTGACTACACTCCATAAACATGTAAGACCTAGTCCTCCCAAGAGACCAAGAGAAATAGTTGAAGGGTCTTTTAAGGTGGTCTGTAGTTTTTGAACGCTTTTTTTAAGCCCTGAGGGTAATTTTGTTGGTAATTTCATCAATAGAACTCCTAGATAAAACAAACAAGTGTTTTGTGAATAATAAGGGTATGGTAAACTACTGTTCTTTTATGAATGTACCGTTTACTTCTTATTCTTATGGATATACTCTTTTTACAAACATTTCAGGTGTTTCAAGAGGATAGCCTTTTTTTGCAATTTCAGCATTTGCCTTTTGATATTCGGTAGCATAATACGACCAATTATAGATGGCATCACCGCCAAAAGTTCCTGGGTTTGGATATTTTTCCTTAAATCCAGGAACATATTTTGCTCTGAAATGCCACTCAACATTATTAGCTGCAACATCTAATCGAAAGTTTCTTGTTCCTTCTTTAATTACAGGTCCTCTAGGGTCATTTTTTGTAAGGTTATAAACCTTTGCCTGAAACCACGCTCGTTTGTATTGACTAACTCTTTCTGCTGGTGTTTCGTGTCTAGTTACTCTGTTATTATTTACAAATACTGTGTTTTTATCTTTTTCAGGAAGATACTCAACAAGATAACCGATAGAGCCATGTTTAAACTTGATATCTTTAGGCGGTGACATGCCAACTTTTTGATAGTCTTGCTTAACTAAAGTTTTGATAGCTTGTTGGTCTTGATGTTCCATGTAGAATAATCTGCTCGCACAACCTAAACCTACTATTCCAAGAAATCCAACACAACCAACTCCTATCCTATCATTAATCTTCTGTGATCTTATAGGATCGCTTAAGGTTCTATCTAATTGTTGTATGCTTTGTAAGCTTTTTTTAAGCCCTGATGTTAATTTTGTTGGTAATTTCATAAGTAGAGTTCCTGAATAAAATAACTAGGTGTGTTGTTAATAGCTTGAGAGCAATAAAAACGGTGAATGTTGTTGAATTGCTTTTTCTAATATGTTGTAAGGCTCCAGCACTTTCATTTGGATGTATCTTTCTTACCTCCTCTATTAAAATGAGTTTAAGAGAGACTCCTCGATGTTGGGAGGTTTCCCCTATTACACTGAATGATAGGGTCTTCTGTGTGCAAGGTATGGCACAGAGACTGATGTGTCACTAGGTGTTAGGGTTTCTGGATAAACAAGGATGAAACGAGTTGATGACCTCTGTACAAGGCTTTTCATCGCAACCATTTGCCTCAAATGCTTGGCAAGCACCTGCTGGGGCAAGTGTGTTTGCCTCACCTGCCATGGCGGGTAATACGTTTGGCAATTTAAGCACCCTAAGCCAATATTTAGGGGCGTTAGGAGAAAAACAGCAACTCACGTCGAATAATATTGTCAATGCTCATACTCCCAACTATACCCGTAAACATGCGAGCTTTCAGCAGGTGCTTGCGGCAAGGGTGAATCATAGTGAAACCAGTTTTTCAGAGGCTATGGGTAGTGCGAAAAGCCCCATGTGGCGTTACGATACAGGCGAAAAAGTCAATCTGCAAGATGAGTTTTTAGAACTCCAGCGTACACTCATGAGTTACAACATTGTGACACGTCGACTAAGTTCCGTGATTACCAATTTAAAGACGGCGGCTCAGACGGGTCGTTAACGTGCCTTAAGCTAGTGTGTTATTTCTAATGGAAAGAAAGAGAGTTTCACTGTTATGACATTGCTACGCTCATTTGATATTGCGGCACAGGGGCTTAATACCCATTCCCGTCGTGTGATGGTACATACCAGTAATATTGCCAATTTAGCAACACCCAATTATCAGCGACGGATTCCTGTTCTTGAGGAAACCAAACCCAGTACGGATATGGCTTCTTTGTTTGCTCAGGCACGTATGGGTGTGAGTAGCCTAGCCCCCCCAGGCGATACCTTTACACCACGAGGGGTTGCACTGAGTGGGGTGGTGCTGGATACCACGCCTGGTAAAAAAATGTATGACCCCAACCACCCTGCGGCGGATGCCAAAGGCTATGTGACGTTGTCCAATGCAAACCCTATGGCAGATACTGCCGATGCCATGATGAGTTCTAGGCTCTATGAAGCGGTGCTTTCCGTCATGAGTATTGTGAAGGCGATGGCAAATAAAGCCATTGAAATTGGTCGTTAGGTTAAGGGTTGTTTGTTCTTTTTTAAGCGTATTGCGTGAGTTTATCGTATTTCATGCGACTTTTGTTTCAGATAGCGTTGCTTCTTTCCTATGATGACAATCATTAACTATCATCCTTTTCTCACCCGACTCATGAACTTTCAAACCCACGCACAGGGTGTGAGTCCTAATCCGTTTCAGCTCAATGGCTTATCCCCACAAGCCCTTCAAGCCCAACAGAACATTCAAGGAACCTATATCCCTCCTCAAAGTGATACACAGCGGTTTCAAGATATGCTGGCAGATACCTTAGGGCAAGTCAACCATACCCTGCAAGAGCCTGACCATTTATTAAAACGTTCCCTCATGGGGGGCGAGGTGGATATTCATGAAATCATGATTGCCAATAGTAAGGCGGAACTTTCCGTGAACATTGCTAGCCAAACCATTACCAAAGCCGTACAGGCGTATGACAGAATCTTACAGATTCAAGTATAATCCGTCAAAGGATGGTGGATGGGACGATGAATCTTTTGATATAGTCTTCAGTATGCCCTTCGTTGCCCCTTGCTTGAAAGAGAGTCTTTTTACACATGTTCACCTCTTCCCTGATCGTACCTCCGCCCACTCCTGTGGGGCTGCTTCAAAAGCTTCAGTCAAAGTTACGGCAGGAAGGGGTCTCGGCTTACTGGGTGCCTTCGGTGGATGAACATTTGAATGAGTACTTACCCGATGCACGGAAACGAAGAGAGTGGCTCACAGGATTTGATGGTTCGGCAGGTGATTTACTGGTGACGCAGACCCATGCCTATTTATTGGTAGATTCTCGGTACCATGAACAAGTTGATTTACAGGTGAATGCGTCTCAGGTGACGGCAGTTAAGCTTGGGCTTGAAGGTCAGGCCTCCTCGGTCTCTGACCTATTAAAGAAGTTGGTTTCACGCCATTTTATCGAGGTTCCCCCCTCTTCTGTAGAAGACACGATTCCCTTTTTTACGCTAGGAATGGATCCGACCCTTACCTCCATTGAAACTAAAAATCGTTTATTGACGGCACTACGGGAAGCCCATCAATCCTGTGGCTATCTTGTAGAAGAGTCTCAGGTATGTAGTTATACGAGTCCTCATTGGGTTGATACACTTTATTTCCCCCAACATACTACCTCTCCCCTAAGGCTTACGCCGCCTGAGAGTATCATTCCCTTGCCACATGCTTGGACGGGGAGAACCCTCCAAGAAACACTCACAAAGCTTCAAGAAGCCATGAAAGCCCAGCAAGAAGGCTTGATGATTCTCACCAAGCTTGACCAAATTGCGTGGCTCACACAACTACGAGGAAAAGATATTCCCTATAATCCTGTGTTTCATGCCTATATGATGATCACCCCTACGCATGCCTCTCTTTTTATACAGTCTGATGGACTTACCCCAGAGGCACGGACACATTTAGCAGGCTGTCCTCACCTTGTGATTGAACCGTATGAAACCTTTTTCCCAAAACTTAAACTTGAGCAAGAAGCACTTGCTGGAGACTTAAAGGTGGTTTGGGTTCCTTCACAGTACCCTGTTTCTGTGGAAAGGCTTCTGGCGTATCGAGAGAAATCATCGTACACCCATCACCCGATTGATACGCTCAAAGGCACCAAAAACACGGCTGAACTTCAAGCCATGCGACGTGCTAACTTGCTTGCAAGCCATGCAAAACATGGTTTTATTCAACAACTTAAACAAGACCTTGCTTCAGGGGTTCGGCATACGGAGGCTTCTGCTGCGGCACTGTTAAGTCAAAGGTATGAAGCCCTCCCTGAGTTTTATAGTTTAAGCTTTAATAGCATTGCAGGGTATCAACACCATGGGGCGATTGTTCACTACGGCACGCCATCGGCTGATACGTTCTTGACAGGGACGGGCTTGTTCCTTGTAGACTCTGGTTGCCAAGTGGCAGGAGGCACCACTGATAAAACCCGCACGATTGCCATAGGAACCCCTACCCCTAAAATGAAGCACGCCTATACCAGTGTGTTAAAAGCACATATTCGAGGTGCCATGCAACGTTTTCCTGTAGGTACCACAGGGGTTGCCATTGATGCTATTGTGCGTAGTGCTTTGTGGCAACAAGGGCTTAACTATGGTCATGGGACAGGGCATGGCGTAGGTGCTTTTTTGAATGTTCATGAAGGAACCCATGGAATTCATGCACGCACACAGGTTGTCCTAGCCCCTGGGATGGTGATGAGCATTGAGCCTGGCTATTATGAGTCTGGGTGGGGTGGGATTCGCCTTGAAAATCTCTATGAAGTGGTGGCGTGTAGTGCCTTACCGTCTCCTGAGTATCGTACGGCGGGAACCCATGGCGGGTGGCTTAAGTTTGAAAGCCTTACGTGGGTACCGTTTGAAGAAGCTCTCATTGAATGGGGATTATTGAGCCTAGAGGAACGCACTTGGCTTGAAGGCTATCAACACCAGTGTAGCCAAAAGCTGGAAGCACTGAGCTATTAGCACAACATCAGTGTATATAAGATGGACCTGGCAAACTTTAGAGAGGATTTACTCTCAATTCTTTTAACATTATAGCATAAATATCACTCGTTCTTAAATTGAAACGCCACTCACATTCCTTCAAATACAAATAGAATGTTTCATCACTTAGTCCATTAAATTGAGCTAACCTCCTCTTCGCAAAACTCCAAAAACTTTCAATACCATTTACATGACTCTTTCCTCGTACAAACTCATTCTCACTATGAAATACACGGTAATGGTCATACCCATTTAAAATAAGACCATCATACCCCTTCCATCCGTCTGTATGAATCGTGCTACCTTCAAGTAGCTTACCCTGTATAATAGGCATTAGAGACGCTTTAGAACAGTTCGGTACAATCTCAACATAAACATTACCTTCTCGTTTTAAAAGACCAAATACAGGGGTTTTCCCAGCCGCTCCCCTCCCTCTTTTTCCTCTTACACGCTTTTCCAATTCATAGATGCCATTACCAGCGTATGAATAAGAAGAGTCTTTTATAATCCTCAGTCGTAATTTCATGAAGATATTTTTACAACTCACGTGAGAAATACGTGTGAGTTGACTGGTTTCTTTGGCATTTAAATCCAGAGCAAAGCAACGTAACAATTCCCTGAATTTGCGTTC
>JBJTUH010000081.1:0-21633 GCA_046080605.1 Vampirovibrionales bacterium
GAATTGTTTTCAGCGTTTAAAGAGGTTAAGACGTATTGCGACACGTTATGAGAAGCTAGCAATGCATTATGCAGGTTTTGTGAGTATGGCGTGCGTACTGGATTGGCTAAGATGATGCCCCTATTTGCAAACAGCTCCTAAGTAAGAGGTATCTAAAAAAACAATAAGTTTTGACTTAGACATAAGAACATTCTTTTTGAATGAGGTGTGTAGCAATTCTTTTCAACTATTTGGTTTTATTCTACTATAAAATGGTGTGCCATAGTGTTATGTTCTACTATGCAAAGGTTTGATGCTTTTACCCAACACTTTATTTTATACGGAATCTATTGACCATGTCCTTTTTGACCCTTTTTGTTTTCAGTATTTTGACGGTACTTGCTTTCAGACAAGAACTGGTACAGTGGGTGCGTCGTAAGGTGTGGTTTCAGCTTGCTGTGTAGTGCCTTGGTATGTTGAGTGTTACCACGTGCCGCAGGTCTTGGGCTGTTTCTTCAGATGCTTTGCCTGCGTTAGACACCCTAAACCAGCTTTTAAAACTTACACCCCCTGATGCCTTTTGGTATGCAGGGGTTTCGTCATTTTGGGAACGCCATACCCGTAAGGCACATGAATGCGGTGAAGTACTCCTTCATGACAGTATACTTGAGGCTCCTCTTCAGGCAGAGCATCTTCAAGCATGGGCGGTGGCGTGGCATTGTTTAGGGCGGTATGATGCGCCTGTCATGGTGTCAGAAGTGGTGGTACCTTGGCTGACAGAGTTTGCCCCCGAGCGATATGTGGAAGCTCAAGGGCAGTGGGTTTTGCAGAAAATAGTCTCCCCTGAAGCCTCGCCCTCTTCTCATGAGGTGTTACATGCCGTCATTCAAACGTTACTTCCTCCTGGGTATCAAACGTTGTGGTACGATGCCTTACAAGCGGAACGGGGTGGTGCATGCTGGTCTCACCTCGTAGAACCTCATGAAACATTAAGTCATCCGCTAAGCGTCTTGTGGTGGATGTGTCAGGGCTTTGACAGACAAGCGACGCTATCCTGTACTTGGGCAGATTTGCTCCCTTGGGTGTTGGCCTGTTGGCTTTATCCTTGTGTGAGTGAGTATCTTGCAAGCATACCTGAGATAAGCACACTTCCTGCAGGAAAGGCGAGTCATTACCGACAATGGTCAAAGGTGTGGCAGGCACTCGCGCCTCTATTAACCTATAGGGCTTCTTATACCCATTGGGCGACACTATGGCAAAGTGATACGGTGCTTGCACGCCAATGGCGAGGGGTGGATGCTCTTTTACTGGTGGAAGGTGCCTCAGAACAAGCCGTATTACCCATGGTATGGCAATGGTTTCAGCAAAGCAGGCAGGCGGAGGGGGAAAGCTTTTCTACCGTAGAGCCTCAGTGGTGTTGGATGCCTATGGGTGGGACACAGTCGGCACAGCGATACTGGCAACGCTGGGGCGAAAAGCCATGGTTTCAAGGGGCTGTTTGGATGCTCTTAGATGGTGATGTGCCACCCTCATGGCATCATCATACGTGGGTGGCATCTCCTGAGTCAGTGCCTTCTCGTGCGGTATGGATCCTCCCAGAAGCCCATCAACTAGAAGACCTCTACCCTTTAGAGGCGTTACAAGGTGTCTTACAGACGACGTTTCAGGATTGGGGGGTGCCTCCTAGTGGTCTTACACATCCTAGCGGAGAGCTGGATGCAAGCCTGAGGATGCTTCACCATGCGTTTGCCACTCGTAAGTACCAAGAACATCTTGCGCCGATGCAAGGAGGACGTTGGGCTTGGTGGCAAGACCTGTTAATGACACTTGACCTTCCCGCCTATAGTAAACTGT
The DNA here is from genome assembly GCA_046080605.1 of Vampirovibrionales bacterium. GTDB lineage: Bacteria > Cyanobacteriota > Vampirovibrionia > Vampirovibrionales > JAJTHC01 > JBJTUH01. The sequence goes on from JBJTUH010000081.1 coordinate 1,834, forward strand.
ATCTTGCCAACATGGTGGCATTATGGATAGAGGGGTATCTGTCGGAACACATGGCGAGTAGGTCTCCTGCTTCCGAGATGCCTGTTGTGACAGGCTGGCTTTGGCAGCAGTGGCATAGGGCGTATGGTATGTTAGCACGTACACTTCAACGTCGCTGTAGGGTGCCACTTCCTACAGTCTTCTTTGTGTAACAATATCAAGGTGTTTTGAAGGTACTTTGTATGAAAAACGGGTACGCTTGAGGTATGCTTAAACTTAGACTAAAGCATGAGTCTTTATGGATGCTTGTTCAAACGCTTAATGCGTTTAAGCTTTACCCTCTTGAACCCTAATGATCGTTCATCGTATTGATAACAACAGAGAAGGATACAACACGCATGATTAACCATGTCACCTTGGTAGGACGAGTGGGGCAAGACCCTGAAGTGGCTCATTTCGAGTCTGGCTCAGTGAAAGCGAAGTTTTCTTTGGCGGTCAGCCGTAGCTAAGAAATTACCGATTGGTTTGATGTTGAGGTGTGGGGTCGTCAGGTTGATTTTGTAACACAATGGGTTAAAAAAGGCTCTGCGGGTACGATTCAAGGACGCTTGGATATCCAGTCTTGGCAAGACCAGCAAGGCGTGAAGCGAGAAAAAGCTGTCATTAATGCAACCAATGTAGGGTTTGCTCCCACACGTGCTACCACCATGAGCTAACGAGGGTACCATGCCTGTACCACGTCAATGGATGCTTTTAGCAGATGATATGACGGGAGCCGCAGATACTGCCCTTGCCTTCTACACGTCTTGGCAGTCTTCAGCCTCTAAGCCTTGTAACGTGCAAGTCTACCCCCACCCAAAAAGTATCTATACGGTGGGTGAGTCTTATATACCCTCTGGTGTTTTATCTCAAGATCCCCTTGCACTACATGCCTATCAGGCATCCCTTAGGTTGACCTCTTCAGAAGAGATCCGTCAAACCTTTGATTTGGCTGACCCCCAAATATGCCCTACCCCTGCACAAGCAAGTGCTTGGCAAGCGGGACATTTAGGGCTGTATCTTAAAATAGACTCTACCTTACGAGGGGCTTGGTATACCTTACTGGCGTGTGTCTGGCAGCGCCTAACGCAAGAGACCCCCATAGTTCAGAACGCACCTAAAGCCTACCATGTGGTATTGAGCCCTGTGGTGCCTTCTCAGCAACGCTGGACACGGGAAGACGGCGTTCACGGTATTGTGCAAGCAGATGGCACTTTTCTTCCTGTGCATCAAACCCCTATGGGGCTTGACCCAGTCACGCCAGTGACCGAGAGCTGTCTGTGGCATTATTTTGCTCCCCCTTGGATGCCAAAGCATCCTTCAGGGGCTTATGCCTTGTCCGAGTTACCTTTACATCGGGTAGCTCATGCAGTGGCAACGCAAGACACACAAGGGTATGATGCTACACGTTCCGCTCTTTGGGTGTTAGATGCCATGGAGGCACAGGCGTTTCAAAGTCAAGTCCAGTGGCTCGTGCGTCACCTTCAAGATGCTTCGGTTTTATGGGTAGGGGCAGCAGGATTGGCTGAGGTGTTGGGGGACTGTATTTTTCAGGCAAGTCAGCCCCTAAGCCCTGATGAGGTGCTATCGTCTTGTGACTCAACAGTCTCTATACCCTCATCTGAGGCTTACGCTTCTCCTTTCATTGAGGTCTCTTCGACACGTGTCGCGCCTGCCCTTGTCTTGATTCAAGGCAGTATGACTCCTTTGTCTTTTGCACAAGGGCAAGCCCTGATACGCTGGTGTGGGGCGCAAGAAAACCTTTCGTGGCACCTTGACACCTGGGAGCAGTGGCTACAAAGGAAGCCTCTTTCCAAATTACCTAACGTATTACAGCCTCATGGGGTGTATATGGCAACGTCGTATGACATGACGCAAGCACTTTCCCTAGGGAAACGTTCTTCTATGCTTCAGGCTTGGCAGCCTTCGTCTCCTTTTGAGTCTCTTTCGTTTCACGCCATGGCGGGTAGGGTGTATCAGCACTTTCTTGCCTTACGTGCTGACACCCAAGTCCCTATTATATGGTGTTTAGTAGGCGGTGAGACAACCTCAGGTGTATTGCAACAGGCGTTTCAGCCTCATCAGAGCTTACGTTTTCAGGGGCAACTGGCACCGAATATTCCCCTATTGGTACCTTCTTCTTATGTACATGAGCATGGCGTGTCTCCGTCTTTTCATAGGCAAGACCGCTGGGTGACTAAATCAGGCTTTTTTGGAAAAGAAGACTTATGGAAGCAGATGGTTGAGCTTCTGGGTCAGCCGTAGGATTTCATTGCTACGATCACTTTAGGCTAAAATCACGCCACCGAATCTAGGCTTAGCAGCTCATGCCAAACGGGACATGGGTGAAGGATGAAGTCTATGTCTGTGCCGAGAAACAAGCGATTTTTTACTCAGTGCTTCCTCCTTACCTTGTGGCTTGGTAGTTTGCTACTGACACATACCCCCTTTGTCTGGGGGGCTCAAATCATGTTGAGTCCAGAAAAAGCCCCGTCTCATGAGCAAACCTCTTTGCAAAAAACGCCCCAATAGTGTGCTTATCCCTTTGGCTTTTCTCCTCTCCATAAAGCAGTACTCTTTCGAAATAAAGAAAAATTAGAGTCTTTATTCGTATCATCTATCAATAAGGCGTGCCTAAATGCCAAGAGTTTACAAGGGTATACACCGTTAAAGCTAGCAGTAGAAAGCCTAGGTGTTTTTGGCTTTAACACCTTCTATCTTCCTACGGATCAACTAAGCTCAGAAGATAAGAGTTTTCTGGAAGCTTTAGACTTGGTAGTCCAAGCAAGCGAGGAAGAAGGACTGACTGGAGTATTGAATGGTTTTATAAACACCAGAGCCACAGAAACGGAAAAAAGGCATCAACAAGCCGTATTGAAAGATAAAGATTTATACTCTTATGTGCCTCATCCCCTTTCCGCCACAAGTTCAAGAGTTAAAATCATTGCATTGCTTTTAAAGCAAGGGGCTGAGGTGAATGACTTTAAGTCTTCTGAAGAGGCTTCAGTGCTTGATATGGCGATTGTGAACACAGATGATGATGAAAGAATAGAAGTCATTCAGCTATTACTCAAGGCGGGAGCGAAGCTTAATTGCATGCTACGTGCTGAGGATAATGACTTTCATTTTAGAAGTGATGAAGAAAAACAGAAAATTCTTGAAATTTTAAAAAAAGCCCATGTGCTTGACTGATGCGTCAAGGTCTTAGCGGTCTTATTAAAAAGTTGGTTAGTTGCTAGCCACTTTTCCGATGTGACGTAGGGTGTTAGGAATATCCTTCTTCAGGAACGTTTGTGTCACAAAGGCAGGCATGGGTAAATCGGGAATCACATTCACTTGATACACAATAATGGTTTGTTCTCCTTTTTGGTATGGCAGTAACTTGCATGCCCCTTTAAAGTCTTTAAAACTTCCTGCAACACGTTGAAAGTTCATACCATGATAAGGATTGAGCTTGACCAGTGTGGTGTACTCAAAAGGCATAATACCCCCTAGTACCACTTTATAATTAATTTTTTGTTGTAATCCTTGATGACTGCTATCCAATGTACTCACTTTTTTAAATCCAGGAGCCCCCTTCATGGCTTCAGGTTGATTTGAAAGCACCTCAAAGACTTTTTTAGGAGCCACTTTTACAAGCATACTCGCAACCACTTGATGATAGCCCCCGTTGGTTTTAGAAGGGGCAGCGGTATGCACCACAACATGTCCTTTTTGCAGGGTGGTTTGTTCAGCACTTGAAAAATCTTGCCAAGTATCAGGGATAGGAAGTGCGAAGCTCAGTGGGGTGTAAGCCAAGAGACAGGAAACGACCAGTCCACACACCAAAGAAAAAAAACGTTGCTGTATCATATAAATGTAAAACCTTGTCTCTGAACTTAAAAGGGATGATCGCAACACAAAAAAGTAAGAAAATAAAAGTAGCCTTATACTACATGCCTTACTCTTGAGATGCAAGAGACAACATTGAGGGGTTGTTTTTTCTTAGGGTTTTGATAAGGTATCGGGCTATTTCCTATGGGCTATGGCTGGTCTATAATGAGGATATGTTGGGTATTTGAGTGTCCTATAGTGCTTGATAAAGCTATAAAGTAGGTAGCCATGATAGCTTCATTTTTTGATTATACCTGTGACGCATGTCAGGCTCCTGTGTGTGAGCGGGTGAGTATTTTAAACTTGACCCTTGATATAGAAGATATACTTTATTGTTTGCCCTGTTTAACAAGACTGCAAGAGGATATCGGACCCGATAGCCCCTTATCATTAGAGCAAGTCATGACATTAAGGGCGTTATTACTCGGATATGTTGAGGCAAGAGACTGTTTTAACAAGCCATGGTCGCAGTTTAAAGCACAAGCATGTCCGCTTCCTCGCATTGAGACTCAGACCCTTCCGTCTGAAACAGCGTCTTGGCATGCAGTGTGCTTTTGTCGTCCTGAGGCTGGGTAGGTACCGCACCGCTAGGGTGTTATACAGTGATTCAAAAAGAGTGCTTTGTAAGGGGCATCTTCTTCTGAGGGGTGTTGCTGAATCTGAAACGTGACCCGTGTTCCTCGTTTAGGGGCAATATCTACTTGTAAACCATCCATCAGGAGATACATCAGAAAAAATCCTCTGCCGTGGGTTGCAAAAAGAGCATCTTCACGGGTATTTTCTTCCATCCACTGCCAAACCTCTGCGGGGGTTAAGGTTCCCCATTGGTCCTGTACAATAATATCCGCACTATGGGTTAATTGTTTTAAGGCCAAGAATGCACGGTCTTTGGCAGGAAGATAGTTGATAGACTGAGCCTTGTGATATTTTTCTTCCCCATTTTTATGCCTTGGGGCATGGTAGACGGCATTCGTGAGTGCTTCAAAGAGTGTGGTTTGTAGCTCGTTGGCACGCCCGCATAGAATCGGATTTAATAAATCCATGGTTTGTTTCGAGTAATTTAAAATATCTTCAGTGGATTGTACCGTCCACCATTGCCACCCTTTTTGTTCCTGCTGAAACTCAAGTCCTACAAGTTGTTTCGCTTGATGAAATAAGGAGACACTGTGGTATAGCTGGTCAAGAAATGCACTGTGCTTGGCTGAAAGTAAATGCTCTATTTCAAGTTCTCGACACAGACCAAACCAAAGGTGAGTGGACCGAGGCACGATGCAGGCTCTGTGACGAGGGAGTGTCTCAAAGAATGCTTTATTAGGCTTGAGCGTTGAAAGAAGGTTCTCAGGAGAGTCGTCAGGAAAGATCATATAGACAAGAGGTATACGGTCGTCTTCTGAGCCTGTATGCTGTAAAAGGGTTTGTCCTGCAAGAAGCGAAGTATGGTATTCTAAGTCGCACTCAAACTCTTCCGCCAAGGACACAAAGGCTTGGTGATGGGTTTGCGTCAAATCAAAAACCCACAATGTATAAGTAGAAACCTCTTTGTCAGGCGGGTTCGTGGTGTTAAGCATGGGACGAACGGTTGAGGGAGCCATAAGCACACCTAAAGACGTTAGAGGGCAACAAAACATCAGGATGGAAAACAGGAAAAAGTCACTCTACTATACTATAATGTCGGGAGGCTTTTATACTTTCTGTAATCCATTCATCTGTTTAAAGGAGCCGCTATGGCACAACGCAGTACGCAAGCGATGCAAGGTATCATGTGTTTTCTTGCGACCCACAATCCTCATAAACTCAAAGAAGTTGAAACACTCTTACGTGTGACTCAGGCACCCTCTGTCCATCAGCAAGGTAAGCCAGCCTGTCAGTTAAACGTTTTGCCTGGCTATGTGTCTCCAGAAGAAACAGGGATGAGTTTTCAAGAGAATGCTAGGCTCAAAGCCATGGCGGGTGTGGCACAATTGGGCGTATGCTATGAAACCTCTGTCTCTTTCCAACAAGCTTTGTCGGGGTATGCTTGGTCTCAGGTGTATATTGTGGCAGAGGATGCAGGTATGTGTATTGAAGCTCCCCCTCCTGTGGGGTATGAAGGCCCCCTCCCGTGGCCAGGTGTATGGTCAAATCGTTGGGTAACACCACAGCTATGGCATACCCTTTTATCAGAGCCTTTCCCCTCTCATATGACCTCTGAAACCCTTTGTTTGGCACTGCGTGCGTGGCAAGCCAAGTATCATCCGTACACGCCACTCCGTGCATACTATCAGTCTACATTGGCTGTGTATCGTATGGCAGAGTGCGTTTCTTCTGAGGGCGTACTACCTATCCATCAGATAGGTACCCCAACGTTTTATGAGGCGACCTTACCTCTTACCTTGCTCCCTGCGGATGAGGCATTGAGAGGAAAAGAAGGCTTTGGCTATGATCCTATGACGCTCCCCTTAGGCAAAAGTAGGACGTGTGCTGAGTTACATCCTGAAGAAAAAGCAACCATCAGCCATCGTGCAAAAGCTTGGCAACAATGGCTTAAGACGCTCTAATCAGCGTCATGTCTCCTCCCACGTACATAGCCCGTTGAGAGTGCATCTATCAACGGGCTATGTTTTACACAAGTGCCTAACTTTGTAGGAGGTTAGGGGATAAGCTTATTCAGCAACGGCTTCGGCGACAGGCGTTTCAGCATGGGCATCGTCAAAGACTTCCCCTTGTGTCTGACGTACTGACTCAGGATTACCTTCACCTACGCCTGCTACGGGCGTTTCAGCTACAGGCTCTAGTGTTTCAACTGCTTCAAAGGTGTTCTCAGCCATGAGCCGTTCAATAATTTGGTTAGCAAGTAACGTGTCCGTGAGGGCTTGAGCAAGTTGAGGTTGGTTGGCAAGCTGACGCATGAATACTTTTTCCTCTGTGCCACGAGCTTTTGCCACTTCTTGGGCGTGTGCAAAGAAGGCCTCGTCAGAAACTTCTAGGTTATGTTGTCTTGCAATCGCACCAAACACAAGCGTCGTTTTAATACGCTCTTCGGCTTCGTTGCGTAACATACCTAGAATGGCTTCTTCGCCTTGTGAGGCGATGAAATCCGCCCAAGAGGCACCTTGAGACTCAAAGCGTTGTTGAATATCAGAGAGTAAAATACGTGTTTCTCTACGAATCATTGACTCTGTTAAAGGCACTTCAATGATTTCAAGTAACTTCTTGACGGCACCACGTTGTTTGCGGGTCAGGACTTCACGTTCAACTTGTTCATTCAGCACTTTTTCAATATGTGCTTTTAAGTCGTCGATGGTTTTAAACTCAGGATTAATTTTGCTGGCAAAGGCATCATTGAGTTCAGGCTTTTCACGGCTCTGAATATCATTGAGTTTAATGGCGAAAAGGGCTTCTTTGCCTGCCAACGAAGCTTCATGATAGCTTTCAGGGAAGGTGACTCTGATTTCAAACTCTTCATGGAGTTTATGACCCACAAGCTGTTCTGCAAATCCAGGAATAAAGGGGCTTTGTACTAAGTCTAAACGATAGTTCTTGGCAGAACCGCCACGAATTGCTTCCCCGTCAACTTTGCCATCAAAGTCAATGTTCACCACGTCAGTCGCTTCCACAGAGCGGTCAACGACGCTTTTTAAAGTGGTAAAACGCTCTTGTAGTGCAGAGAGTTCTTGTTCTAGTGCGTTTTCAGGTAATGCGAGGGCTTGATACTGAATCGTTAATCCCTTAAGTTCAGGGAGGGTGATTTCAGGACGAAGGTCAACGACGGCTGTGATTTTTACGCCTTCAGAGGGGTCAAACTCCCAGCGTGTCATTTCAGGAGGTGCAATAATATCAAGGGTTTGCTCGCTAATAACATCGGCAAAGTACCGAGGTAAAAAGGCTTCCATGGCTTCAACCTTAATACGGTCAGCCCCAAGCTGTTTTTCTAACACTTGGCGAGGTGCTTTCCCACGACGAAACCCGTGAATATTAATACGTTGGCTCAGACGACGGCATGCTTTGCTGTATTCTTGCTGTGCAAATTCAGGTCCAAAGCTTAATTCAAAGGTTGCTTGTGCCTCACTACGGGTTACCTGCACCTCGGGCTTTAGAGGATTTTTAGACGTTTCGCTTGTAGTACCAGCATTCATCATGGTCAACACACCTTATAGATAGACTTGAAAAAATGGACAAAAACGGTTTATGGTTAAACGTAGATAAAAAACTTGAGCCTTTGTAAAGTATGAGGGTACAAACCCTTGATACTGTACAATCAAGTGATGGTTGATGCAGATACACATCAAAGCACACACTAGAAAACTATACCCTAGACTACTACAGAGTTACTACAATAAAAAGCCCCTCTTGCATGGTTGTAGCAATGAGGGGCTTTTTGAAATGGAGCGGGAGACGGGATTCGAACCCGCGACATCTTCCTTGGCAAGGAAGCATTCTACCACTGAATTACTCCCGCAAATCAGCGTGTTTACATTACATCTTGAACACACAGGAAAGTCAAGCATTTTTTAGCTTATCGGTAGGCGTGTGTGACACGTCAGTCACGCGCTGATAGTCATCCTGCAAGCGTACAATATCGCTTTCCTCGAAGCTATCACCGAGCTGTACTTCAACCCATTCAAGGAGGGTGTCAACCGACGTGTTTTCTAAACGATGTTCTGCCAAGCGTGGTACACGAATGAGGTCGCCTGCTGAAACAAGCCACTGGTCTTGTCCGACCGTGACCCGTCCTGTGCCATGGGTAATAAGCCAATGTTCTTCACGGTGATGATGGTACTGTAGGCTCAAACGTTGTTGAGGCAACAACACCAAATGTTTGACCTTACAATAGGGAGCATCTTGAATGACAGTGAAACATCCCCAAGGACGCTCTTCCCGATATTGGGTGAGTTCAGGGTAGGTAACTGGAGTAACAGACGTTGTGCTTGAAGGCGAAGAGTGGGACTGAGACATCATGGACGAGTCATAAACCATCGAGGGTGCAAAACATGAGACATGCGTAAAATATGAGAGGCACACAAAACATCATCATACCCCTAATACATGGCTGTGCATAGACTCCTCTTCTCAGAGGAGCTGAGTGCTAGAGAGGCTTTAGTTTTCTCTCAATGACACCGAGAGCTTGGGATATATCCCTCATTCTTTGAAGGCTCATAAAGACTCCCTCTTGCAATGGCCTTGTTGATTGGTGCTTTTGACTCAGTGTAAGGAATGCCTCACCATTATGATGTTGTCACGAATCCAAGACACTCACGATACCCTAGAGACCTCTCTCTCTCGTTCTGACATAGTACGAGGAAAGGTCACACAGGGTACTACGCAACCTACGCCAGAGGCATTGCAATTGGTGAAGCACCGTGGTAGACCCAAGCAATCGATGCCTCAAGAGGAAGTGTCACCCTCTCAGCGTCCTCTAGCATCTTTGCGTAAGGGGACGGTAAGGCAACAGGAGGCAAGGTCTGAGGTAGAGACCATCAAAGTGGGGCTTCCAGCCTCACGCAAGCCAAAAAGCACTCAAGCCCATCCTGTAGAAGAGGCAACCCCGAAACCTAGAGGGAAGAAGCCAAAGTATCATATTGAAGATAAATCCAATTTAAAGTCTTATGTGCAGTTGGTTGAAAAAGTGGCACAGGTTGAATATTATCGTGTCCCTCAACACATGATTGACTTGGAAGAGCTTGTGACTACTGGACTTATGGCGATTCAGAACCTGATTCAAGGAAAGTCCCCTGAACAACTGAATAAACTGAATACTTCTTATTTAGCGACGGCAACCCGTTGGGCGATTCGGAATGAATTACGCTCAAGGTTTCGTTGGTATACCATGCAGACCTCTTGGCAACAAGAAGAGTTTGAGCCTGAGGAGTCTGCCACTTCAGAGGCAAGCACCTCAGAAGACGATACCGCTACGGTACGTCCGATGGTCTCGGGGGCCAAACGTCCTTACTATACCAATATTTTGTCTATTGACGGCATTGCGGATAGCGGCGAGGGTGATACACCTTATGACTTCATCAAAGACCACAGCTTTACGCCTGATGAAGATTTAGAAAACACTGAACTGATTAAAAGTATTAAAAAAGCGATTCAAGACCTACCCCCCAAAGAACGTACGATCGTGGAGTACCGCTTTTATAGAAATATGCAGGTGAAGGATATTGCCTCGATGATAGGACTCTCCAGTAGCCGTATTACCCGTATTGTACAAGGTGCCATTGAAACCATCCGTCAAACCCTTAAAGCCCAGCATCAACTGGCTTAGAATGGTTGATGCTGGGTATTTATGATGGTTGAGTTTTTAGGTAGAGGTTACCCTTGGTGCGTTTTTTGACTCAATGTTTGAATATCATGAATAAGCGTGTCAATCTCAGCAGGGGTTGTGCCTGCATGGGTCATAAACCTGACAGCAACCTCGTGAGGTTTACGGGTGTCGGGCGTAAATACCATTAGTTCATAATGTTGTCTGAGTGCTTTAAGTAGCTCGGACGGCATTTTGACCAATACCATATTGGTTTCAGTAGGCGTAGCAAGCTCAATGTGAGGCAAGGAAGTAAGACGCTTTTCTAGTTGTTTTGCCATGTCACAGGCGTTTTTAGTGAGTTTTGTGGCGTACCCACTCTCAAGAGCGTAAGCAAATTGTGCCGTACTCCCCACGGCTTGTCCTACATTTAACCCGTACTGCTTAGCATAGCTTTTGAGTTCAAGTTCGAGGCTTTCAGGGGTATCATGACGGCTATAGCCTTTGGCATTTTTGAAAAAGTTAGGTGTGAAAACGGCAAGTTCTGCCATTGCCATTTTACTTTTACTTCCGCCAATAAAGAGCATATCAACGCCGAGTTCTGTGGTGAGGGCTTTTAACGACTTTCCCGTTTCTCCAGCGACATAGAAAAGCCTTGAGCCATCCATGTGTAGGAGCATACCATGCTGATGAGCTAAATCTGCCAATGCTTTTACCTCAGTATCGCTGTAAATGGCACCATACTCGGTAGGTTGTGAAATAGAAAGTACCTTGGGCTTCGCATTGTTGGGATACTGCCAGTGTCCTTTCTGTTGGTATTCATCCATGAAAGTTTTAAAAGCTTTTGCAGTGAGTTTACCTTGGGTTGTAGGAATGGTATACACACTTGCTTGATTAAGCTTAAAGTGACTACTGCACTCTCGATTGTAAAGGTGTGCATTATCAGCCGCAATAATGGCATCGACTGACTTTAATACAGGAGTCATTACGAGTCTTCCTGCTGCCGTACCTGTAGGTAAACAGAAGGTGACAACAGGCTCATCAGGATGGTTTTCAAAGGCTTTTTGGAATACCTTTTTGGACGCTTGCAACAAGTCACCACCTTTTTGGTAGGTCATGTGTTGTAAAGAAAGTGCTGTCCCTAGAATACTCAGAAACTTGGGGTCAACAGGACCAAAGTTATCTCCCGCAAACGCATAGCTTTTAGGGGTTGGAAAAGCTTTCTGAATTTTGTCCAGCGAGGGTTTAGAGAGCTGAAAGGTGTCTAAAAAAGGGGTGAAGAGGTCGGTGATTGTTGCAATGTTTTGACTTGCGTCAACTTGGGGGTGTTGGTTGCCAAAAGAAGGTTTTTTAATCAGGGCGGCGAAAAAGGTAGTCTCATGGCGTACAGGATTTAAGAGCATGACAATATTGACCTATTTTAAATTTAAATAAGGTTACATACAAAGGTTTGAGAGAAAAAGGTAAAGACCAATAGCAAAGAATAATATAGAGGGTTTCGTATTTTCTGTGTTGTTACTATGTATTCAACTATAGATCATTTGTCAAGACTCTAAGCCTTCTCTTCAATGGGGAGTCTACTGACTAAACTACTCGTAAATGTTTCTGTATGAAGGGTATTCAATACCTGTCTTGCCTGTTGTTCAAGACGTTCGTACGTTGATGATGAGGCTTAAGCTGTACTGTGAACGTGCCATTGAAACCATCCGTCAAACCCTTAAAGCCCAGCATCAATTGGCGTAATCAGTCTTGAGAAGTATCGGCTTCGTGGTATGAGGGGGAAGGGGTCTCTTGTTGGCGTGCGTGCCACTCGCCGTAGGTTTCTTGACTACCTTGCACTTTCCACCCAATACGTCCGTTTGCCTCACGTCCAGAGACAAAGGTTGCCGCACTTGAGGGGCTGTTAAACGTAATGTCTTGGGTTGTCTGTACCACATGGGTATTGTGTGGTATGGCTTCACAATACGAACTTTCGGTAAGGAATCGTTTTTGAAAGCGATTGGCTCCAGCAAGAGTGTTTACGTAGTCTTCTGAGTATAGGTTTCTCACCAAAGAGCCTTTCATCACAACGAACGTTCGATTGTCCTCATACCCTTTGGCATGGAATAGTCCCCCGTTGGAGGTAAGCTCAAAGATAACTTCAGGGGTTGTTGCCCCTTCTGCCCGTGTTGAATTTTCAAATTGGGAAATCAATGGACACAAAACTTCTTTGAACTTTATTGCATGAGCTTCCAAGTAGCTAAAGCTGTCTTCCCAAGTATGAGGGCTGTTGAGAGCAAAGGCTTTTTCAGCAGTAATCAGCCTAGCTTTTTTATTAGCTTGTGCTGTCCAATGAAGTGGCGTGCCTATAGCCTGCTCAATGTATCCCTTATGCTGTTCAAGAAAATGATAGAGTGCCTTATGGTCTTTAATATATAAATCGCAAGCCACGTTGTTTTCCCTAAACAGAACTCTAAAGTTCATGTGGGCTTTTGAGGTTCCAATTGAAAGATTCGTCCAATGCCTTGATGGCGGTTGCTGTGGATTGATACTGGATTGTTTATTTTTTAAATAGTTGTTTAAAGCAGTCCAATAGTCGAACCGTTTGGATTCTGTATCTGTCGCCATGGCGGGTTGTGCAAGTTGCAAGGGAGCTACTTCCTGTTGGGCTGAAGCTTGAGGCGATGAGGGGTATAACGGCTCCTGTAGAAATGAAAGCCCCATCATGGGCAGTAACAGCTTGAGACGCTCAATGGTTTCATCCATGTCTTTTTGTTCAGCACGGGGTAAACGGCTATCGCTACCTTGTTTATTTTCAATCTGCCAGCCTGTAATACTTGCCAAGCCAGTGGCAAGTCCAATCAGTCGATGTTCTAAGTACCGCACATGGCTTTTGGTAAGATAATCATCGGTATGAGTAAACACTGTGACTCGGTCAAAAAAGACCTTTTTACTGTCTTGAGCATGGGTTTTAAGTCGAGACGTAATGTTATCACTTTCTCCGATATACGCTATAGGGCGTTGCGTTGCAATATCAACCCCCGTTAAAACATAAACGCCTGGTTTGTCATATTTAGATTTGTTATCAGGCTCATTGAGAGTTTCAAGCAATACATCTCTAGGCACGCTGATAATTTCGCCCGTCCAGCTTGCAATACTCACCGTGATGGAACCTGATAATGAGCCGTTTTCAAGGTGAATACGGATGTTTTTACTAGAGCGTACAGTCGTCACAATACTAAAAGTCCATCATGTATTTAGACAGATAAAACATAACCTCCAACGAATGAATATCTACGTTAGAGGTTGATGAAGTTTGGTGAATGGTTTAAACATTCTATTTTAAAATGGTGGGCCATCGGTGACTCGAACACCGGACCTCACCCTTATCAGGGGTGCGCTCTAGCCAACTGAGCTAATGGCCCATTTCAAAAAATGGTTTAAAAACAGCAAAATCTCATTGAAGGAACAAGGATTTAATGCACTGTACACATTAAGGTAAGTCAAACATAATGCAGATGCAAGGAAAAAGATTGACTTACGTGTGACAGGGGTCACACACCAGATGGGCAAGAAGAGACTCGAACTCCCACACCGAAGGTACTAGTTCCTAAGACTAGCGCGTCTACCATTCCGCCACTTGCCCATTTGGAGTGTGAATACTTTTTAAGAAAAAAGCATTGACTGTTCTTAAACTAAGCTAGCATAAGCAAGCAGGGGTATCAAGCCCTGTTTAAGTGTAAAGCGTTTGTAACAAAACGTATGTTTTAACTTTTACAGACGTTTTTTCGATTGCGGGATGCTTGCTTTTCAGTTCATCATGGAACCAAACATCATGAGCATCACTAGGGCGATAGAACGCTATCGTCTGATAAAAGGCTTCTTCGTCCATGTCGTTTGTCATTTAAGGGTATGTCATTCTCTCTCCTCAGTGCCTTTTGTGGCATAGCACACCCTCGCTTTATTATAAAGGAGCATCCAAGCAATGCGTATTCAACAGTTACAGGTAGGCGCTCATCGTTCTAAAACACATTTTGGAGCGATGGATCCTGCAAAAAAAGCCATTTATGACAAAACGCCAGAAGGCTTTGTGAAAGCCGCTCAGGACGCTGTTCAAGATAAAATTGAAAGTAACCCCTATACTTGGACGGCTCAGCAAGCGGTGACAGTGGCAACAAAACCCATTACTTGGGTGACAGACGATGTCAAACGTCACTTCTCCATTCCCACCCCTCTTCTGAATGGTCCTATTTCCACGGCAAAATATTTAGGAGATATCCTCCTAGACGAAGGCGAGTCTCGTTTACGGGTTAAAAAAGATGACCTCAAAGATATTAAAGGGATTTTAGGGTTTTTAGATGAGCATTATACTCCTGTCCCTACAGGGCATACGCAAGATGCGTCAGGAAGACCGCTTATTATCCGTGAGTTTCCAAACGGGTTTTATGCCCAGCTTACCTCTCATGGCCGTACTTTGAACGTGAACCAAGTGAACACGACCTCTCGTTGGGTACGTAAAGAAAAGGATGGCGATAAACGCTTGATGATGCAAGTGAGTAGCCCCACCGCACCTAAATTGCTACAAGGGTTGAATGTTCCGTCTTTGTTGACTTTGCCTGATTGGGCACCTTCTGCTATGCGATGGTTTGCCCCTTTGATCACGACGGAAGAGCAAGCAAGATACATGGTTTCAGGAGAGAAAGTGGATGACGCAAAGCATGCCCTTGTGAATCTTTTGGCACCCACACTTGAAAAGAAATACCGCCTAGAAGATGGGTTAGACCCCTCTAGGTACATTGAAAAAGCATTAGACAATAAGGCGTTGAAATGGACGAAAGACACACTGCTTCTTGGGAAGGAAAGCCCTGATGTTCGAGTGTTAAGAGGCTCTTCTGAGGGTAAAGACTACTACATTATGGAGCATACCTACACGGAAAAAGCCAAGCCAGAAGAAAGTGCGATTAAGTTAAAACTTGGAGATTCTGAAGGCGATTTAAGCTTTAAAGTGGGTGATGATGCGGTCGTGTTAAAGCGTAAATCCACGACGGGTGAGGACACGCAGAAAAAGGATTATTATTTTGCGTGGAAAGACAATGCACTACAGCCTCTTTTATCTTTGAAATTATCGGATGAGGTTGCCGCACGCTATCAGGCTCCTTTTGATGAGCTTTTGAATAGTCATCATGAAAGTGGAAAAGTGCATCATCGTCCTTTTATGAACCGCTTGATGTCCCCACATCACTTACCTCAGCATGAGCTAGGAAGCACTTATTTTGGGTTTGTGATTCCTGGAGGCGTGGCAGGGTATAACCTTGGGCAGCATCACTTAAAGGGTGAAAATGGTATGCCTGGTATTGCGGGGGTTAAAAAAGCTTACGGTGCCATGGCGGGTGCTGTGACGACCCCCATTGGGGCAACCACTGGGAAAGCCTTGGGTGCAGCGATGATTGAAGATGAAACTAAAACGCAGGATGTCCATGTGATGAAAAATGTGGGGATGCTTACGGGTGCTGTTGTAGGTGCGGCAGCCTCTGTGCCTGTGGCACAAGCCATGATTGCTGCAACGCCTAAGATGATGGTGAATTACTTTAAGACCGTAGGCAAAGTGATTAAAGGCGTTTTTGTCTAATCGCTTTCCTTAGGTTCAGTGTTTCAGAAAAAGGTACCCTCGACATTATGAAGAGGGTACCTTTTTCGTGTGGCATGAAGAGGTGTTAGGTTTACGAGCTGTACTAGGAGGAAGGTCTCTCTTTCAGGTATACTAGGCTTGAGGCTCCTTCCCCTTGTGAACAGAGCTTTTCTGGGAAAATACTGGTGCCTCAATGAAGCACTCATTGTGATGAGTGGCGTATGTTGTGTTATTGCGAAACACATGTTTTTGGCCGGCACTCGCGTTGGTATCATGCCAAACGTAGAGACCTTTCCAAAAGACGTGTCTGATAGAGGGTGTATCAACCATGACAACTCAAACGATTCAAAAAGTTTTACCTAATCTTTCTTCTGTACTACCCCATGTTAAGGGGCAGCGGGTGCTTGTGCGTGCAGACTTAAACGTACCCCTTGATGAAACCACAGGGGGGATTACCGATGATACCCGTATTCGTGCCTCATTACCCACACTACAGGCATTGGTAGCTCAGGGTGCGAAAGTGATTTTAACGAGCCATTTAGGTCGCCCCAAGGGAAAAGCCGTTGAGAGTATGCGCTTGGCACCTGTGCATCAGGCATTACAGGCGTTGCTCCCTCAGGTACCTGTGGCTTATGTGCCAGAAGTGGTGGGCGAGCAAGTGACGCAAGCGGTTTCATCCTTGCAAGAAGGAAGTATTCTTTTATTAGAGAATCTCAGATTTGACCCTCGCGAGGAAAAAAATGATGCAACGTTAGCCGAGGCATTAGGACAGCTTGCAGATGTGTTTGTGAATGATGCCTTTGGTGCCGCTCACAGAGCACACGCCTCAACGCATGGTATTGTTGCCCATGTGCCTAAAGCAGTAGCGGGCTATTTGCTTGAAAAAGAAGTGGCGATGCTTTCCGCCGTGACGCAAAACCCTCAACGTCCTTTGGGTGCCGTGATTGGTGGTAGTAAGGTGTCTTCTAAAATTACCGTACTCACCAATTTACTGGACAAAGTGAATGTCATGGTCATTGGGGGAGGCATGGCTTATACGTTCTTCCTCGCACAAGGGTTAGAGGTAGGGAAGTCTATCGTAGAACCCGACCAAGTCGCACTTGCAAAAGCCATCATGGAAAAAGCAAACGCTTTAGGTGTCACGCTTGTATTGCCTGAAGATATTAAGGTGGCTGATGCCTTTGATAATGAGGCAAACACCAAGGTGGTGCCTGCCCATGGCATTCCTGCCACATGGGAAGGCTTGGATGCTGGTCCTGTGACACAGCAACGTATTCAAGAAGCCTTATCGGGGTGTAAAACCATTCTTTGGAACGGTCCTGTGGGTAAGTTTGAGTTTTCAAACTTTTCCCACGGAACCCGTCGAGTCGCTGAAGTGCTTGTGGCTTTGACCCAACAAGGGGTACAAACTGTTTTAGGAGGAGGCGACACAGTGGCTGCCATTGAAGGCTTTGGCATTGCACCTGAAAGCTTTACCCATGTTTCAACGGGTGGTGGAGCCTCCTTAGAGTTTTTAGAGGGTAAGGCACTTCCTGGGATTGAAGCACTCTTGCAAGGGTAGTCCTTCTCTCTGCGAATCAAAGCAATGGGGTGATGTTTTACCATCACCCCATTGCTTTTGCTGATAGTAGCACGATGGTATGGACTATCAGGTTTAATCCAAGTAGTTTATGGGCTATGGGTCATTGCCAAGAGGGGGGTCTCCTCTCTTTGTTGGGGAATCATAATGATGGATACAGGGGAATAGCAATGTACGTGCCTGTTACAACAGGGGGATACCATCGTGCGGGTCAGCCGTTAGCCTTGCGTTCTGGATTTCAGCTGCCGCAAGGGTTAGGTCAGGCAGTGGCTCGTTCTCAACATCAGTTAGGGGCTTGGGTGTCACAGGCACAACAAGGGCTTACGCAGGTGGTACGAGGATTGTTTGCACCTGTCAGGCAGATGGTGAACCAAGTGTCACACCCCCCTCAAGGGCGATGGTGGTTTGTGTCCTCTACAGGAGGACGACAGCTGGGAGGTTTGCTTCAGCCACCTTCTTCGCAAAGGCAAGCATCTTCCAGTGTTCTGGGGCAGATAGAGCAGGCTTTTGAAACTGCATTAAAACCTGTTCTAAAATGGGAGGGTGGTTTTTCTAATCACCCTAATGATACAGGGGGTGCCACGAATATGGGAATTACTCACGAGGTGTATCGTCAGTGGTTGAGTAAGAAGGGCTTGCCACAAAAAAATGTGAAAGATATTACCAAGGAAGAAGTACGGCAAATCTATTATGAAAACTATTGGGTTCCTAGTGGTGCGAATCAACTGGCTCAGCGTAATCTACCCCTGGCGGTGGCAGTATTTAACGCTGCGGTCAATATGGGGGTGGGGCGTGCCAAAGACATTCTGCAAAAAGCAGGGAATAGCCATGTCACTTTTTTGCAAGAAATGGAAAATCTCTATCGACGCTTTGCCTCACGAGGAGGGCAGGGGGTGTTTTTACAAGGGTGGTTAAACCGTAATCGAGATATCATGCAATACACGCAAGCCCTATCAGGACAGTCTGGGTTTAGTGCCATGTCATCATAAGGCTGTGTCCCTCAAATAGAGGGTTATGATAGGTGTGGCTTATGAGAGGGTAGCGCTTGGACGAAGACACATTACAGAATGATAGAAGACGCTCTTGTGGAAAAGATTAGGGTAAAGTTGCGTTTCTACGATGAGATAGTGTCCCCGTTTATGGTGTTTTGTACGCCGTAATGAAGCATAATAAGGTAGGTTGCTCGTTATGATGACTGATATAACTTCTCATGCTCAGGGTAAAAATCCTGTGCCTCCTTCTGTAGAGCAAACCACTGAAGCAAAAGAATTGTTAGGCGAGCTTTCTCCTGAGGCAAAACAGGTGTTACAGGCTGTGAAACCAGCGAAGCGTAAGCAAGCACATGCTAAGCCCTCAGAGGTTTCATTGTTAGACCCTGACTTGCCTTCGGAGTTTGGTTCTGTTGATACCGCCCATCATTCCATTCAACGTTTACAGCTTATCATTAAGTGTTTGCCTTTGTGGGTGCGTCAAGTCATTTATAGCGACCTTAAAAAGCAACTAGAAGATTCTCCTATTCGTAGTATTAAAGACTCTATTAACCTGATTCATGCCCTTCAGCATTACTATCCTAAGCTGACCCCTCGGGGCGAAGATGCACTGCGTTCTTTTCAAAAAGCATTACAAACCCACCCTCAACAGCTCACTGATAGCCACTATCGAGATGGGAAGTTTTTAGAAGTATTGACCCAAGAAATGCCATTTTTAGACATCTGTATGCAATTTCGTTGGAGCTTAAAGCAAGGTAGCTTACAGTTGATGCATTGCTTTGAGAAGGACTGGGTACATCAGCCTACGGCTTTGACGATTGACGCTTCTTTAAAGTTTTTAGGAGACCGTATTAAACTGGGCGAGTATCTGCTGATGCAGAATGCCATTTCTCAATCGCAACTTGACCAAGCCCTTAGGGTTCAGGGATATATTGAGGAAGCTTTGGGCGGACGTGAGGGCATTGGCAATATTCTGATGAATATGGGATTGGTCTCTCGTGAAGCCGTTGAGGGGATTTTATACCTCAAGGAAGATAGTACTCAAGATATTTACTGGCCTAACTAAATAGGGATAGGTGTTTGACTGAGAGGCATACCCTTTAGGGGCTGTGCCTCTTGTTGTGTTGCAGGGCTTGAGGCTATGGCAATTCCTTCTTGTCTCGTCTTTACCATTCCCTGTATAGTGAACTTGTGGGAAACCCTTTATGCGTATTGTCCGTTCATCTTTCCAATAAGAAAGGCTAGCCTGTGTCATTACAAGGAACTATTACAGAACATGTAACCTTGCTTACGCAAGATAAAACTCGGGTAGAAAAGTTTTTAGAGCATTTAGAGCTTGCCAAAATTCTTTCTGATGATGTGCGGATTACGACGTTCATTGAACATACCATTGAAGAAGAAACGGAGCATCTTGGCAAAGTTGAGAAATTACTAGCACAAGCTCAGACGCTTTTGGACACGTCTGACCATGAAAGAGCATCCCTATCAGTGGTACCGACCAGTTCCCGAGAGA